>JAEUVK010000113.1 GCA_016787135.1 Chitinophagaceae bacterium | reverse complement strand
TGTTCACTTCGGTCACCTGAAAAAGAAGTGGAACCCCAAGATGTTGCCTTACATCTTTGCTGAGAAAAAAGGTATCCATATCATTGACCTCAACAAAACGGTTGAAGCGCTCCAGGAAACAGCTGCTGCGATGAAACAGATTGCCCGCAGTGGTAAAAAGATCCTGTTTGTCGGTACCAAAAAACAGGCTAAGGATATCGTAAATGAATGTGCCCGTCGTGTAAACATGCCTTTCGTTACGGAAAGATGGCTGGGTGGCATGCTGACCAACTTCAATACCGTTCGTAAGAGTGTAAAGAAAATGCAGAGCATTGAAAAAATGCTGGGTGACGGTTCTTTTGACAGCATCACCAAGAAAGAGCGTCTTACGTTGAGCCGCGATAAGGACAAAATGGAAAAAGTATTAGGCGGTATCGCTCAGCTGGGCCGTGTACCTGCTGCTTTATTCATTGTAGATATCGGTCATGAGCATATTGCACTGGCTGAAGCAAAACGTCTCGGTATTACCACATTTGGCGTAGTGGACACCAATTGTGACCCTAATAAAGTTGACTTCGCCGTTCCTGCCAATGACGATGCTACCAAATCCATCGCTATCATCACTAATTATCTAACTGCTGCCATCGCAGAAGGTTTGGCAGAAAGACAAGCGGCAAAAGAAGAAGAGACAGAGGAGATGAGCGATGACGAAAAAGAAAGGAAAGCAGCAAGGCTTGAAGCAGAAGCGCAGGCTGAAGGAGGCCGTGGTGGAAGAGGCCGTGGCACTGGCGCTGGTTCAGGTGGCGGGCAAAGGCGTCGTACTACCGGTGGTAGCGGCGGAAGAGGGCCTGGCGGCGGAAGAAGGTAATAACGATTTGGTGCTTCTGGTTTGCCATTTATGACAGTGAACCAAAGCCTCTCAAACGTGTTATTATGCTGATCCGGCCATTTTCAAAGTGTTTTCAAATTGTCTAATTTTCTAAATTTCAAATTATGAGCACAGCAACTATAAGTGCGGCAGATATAAATAAACTTCGCCAGGCGACTGGTGCAGGTATGATGGATTGCCGTAAAGCATTGACAGAAACAAATGGTGATTTTGAAGCAGCCATTGACTGGTTGCGTAAACAAGGCCAGAAGGTGGCGGCTAAAAGAAGCGACCGTGAAGCAAAAGAAGGGGTAGTGATCGCTAAAACAACTGCCGATAATAAAACGGGTATTGTTGTTTGTGTAAGCTGCGAAACAGATTTCGTTTCCAAGAATGCAGATTTCGTTGCATTCGGCCAGAGCATTGCTGATGCTGCGATCGCCAATAACGTAAAATCACTGGATGAACTGAATGCAGCAAAGGCCGGGGGCTCTACTGTAGCTGACCTTGTAAATGATAAGCTGGCTTCTATCGGGGAGAAGATCGGCATCACAAAATTCGAAAGAATTGATGCGCCTTATGTCGCGTCTTATATTCATGGTGCTTATCGCATCGGAGTATTGGTAGGCCTGAGCAAAGAAGCGGCTGAAGTAGGTAAAGATGTGGCAATGCAGATCGCTGCACTGAACCCTGTTGCGGTTGATGCAGCCAGTGTTCCTGCCAGTGTGATTGCCCGTGAAAAAGACATTATTGTAGAATTGATGAAGCAGGACCCCAAAATGGCTGGTAAAACAGATGAAATGCTGGCTAAGATCGCCGAAGGTAAAATGGGTGCATTCTTTAAAGAGCAAACGTTGACCGCCCAGGCTTTTGTAAAAGATGGCAGCAAATCTGTAGGTGATTACCTGAAAGAATCAGGCGATGTAAAAGTAACGGAGTTTAAGAGAGTGGCATTAGGATAATAATGACTACCAAAGCATAAATGAAAAGGAGCTTTATAAAGCTCCTTTTTTATTGATCACTTTTCAACCCCGGCTTTCTTTAATATCTCTTCCAGCGGGCAAAACCTTGTGAAGGATGACTGCAGCAGGTTTAGTCCAACAAAAGCTGCGAGCAGCAGCCAGTTGATATGTACAAAATAAGCCAGGGTGATACTGGTTAAAACTAATGTACCGGCAACGGCACGAATTATTCTTTCTCTCATTGTTTTGCTTTTTATGGTAAATAATTGGAATCTTCAACAGGCATGATAAATGCCCTTACCGGGAATCTGCTCCCGTCCGTTTCATTATAAACTTTGATCAGGCGCACGGCTTCTGCAGCTGTTTCACTGCTGGTGAAGCTGAACAGGATCAGCGACCTGAATTCTCCTTCCTTATTGCCAAACCAATCGTCTAAAAGGTTGGCGTCCCGTTCATCTTTTATACCGGTAGCCTCCATAAAGCTGAAGACCTTTACATGAGCTTCGTGAAAGATCTTTATCACATCAGCTTTGAAATCTTCAAGACAGGTTACAAATAGTAATTTCATGTTGTTGGGTTATTTATTAATATGTTTTTTCTTCAGCATTTTATAATAGAGAAGCGGCACCACCAATAATGTCAGGAAGGTAGATGTGATTGTTCCTCCCATCAGGGAAATGGCTAACCCCTGGAAAATAGGATCGAAGAGAATGATAACAGCACCCAGCACTACTGCACCGGCTGTCAGCAGGATAGGAGTTGTACGCACCGCACCTGCTTCAATAATAGCCTGTTTTAACGGAATACCTTCTTTCAATCGGATGTCAATGAAATCGATCAGCAATACAGAGTTCCTTACCATCACCCCGGCGAGTGCAATGAACCCGATCATGGAAGTGGCCGTAAAAAAGGCGCCCATCATCCAATGGCCTAAAACAATGCCTACTAATGATAATGGGATTGCCGCGAGCATTACTATCGGAACCGTGAAATTCTGAAACCATCCTACGATAAGCATATAAATGATAACGATCACCACTACGAATGCAATTCCGAGATCGCGGAACACTTCATAAGTGATCTGCCATTCACCATCCCATTTCACGGAAAAATTATCTTCAAATTCCGGTTGATGGGTATATTCTTCTTTCAGTAAATATCCGCCGGGTAGTTTTATATTTTTTAAACTGTCAGATATTTTCATCATGGCATAGGAAGGGCTTTCTAATTTGCCTGCCATATCAGCTGTCACATACACCACTCTTTTCTGATTCTTTCTGTAAATACTTTTCTCTTTGATAGTGGGCCTGATCGTTACCAGGTCACCAACCGGTACAGCATTTCCTGCCTGTCCGATCACTTTCAGGTTTTTCAGGTCCTCTAAAGAAGATTTATCAGCATCATCTAATTTCAATACGATGTTTACTGGATTATACGAAGCAGGTTTGTGTAATGTGCCAACAGTATTACCCGATAAGGCTGCTCTGATCGTTGCCACCACCTGTGCCGGAGCCACACCATATCGCATAGCCTTTTCCTTATCCACTTCAAAATCATATTCCGGCTGATCATCTTCTACCATCCAGTCTATATCCACTACATCGGCTGTATTATTCAATAAGCTTTTTACCTGCCTGGCCACTTCGATCTGTTTGTCATAGTCAGGACCATAGACCTCAGCAACAATGGTTGATAAGACGGGAGGGCCAGGCGGCACTTCCACGATCTTTGCATTAGCATTATACTTTTTCGCTATGGCCTGTATAGCCGGACGCATGTCTTTGGCTATTTCATGACTTTGTTTTTTTCTGTCATCTTTGTTAACAAGGTTCACTTGTATATCGGCTACATTATCTCCCCGACGTAAGTCATAGTGACGCACAAGTCCGTTAAAGCTGATAGGTGCCGAGGTACCGATGTATAACTGGTAGTCTTTCACCAACGGCCGGCCGGCCACATATTCTGCAATATCTTTAGCCACCACCGCTGTTTTCTCCAATGTGGTTCCTTCCGGCATATCAATGACCACCTGGAACTCGTTCTTATTATCAAAAGGCAGCATTTTGACAGCTACCGTCTTTGTATAAAACAAGACCATAGATAAAAGAAGAATGACAAAAGTGCCGAAGATAAAGGCATATCTTTTCCATCTGGTGTTCAGCAAAGGCTGAATAAAGGAGCGGTAAATTTTATAGATACCACTGTCTTCAAGACGGTGCACTTTACCTTCTTCGTGTTTAATACCTTTTTTTTCTTTTTCACGCAAGAAGATATAACCCAGGTAAGGTGTTAATGTCAATGCTACGATTAAAGAAAGAAGCATAGCAATAGAGGCGCCTATCGGCATCGGGCTCATATAAGGCCCCATTAAACCGGATACAAATGCCATTGGTAACACAGCGGCAATTACAGTGAAGGTGGCCAGTATAGTCGGGTTACCCACTTCATTGATTGCATAGATAGCAGCCTGTAAAGGCGGCAGCCGTTTCATCTTAAAATGGCGGTGCATGTTTTCTGCAATGATGATAGAATCGTCCACAACAATACCAGTAATGAATACAAGGGCAAAAAGTGTAATACGGTTTAGTGTATAATCAAGAAAATAGTAGGCAAACAGCGTCAGTGCAAAAGTGACGGGAACAGAAAGGAATACGACCAAACCACCTCTCCACCCCATTGCCAGCATCACGAATAAAGTAACGACAATGATTGCAATGAAAAGGTGGAGCAATAACTCACTCACTTTGGCTGATGCGGTTTCACCATAATTGCGGGTCACAGATACCTGTACCTCGGACGGGATTAGTTCTTTCTTTGCATGCTCCAGTTTGGTAAGGATCTGTTCGGATAAGCGCATGGCATCAGCGCCTTTTCGCTTGGCAATGGATAAAGTCAGGGCAGGGTATTCCGAGCGGAATATTCTTTTAGCGGTATCATCCCGGCCATACCCAAAAAGTACATATTGACTTGGAGTTTCAGCCCCGTCTTCTATTTTGGCAACCTGTTTTAAGAAAACAGGCTGTTGTTGGTTAACTCCGATCACAAGGTTCTCTACATCTTCGGCAGAGGTTAAAAAATTACCGGTTTCGACCGAGAACGCAGAGTCCTTACTGAGTAAAGTACCGGCAATCACCTGCGCATTACTGCCTTGTATATGATTACTGATACTTAGAAAATCAACATGGTTCTCTGCCATTTTATCTTTATCCAGTACCACCTTCACCTGCCGGCTTCTGCCCCCAATGATATTGACGTCCGATACATCTGTTACTTTTTTGATCTCATTGGTCAGCGCTTCACCCATCTGCCGCAGTGAATAGTCGTCATACTTATCGCTCCATAAAGTGATACCTAATGCCGGTACATCATCAATGGCCCTTGTTTTTACCAACGGCATGGTGATCCCCTGGGGCATCCGGTCCATGTTTTTCATCAGTTCGTTGTATAATTTCACCAGTGAGCGTTCTATATCTTCTCCTACAAAGAACTGTACAATGATCATCGCTTGCCCTTTCATGGAAGTTGAATACACATATTCTACTCCTTTAATATTGGAGATCATTTTTTCCAATGGAGCGCTGACCTTTGTTTCTACTTCCTTCGGTGTAGCACCGGGAAAACCGATAAAAATATCGGCCATCGGCACCTGTATCTGCGGTTCTTCTTCCCGGGGTATCAGCATAGTGCTGTAACCGCCGATCAGCAGAAATGCCACCATCAGCAGGATCGTAAGCTTCGATTTAATAAATGCGTTTGCTATTTTACCGGATATTCCTTCTTGCATACTATTCAATTGTTCGTATTCTTGTTCAAAATGTTTTTAGACGGGATATTAGTTCACTTTCACAGGAACACCATTGTAAAGATTGCCTTCTGCACTCACTATGAATTTTTCATGAAACGCCAGACCTGAAAGCACTTCGATCTTGTCGCCATAAGTTTTTCCTGTTCTTATCCATCTCAGTAAAGCAGTATTATTACTGCTGATGGTGTATAAACCGGTGAGCTGGTCTTTGTTCACAAGGCTTGCTACCGGCACCAGCACTGCATTTGCAGTATCTTTTTTTATTGCTGAAGTATTGACCGGGATAAATACATTCACATACATACCGGCATAGAGGTCTTTCTTATCTTTTTCAGGAATGGATAGTTTTACGAGATATTGTCCGCCTGTGAAATAGGAGGAAGGGCTGACCTCGCTGATCGTACATGTCACAATCTTGTCAATGGCTTTCATTTCCACTTTTGCAGTATTGCCTTTTTTAATAAGGTTAATATCTGATTCGCTAACAGTAGCGCTGACCTGTAACCCGGTTGTTTGTTCTACTGTTAAAACAGGTACTCCGGGATTGGCCATATTGCCTTCGTCAGCCAGTTTTTGAGTGACAACACCGTCAAAAGGTGCAGTAAGGCTGCTATAAGCCATCATCGCCGATACCTCATTGCGCATTTGGGTAGCGGCCTCCAGTCTTGATTTTGCGGCATTGTATTGAAGGGTCACATTATCTAGTTCTTTGGCAGAAGCACTTTGTTTGTTATACAGGTTGCTGAAACGCTCAAAATCTTTCTGTGCGTTTCTTACATTGGCTTCTGCTTCAGCAATGGCTGCACTTGTCTGTGCTTTTTTCGCCTGTATATCCTGGCTGCTGATGGTAGCGAGCAACTGACCTTTGCGTACCCTGTCACCCACTTTCACATAAATGCGGTTGATCGTTCCCATCATACGGGTGCTGATATTCGCTGTTTGTAACGCTTCTATTTTTCCGCTCACAGCAATACCACCTTCTATATTTCCTCCCGGCGTAGATACGGTTATGGGAACAGCAGCTGTTTTGTCAGTTGTTTCGTTATGATCTTTTCCTTTACAGGAGCTGATCATTAGGGCTGACGAGAAGATGATGATCCTTGTTGTTGTTTTGACATGTTGCATGATCTGAATTGTTATTTTAAATTAGTTGGATGTTGCGGTTAAAAAACTGATATAGGCAGCTGTTGTATTCTGGTTGAAGATGGCCTGTGCCAATCCTAATTTTTGCTGGGATAATTGTGTTTGTGACAATAGTACATCAGTGCTGTTCACTAACCCTTGTTCATAGCGATCCTGCAGGATACGTAATGCTTCGGCAGCGCTTTTTACTGCAGCGTTCTGCTGACTGATTTTATATTGTGCGTCTGCTAACTGCCGCGTAGTCTTATTAAGCTCTAACTGGCTTTGTTCCTGCTGATTGGTCAATTGTTCTGCAAGTTTATCCCGTTCCAGAGTTTGCGTGGCGATCTTATTCTTTGTACTGTTACCCTTAAAAACATCCCATGTCAGTTGTATACCCGCCAGGTAAGAATCGGCCCCAAAACCCAGTATCCGGCTATCATTGAACTGGTAAGACCCGAAGGCATTGATCTTTGGCAGATAACTCATTTTCGATGAACGGATCATCAGGTCGGAGGTTTCAATGGCTTTTTTCATAGCTGCAAAATCAGAGCGGTTGACAGGAATACCCGAAGTATCAGAAACAATGATATTCTCTGTGTCTATTTTTTCAGTTTCATAGGTTGTGCCAATAGAACGCCCCATGAGGAGACTAAGATAATCTGATGCATTCTGAACACCGCTTTTGGCCTCAGCTAAATTTGTTTCTACGGATGTTATCCAAACCTTTACATTCAATGCATCTGACTGTTGCATTAATCCTTCCTGTACACGGTTACTGGTGAAAGTGTACATCGCGTTGGCTGTTTTTAATGCCTCCTGTAAAACATCTATGGCATCATAAGACAATTGCAGTTGCATGTAGGCTTTTTTTACCTCAAAGACCAGGTATTCTTTGGTGCGTTGTGTTTTGAATTTATAGATATCTGTTTGTGAGGCTGCTGCTTTGCGCATGTACAGCAGGTCCATATTGAAAACAGGTTGTTTCAATTGCAGTTTAGATGCGAAATCAGAATAGCCGCCAGGACTATTCAGCAAGGCAGGGTTAAAATCTTCCGCTTTTACAGACTGCTGCTGTAGTTTAAACCCGAATACATTCAATGGGTTATTGGTATTCATGGCGGAATAGGAGAGATCCAACTGTGGTAAAAAAATGGCATGGGTCTCTTTCCATTTTGACACGGCTATTTTCTCTTCCCATCCTGCCAGCCGGATATCTTTATTATTGCGCAGCGCAGAGTCAATAGCCTCTTTCAGTGATAGCTTTTTCATAGCATCCTGTGCACTTGCAATTGGCGACAGCAATAGAAAGAATGAGCAAGACCATATTATTTTTACCAATAAGTTCCACAGATTATTCAGCATGCCTTAAAAATTTCGGCAAATCTACCCGTGGTCACTTTCTTCGCCCGTGACTAAAATCACCATTGAGAACCATGCTTTTTAAGTCCCTTGCCAGGGAATGACTCTAAATGAGAGATTTCTAAGAAGACCCCTAGCCTGTATCATATGTATTATGATATGTAGTAAAAGACCCGGTATAAACCGGGTCATGACGGATGAAAAGGGCAAAATGAGAAAACCTTTTTTGGCAAAGGCGAAAATTGAAATACCATTAAACCAATTGTTTTTTCAATACTTAATTTATAGTACAGGGAGTACAGGGCTTAAATTGGCCATCCGTTATGGAAAATCAGCAGAATTGAATATTTTTAAGAAAGAATGCCCATATTTCTGAAAGGCCACTGGTTAATCTTTAAATTTTATTCCTTGTATGTACTTCCGTGGCTTTTTCCTGATACTGGTATTTTCCTGTTTCAATTGCATAAGTTCCGTTGGTCAGACATCAAGGATCGATAAACTCAAGAAAGAAATTGGATATGCTGTAAGTGATAATGATAAACTGCAGGCCATACTTTCACTTTGCGATCAGGGCTATACACTTCATCCTGATACTTTAATGCTCTATGCAGGAAAAGCAAGACTGATAGCTCAAAGAGCAAAGGATATCCATAGTGAAGTGGAGTCACAATACTACAGGTCGTACGCTTTTACCAATAAGGGATTGATCGATTCATCGCTGGCTATCGCCGATCAATGTCTGCAGGTATTGAAGGCTGCTATCAGCGATCCTGTATTGGAGGGCAAATTACTGAATCAAAAGGGCAGGTGCTATATGCGCAAGAATCAGTACAAGGAAGCGATCGACCTCGGGCACCAGGTAATAGCAAAAGGCGAGACGGGTAATGATACATTGCTGCAGATGCAGGGGAAAACGCTGATCGGGTGGGCATACCTGGAAATGGAACAGACCAGCCGATCATTATTATGGCATCTGAGGGCATTGTATACTACCACTGACACACAATTCATAAAAAAGTACAGCATCCTGTTTGCCAACATAGCACTTAACTATAATGCCCTTGGTAAGAAGGATTCTGCATTTTATTTTATCAGTAAAGCCATTGAATATTCAAGGCAGTCTGAAAATCTTTTTGCGCTTTCCAATTCATTGGCCATTCAGGCGCAGTTACTGAGGGGATCTCGAAATGCAGACAAGGCAGAAGTTTCTCTCAGGGAAGTAGTAGAGATCAGGAAGATGATCGGCGATCCATTCTATATTGTTTCAGATATGGCACAGCTTGGACTTTACTATGCCAGTAACGGGCAGCCCGAAAAGGGGATTATTATATGCAGGGAGGGGATTGAAATTGCAAGAAAGTATAAAATTGAAACAAAGCTTTTCTTTCTCTATAATACCCTGGCGGAAAATTATAAGGCGGCTGGTAAAATACAGGAATATGCGTCAGTGCTGGAAGACCTGATCCTGCTAAAAGATTCCGTGTACAGGATGAACTCTGAGGAGGCAATTGCTGAGATTCAAACCAAGTATGAACTTCAGAAAAAGGAAAATACGATCATACAGCAAAAACTCGACATTACCCGGAAGAACTACTGGCTGTACGGATCACTGGTCGTTATGTTGTTTGCTTCTGTGGCGGCTTACTTCATTTTTAAGAATTACCGGAGGAGGCAGCAACTAAAATTGCTGCTGATGCTGGAAAAGGAAAAACAGGCGGCAGAAAAGGCAGTAATACAGGCAGAAGAAAATGAAAGAAAACGCATTGCAGCCGATCTGCATGATAACCTGGGCGCCTATGCAGCTTCTATTGCTTCCAATATTGATCAGATCGAGACGTCAGCGGATAAAGAAGCAGGCATACCTCTGCAGGAATTACGGAATAATTCACACGCTATCGTATCGCAGCTCAATGATACGATATGGGTACTTAAAAAAGATTCTCTGTCACTTACAGCTATCAGTGACAGGCTGAAGATATTCATACAAAGAATTCAGTCCAGTTATCCCGGTATTAAGATCGACGTGTATGAAAATATCAGCATTGATCGAACGCTCCCGCCGTCGCAGGCGTTTCACTTGTTTCAGATATTGCAGGAAGCCATTAATAATGCAGTAAGGCATAGTGGGGGCAGGCAAATTGATGTTGTGATCGAAAGCAGCGATACCTGGAAAATAACTGTTTCTGATAATGGAAAAGGAATGAGAGCAGATGACAGCAACAGGGAAGGGAATGGCTTGTTGAATATGAAAAACCGGGCTAAAGAATCAGGTTGGCGGATAGATTGGTTGTCAAACGGAATAGCAGGGACAACGCTTTTGATCACCCCTACTACAAATTAGTTATTGATGGTCTTATGTTCGTTAATGATATTGAGCACTTATGATATTCAGAATTGCACTGGCAGAAGATAATATGGTGAACCGAAATACTTTTATGCAAAAGCTGAAAGTAGCCGATAACCTGCAACTTGTTTTTTCTGCTGCCGATGGCAACCAATGCCTCGAACAACTAAAAGGATTGCCCTTCCCATTGTTGCCGCAGGTTGTTTTCATGGATCTGGAAATGCCCGGGCTGGATGGTATTGAAGCCATCAGGATTGCGAAATCGCTTTACCAGCAGATACATTTTATAGTACTTACTGTTTTTGATGATGATGAAAAGATATTTGAAGCCATAAAGGCCGGCGCATCAGGCTATTTATTAAAACACGAACCGGCATCTGTGTTGCAGGACGCAGTTATTAACGTAATAGAATTTGGCGGAGCTCCGATGAGCCCGGCAATTGCACGCAAAACACTGAAGCTTCTCAGCCAGACAAACACTACTGAACAATCTGCGCTGGGTGTTTTACCCGATGCCATTACCGAGAGGGAAAAAGAAATACTACAATATATGGTGAGCGGATGGGATGCGAAAAGGATATCGGCAGGGCTCAATATCAGCGTACTGACGGTCAGAAAACACATTGCCAATATTTACGAAAAACTACATGTGAACTCCAAGGCGCAGATCATTTCGCTGGCGCATAAGAACAAATGGGTTTGATATTTATTGTTAGAAAGCTGGTGTCCTTTCTATCAGTGTTCTTGTGGAAATTAAGGCAGTTTTTGATCAGGTTGTAATTCTCAAACTTAAAATCTCAAACGTCGAATTCCCCTATCTTCGCAGCGCCAACAGGCGATCTGTCACTTTAAAATTCTCAATCGGCCCATGCTTCCTAAGTACAAACGCATCCTGCTGAAACTTTCCGGCGAATCATTGATGGGGGACAAAAATTTCGGCCTTGATTCTGATGTCATCGCCCAATATGCCATGGATATCAAATCGATCACTGAACTGGGGGTACAGGTAGCGATAGTAATAGGCGGAGGAAATATATATAGGGGCATGAATGAGGCAGAAACCGGCATTGAGAGGGCGCATGGCGACTATATGGGAATGCTGGCTACCGTCATTAATGGCATGGCATTACAAGCTGGTTTGGAAAGAGTAGGAGTGTACACAAGGCTTCAGAGTGCCATTAAAATGGAGCAGATTGCTGAACCTTATATCAGGCGCCGGGCTATCCGGCATTTGGAAAAAGGACGGGTAGTGATATTTGGCGCTGGTACCGGCAACCCTTATTTTACTACCGATACAGCCGGATCCCTGAGGGCTATAGAGATCAATGCAGACGTGATCCTAAAGGGTACCAGGGTGGATGGTATCTATACGGCCGATCCCGAAAAAGACCCTTTAGCTACTAAATTCAATACGATCACTTTCCAGGAGTGCCTTTCCAGAAACCTTCGGGTAATGGATATGACCGCCTTTACGCTTTGTATGGAAAACAACCTTCCCATTATCGTCTTTGACATGAACAAGGGAGGAAACCTGCGCCGGGTAGTGACAGGAGAAAAAGTGGGTACACTTGTCAGAGGCTAATAAGGGCTTACTCCCCCTGCTTTGGGCAGATGACAGCAAGTTTTGAACACACCTGCATAAGCAGGCTTCTGGTATCTCTTTTGTGAGAAACTATCAATTGGCATTTTGGCATTTTTCGCTATTTTCAACGAAGCTTAACCACCGTTATGGGCGCCACTCTTACACTTTCTGTCCTTGAGATCATATTGCTTTTTTTCGGGGCGATCATTCTTGGTATCACTATTCATTTTACAATTGCCAGCAGACGAACATTACGGGCATCCATAAGTGAAAAGGAGGAGGTAAATAAATTTCGTGACGAATGGAAGTCCCGGTATTTTAATGATATTGAGTTAAAGGATAAAGAACTTTCTGTTTTAAAAGAACAGGTAACGGAAGTACGGCAACAGATTTCATCCCTGAAAGAACAATTGGCAGAATCAGAAGAGAACGTCAATATTTATTCTATAGAAGCGGAGGAAATGCGTAAGGAAAACAAGGTCCTGATGTCGGAAATGGAAAATCTCCGGAATGCGCAGCCACCACTTCAGGTCAGTCATAGCCATATTCATGGGGAAAAGCAGCCGGATTACCTTGAGCAGTTGAGACTTGCTCAAAGCGGCCTGCTGGAACAGAATGAGAAAATCAATCAGTTACTTGGAAATATTGATGTGATCAAGGAAACTGAAGAAAAGCAAAGAGAAATACTGAAAAATAACGAAGAGCTCTCTTTGCAAATAGCTGAGCTGCGTATGAAGCTCGGAGAAAAAGAAAAGGAGATCAGTGCAATCAGGCAGAAAGAGCACCTGACCAAAGAGATGACCTCGATGCTTGATAACGCCTATAGCGAGTTCAATGTATTACAGAGTAAGATGCAGAAACTGGAGCTTCAGGTCAGTTCGTCAAGGATGGTCAATATGGAGTATGAAGACCTGAAAGAGATACACCAAAAAATGAGCCGTGAGTTTGAAGAACAAAAGTTGAAACTGAGCGTATTTGCTTCCGATAACCAGCAGTTACAAAGTCAGTTAAATGAAACAGAGGAAAAGTTGCGGGAATCAAACTTTCAGCGCCAGCAATTACAAAAAAGAGTAGCTTACCTGGAGGAGCTCAATAATGATATGCAGGCCGTAAATGATGCAAACAAGAAGCTGGAAGGCCAGCTTAAACGTATCGGTGAACTGGAGAGTATGCTGAACGTGGTGGCAGAAGAGAGGGACCAGTTAATGAAAAGGTCCGCAAAGTAATCCTTCAGCTATTTAAAAAGAAAAGCCCATTAAGGGCTTTTATCATTTTCAGCATTTAGTAAACCGGTGAATTGCCAATTTCATTGATCAATCAGCTTACTTGCTTTTCTTTGCTGCCTTCTTTTTAGCTGTAGCCGTTTTGGCCGGGCGGCTTTTGCCGAATGAACCTTTGAAGCGTTTGCCTTTTGCGGTTTTTTTATCACCTCTTCCCATAAAATTGTTTTTTCTGTTTATTAATGTGTAAAGTTACGTGTCTTCAGTAAAAAAGCTCCTTCCCTTGTTGAGTCGGAGCTTTTTTAAAAATGTAAGGGTGCAATTACAGTTTAGCGGCTAATTCTTTACCAGCTTTGAAACGGGCAACTTTTCTGGCCTTGATATTAATTTCTTCTCCGGTTTGCGGATTACGTCCTTTACGGGCTTTTCTTTTGGAAACAGTAAAAGTACCGAAGCCAACGAGGGTGACTTTGCCACCGCCTTTCAATGTTTTGGTCACTGCTTCAATGAAAGAATCCAATGCAGCATTAGCTTGTGTCTTGGTAACGCCTGCATCATCTGCTACTTTTGCGATCAATTCTGCTTTGTTCATAAATGGGATTTTATAAAATTAGAAACGGCGACAAAATTAGACGGATTTTAATTCCGGCAAAAAAAAACTAACCTTTTCTCAAATGAATTTTATACCCTTCGAACCCGCACGGGGCAAGGGTTTTAAAGAATTCACATTTTACTGAATTGAAAGGCGAAACAACCCCGCATGCTGAAACCCTTTGCTGCAGAAGGTTTTGGCTGACGTCTTCTGAAATTCAGTCCGGGCAAGGCTTTCAGAGAACATACGATTGTTTTTCTATATGAATTATAAGGAACTCTTCTTTTGCACAATCAATGCACAGACTGCATAACAGACCGGAAAGCAATGAACTGGTTTCCCCATTTATCCAGTGCTTTTTGACGCAATACCGGTGCTGCATGTTTAATGTAGTGATGGTAACGATCAATTGACTTTGCAAAATACTGTACAATGTAGGTAGCGGTATCCTCGTCATCTGCCAGTTCCAGGAGTTTATAGAATTTATGATCTATGAATTGTCCGGATGCCATCACTTCGGGAATATGTTCCTGCTGCTGCCATTGCACCCATTCTTTTTCAATGGTACTATTGAGTTTGACGGATATATTATAGACTATCATATAAGTGTTTTTATATACCGGAATCTTTCTTAATATCGGTTGTCAGCTTCCAGGTAAGCAAGCTTAAAAGCAGGATGATAAAGATAACCGCAGGCCAGATCCACCAGCGGCTTATTTGTCTTTTATCCACTGTGACATTTTGAGGTTGTGGCAAAGCAGTGACCTTTTTATATGTCAGCTCTTTTATGCCGCTTATCCTGTCTTTGAAATGTTCCAGATCATATGCAGGCGCTGTTGCCAGCGGGTCATCCAGCAGCAGGGTATAGCGCTTCTCTTTTTCCAGGTGTGTAATGATATTTCTTTTGAAAAGACCCGTCGTGATTGACGAAATATGTAGTGGCATATTATCACCGTTTTCGATCAGGAGGCAGAGAGTATCGGTTTTCAAAAGAGGGAAAGGATGAACAGAAAAATCATCAGATGAAATCGTGATTGAATGATGACCCGGGCTATTCCATATTGAGGGCAATGTTCCCTTTAACCCGGTGAATAATTTGCCCGGTCTGTTGTAAAAAAAGGGACTTGAAATACGTAGCTGAAGAAGGTTAAATTGATGGGGACGGGCATACATGATCTTTACAAGAGAATAGGCGCCGCTGTCTTTTTGAGACACGGCAGGGGGAGGATTGAAAAGGATAGGTGCCGGATTATTTTCGGGCTGAACAGACATGGCCGATCTTATATGCAGGATATTCAGCGGGTCTTTCCCTTCGTTATTAATGACAAGCCTGAAAAATCTATATTCCGAGGGAGGAATATAGATCCGTTGAGAATATAAGGCACGGTCGTTTTCATCAAGAGGCTGTACCTTTAGGCTATCAAGTATTACATACCAATGCACATTGTCATCACTTCCGCTTAAAGAAGCGGTTCTTTTTGCACCTGCGTTTTTCAGCTCTAATATGAAACTTGATACTTCTGTTTTATTCTCATTCCCGATGATCAGGGTAGTTTTTAAATTGCGTTCTTGTTTCAGAATGATATCGTGTTTAAAAAGAATATGCTCGATCAGCCTTTGTGGAGGAATGTCAATAATAAAAGGAATGGTTTGTTTTTTTTCATCAACGATCCGCAGGTCACTAAGATCGGTTTTTAAATAACTGCTTAATTCCGGTGTGATAGCAATTGAATAAAAACCGGTTTCTTTCACAGAATCCAGTAAAGCACTGTAACGGTGCTGCCCGGCTCCGTAAAGTGAAAGCAGCATAAACGCAGTCAATAAGATATTATTCTTTCTGCTGGTCATCAATGATCATTTTTTTCAGGCGCTGGTACATGAAAGATACAATGAGAAGTAACACCCCGAGCAAGATAAACGCTGCGATCTTACCGCCGGGAGGTATGTTTTGTATATCGTAAAGGAATAGCTTGATCAATGTAACAGTGAACAATGTTAGTGAAATGATACGCAGTGGTTTGAATTTATGTTTCATACCCAGCCACATCATCGCAAATGAACACAATCCCCAGAGTATGCTCAGTCCTGCTTTGTAGTAGAGATTCTCCCAATATTGATGATCCCCGGCCTGGCGATAAGTGCTCCATACGATGACATGGTACATTTCGACGCTTAACAAAAAGATCAGGCAGCCGGAAGCAATCCATGTAAAAGGAACCTCATAGTCCTTCATAGCTGTTTTTTGTTTGCGGAAATACGAGATAAGATCGTATAGTAGCCAGGTAAGTATTGCAGCACTGATCCAATGGGCTATAAAATGGACACTATGCTGTCCGGTCGAAAGCATCTGAAATGAAATGGTATAATTGATACGAAGATTAAATAGATAAAAAATAAAGCCTGCAACTGTCAGCATGAATTTTAGCAGGATGAACGAAGAGGATTTTTTGAAAAACTGTAATATTAACAGGATGAATAGAAAACTATACAACTGAAGATAAGCGGCATAAATATCAGTTCCGGGTATTCGTGTTGTGAATTGGTAATATATTTCCCAGGTTCCGGCAGAATAAAGCAGTGCGATGCCTCCCGTCAGCAGGATATTGCGGACCAGCTTGTTTTCAATTTCAGGAACATAATACGAGTCCGCCTCTTTGCGCATCATGGTATAATATATAAGAAAAGCAATGGCGGTTACCAATGTTGTAACAAAACCCCTATTGACTATTACAGGAATAATGGTTGTCTCTCTCACATATACTTGCGACCAATCCACAAATAAACTGATCAATAGCGGAAATATGATCAGGAATGAAGCGATCTTTAAGAGATGGATACGGGAACGCTGGTATAGCCAGAATAAAACAACTGTCTCTGCAGCCCAAAACAGGGTAATATGATTCCCTTTTAACTGTACCGGGGCTGTCAATGAAATAAAGGTGACTGTCAAACCGATCAGCAGGTAAATAAAATTTCTGTCTGCCCGTTTCTGTTTGAAAAATACCCAGGCAAGCGTCAGGTTCAGAATGCCAAGGGCTGCTGTGAAAAGCCCCTGGTATTCACCTTCATTCCAATAGTCAAGTATAACATACCCGGCGGCATAATACAGGAAGTTAATACTGAGTAAGAGAATGAAATCAAAACCACCAAATTTAATATTCAGTTTGACATTATTGAGTATATTGATGGTAAGAGAAAGCAAATAAAAGAGCGTTGCAAACAGGAAAGCCCATTGATATGGGAATGGCTCTCTTACAAGGAAAAACTGATTTCCCAGCCAACCCCCATAAATAATAATGGTGAAGAAAAGGGCAATAATATTAATGGCTTTCCATCTTTTAAACCAGGACAACACAAGTAATCCGGAATTCAGTATACAGAGATAAGTGAACAAAGCAACATAATTATTTTGCCCCGTACTTACCAGGAAAGGTGTGATAAAGCCACCAACAGTTGCGAGTACGGCCAGTTCCAGCCTGTTATATAGTACAGAAAGCACCACAGCAAATGCAGTAATAATGATCATGATAATAAAGGCCGCCTGCTGACCGATAAGATGGTACTGATGAAAAGCAAAAGCGATAGTAAAGTAAAATACAGTTAAACCACCTCCTACCAATACTGAGCTGAAAGAACGATAAGAGTTTCTTATATAGTGAGCTAAGCCAATGAGTGCGCCGCCGCTGATAAGGCCGGTGATGACCCTTCCTGTTTCGCTGACCCAGTTTTTATCAATTGCAAACTTTACAAAAAAGGAAATGCCAAGCACCAGAACGGCTATACCGATCTTATTTGCCAGGTTTTCTCCAATGAATTTTTCCCAGTCTGTTTTGTCAGCGGTTATATTTTTTTCAGGTATTGCAAGCTCTTTTTTAGGCACAGCCGCATCAGCCATAGTTTCATCGCTGGTATTTCTTTCGGAAAAATTTTTCATTTCCTGAGTGTCAACATAAGCGGCCGCCTCTATCATCTCTATAACTTCTTCTCTGAACTCCAGAGGTTTTTCTTCCTCGGGTTTAATGAATACAGGTTCGGGAGTAATTGCTGGTTTTGCTGATTCCTTACTTGCCTCTTGTTTTATTTCAGGTATTGTTGTCTTTATTTTTTCTTCTCTGCTCAACTCTTTTACACGACGGTCAATGTCGTATAACTGATCTCTTAGCTGATTTAATACACTTTTGATGGACTCAAGCGATTGCTGTTGTGAAGAAGATTTGCCAAGGATGACCAGTAGTAATAAAAGATAGATAAGCGGTAACAGTATAATAAGAAAGATGGCGCCATCCATATCAGGTGATTTTGATGAAGAATACCTGCCATAGGGTGCAGGCGGCGAATTGAACAGGTTAGCAGCTTAGGGTATTGACCGTAAAGATCATTTTTTGATAGCTAAAAATACCGGACAATGGTCAGAATGTTTCACATCGGAGAAAATATCAGCATCCTTCAGGGATGATTTTAAGTTTTCAGTAACATTAATATAGTCAATACGCCAGCCTTTATTCTGCAAACGAACAGTTGGAAAGCGCTGGCTCCACCAACTATACCGGTGCGGTTCGGGATGAAACTCCCTGAATGTATCTATCCATCCATGCTTAAAAAATTTATCCATCCATGCCCTTTCATCGGGCAGAAAGCCTGAAGAATTCTTATTGCCTTTCGGATCGTGAATGTCAATTTCTTTGTGAGCAATGTTATAATCACCGCATAAGATCAGCTTTGGATATTTTTTCTTTAATTTATTCAGGTAGGCATAAAATTCATCCAACCAGACATATTTGAAACTTTGACGTTCATCGCCGCTGGTACCGGAAGGGAAATAGGCATTTATCAATCGGATGTTACCGAAATCCAGTTGCAATACCCTTCCTTCATCATCACTTACTTTATGCCCGGTACCGTATTCTACATTATCCGGTTTTTTTCTCGTAAATACTGCTACACCACTATATCCTTTTTTCTGCGCACTGAACCAGTAATCGTGATAACCGAGATCATTGAATGATTTGTGGTCCACATTCTCCTTTAAAGCCTTTGTTTCCTGCACGCAGACAACATCTGCAGGATCCGTTTTTAACCAGTCCAAAAAGCCTTTATTGATTGCCGCCCTGATACCATTGACATTATAACTGATGATACGCATTGTAATATGCACTTATTTTGCAGGCAATTTACAGCATACTATGGAAGCAGCAACAAAACGAAAGACGGAAGCGATCATTCCTTCTAAAGAACATGTTTATCTGGACGGCCCCAAAAGCCGTGGATATGAACTAGGCTTCGCCTGGCGGGTATTCAGACAATTTATAAAAGGGTTCAGGTCCATGCATTTTCTTGGCCCCTGCATCACTGTATTTGGCTCTGCCCGCTTTAGCGAAGACCATATTTATTACCTACAGGCTAGGGAATTTGGCAAGAGGATCGCTGCTACCGGTATGACCACGATGACAGGCGGGGGACCCGGTATCATGGAGGCGGCTAACCGCGGGGCTTTTGAAAATGGTGGCCAGTCTGTCGGATGTAACATTCAATTGCCGTTTGAGCAAAAGCCGAACCCCTACATGCACAAGACGATCACGTTTGAACATTTCTTTGTACGCAAGGTGTTGCTGGTAAAGTATTCCTACGCCTTTATCATACTTCCCGGTGGTTTCGGCACCATGGATGAATTATTTGAAACATTGACGCTGGTACAAACAAAGACAATTGCAAAGTTTCCGATCGTATTGTTCGGAAAGGAATATTACCAGGAATTGCTGGAAGCTATTGAAGATATGGCAAAAAAAGGCACAATCTCAAAAGAAGACATGGACCTCCTGTTATTTACCGACAGCATTGATGAAGCCATGGGCCATATCAGTCATTATATCAGCACGCATTATAAAGTTAAGCCCCGAAAACGTTTGTGGTGGTTGTTGGAGAAGCGTTAAGTGTGTACTATATACACATAGTTCTTATCTTCACGGCCAAATCATTGACATATGTTGCTCAAAAGATTGTTTGCCGGCATATTGGCCGTTGTTATTTCCCTGTCAGTCTATGCAGATCAGTTCATCAATCTTCATTCACCTGATGGTAATATGCTGTTAGGTATTAACAGCCGGGATAATGGCGATCTTATTTACCGGGTTTTTTACAAAGGAAAAACAGTTATAGCCCCTTCCGGCCTTGGTTTTAAATTGAACGTACCGGCCGTTTCCCTGCTGAAATTCACTCTTGCCTCAGCCGACTCCTCTATAACCGACGAAACGTGGAAGCCGGTTTGGGGTGAACAAAGTTCAATACGTAACAGCTACAGGCAACTCCTGTTAAAGCTCAATGATAAATCAGGATCCGGCATCACGATCAATGTAGTATTTCGTGTCTTTAACGATGGCGTTGGTTTCAGGTATGAGTTCCCCAAACAAGATAAGCTCAATCATTTTGTGATAGGCGATGAACTGACACAGTTCGGAATGAATGGAGACCATAAAGCATTCTGGATACCTGGCGACTATGATACCAATGAATACGGTTATTACACCAGTAATCTAAGTAAAGTGGATGCTTCCGGCGGTGGTTTTGCGCAGGAGATACATGCGAAAACATTTTTTGATAAGAATGCAGTGCAAACCCCGCTAATGATGAAATCAAATGAGGGTTTGTATATCAATATTCATGAAGCAGCGCTGGTCAATTATCCGGCGATGAACTTAGTACTGGATAAGTCCAACTTTACTTTTAATGCGCATCTTGTGCCCGATGCAGAAGGAAATAAAGCATATTTACAAACACCGGCAGTTACACCATGGCGTACTATTGTGGTAAGTGATAAAGCGACGGAAATACTGGCATCAAAACTTATACTGAACCTGAATGAGCCCTCAAAGATTGCCGATCCATCTTGGATCAAACCGCAAAAGATGGTAGGTGTATGGTGGGAAATGCACGTGGGTAAATCAAGCTGGGATTACAGCGGAGGGCAGGTGGGCTCTCAGCAGGCAACCAAAGTGCCGCATGGCGCTAATACTGCCAATGTAAAAAGATATATTGACTTTGCTGCAAAACAGGGAATCGAAGGTATATTGGTAGAAGGATGGAATACAGGCTGGGAAGACTGGTTCGGTCAATGGAAGGAAGATGTATTTGATTTCGTGACACCCTATCCTGACTTTGACGTGAATGAGTTATCTGCTTATGCAAAGTCAAAAGGAGTAAAGATCATTATGCATCATGAAACTTCTGCATCCACTACCAATTATGAACGATGGATGGATACTGCTTACCGGTTTATGAAGAAGTATGGATATGATGCGGTGAAAACGGGTTATGTAGGCCGCATCATTCCGCGGGGAGAGCATCATGATGGCCAATGGATGATTCGCCATTATGAAAGGGTGGCAAAGAAAACAGCCGACTATCATATCATGGTGGATATGCACGAGCCGGTTCGTCCAACCGGTATGCACCGCACTTATCCCAACTTCCTTGCCTGTGAGGCGGCAAGAGGAAATGAGTTTAATGCGTGGAGTGTCGGCAACATGCCCGATCATGAAACGATACTGCCTTTTACGAGACTCATGGGCGGGCCGATGGACTATACTCCCGGTATTTTCAAAATAAAAATGAATTATTATAATCCGGAGAAAAAAGAACAGGTGCATACCACGCTAACCAAACAACTGGCTTTGTACGTTACCATGTATAGTCCTTTGCAGATGGCGGCTGATCTTCCGGAGAATTATGAGGCAAAGATGGATGCCTTCCAGTTCATCAAAGATGTGGCGGTTGACTGGGATGACACCAAAGTGCTGGATGCGGAACCGGGTGATTATATCATCATAGCCCGTAAAGCCAAAGGAAAGGATAGCTGGTTCATGGGCGCTATCACCGATGAAATGGCAAGAAATTTTGTGACCAGTCTCAATTTCCTGGATGCCGGCAAGAAATATGTTGCTATGATTTACCGGGATGCTGACAACGCAAGCTGGAACGATAACCCGGAAGCCTACGTCATCGAGAAATTCATAGTAGATAGTAAAACCAAACTAAAATTAAAATTAGCATCGGGTGGCGGAACTGCCGTAAGTTTGATCCTTGCTACTGCTGAGGAAGCAAGGCAGCTCAAAAAGTATAAATAATGGTGTTTACGGAAATATTAGGGTACTCGGCTGGCGCAGTCACTACACTTACTTTTTTGCCACAGGTCATCAAGACCTGGAAGGAACGATCAGCTAAAGATGTTTCTCTATGGATGTTCATCATTGCCGCTACGAATGAAGTAATGTGGATAGGATACGGCATGCTGAAAAATGACTGGGTCATCATACTGACCAATGCTGTCGTGCTGGCGATGTCGCTAACCATGATTTACCTGAAACTGCGATATAAATAGAATGGCGATCAACACGATTATTTTCGACCTGGGCAACGTATTGGTTGACTGGAGCCCGATGCATGTCTTCCGGGATTATTTCGAATCGGAAGAAAAACGGAATTACTTCTTTGAACATATCTGTACCAGCGACTGGAATGAGAAACAGGATGAAGGACGTTCTATTGTGGAAGCCACACTGGAGCTGATCGAACAACACCCTGAGTGGGAACAACCGATCCGTGATTTCTATGGCCGCTGGACGGAAATGCTGAAAGGACCCATCCATGGCACCGTGGAGATATTCCGGGAATTAAAAGCCAGTGGAAAGTACAGAATCTATGCATTGACCAACTGGCAGGCGGGTTTGTTTGATATTGCCTTGGTCCGCTACGATTTCCTGCACTGGTTTGATGGCCGGGTGGTAAGCGGCGAGGAAAAAACAAGAAAACCATTTCCTGAATTCTACCGTCGCTTGCTGCATCGTTACGGTGTTAATCCTTCAGAAGCATTGTTTATTGACGACAGCTTGCGGAATGTGAAAGCGGCAGAGGCTTTGGGGATAGCAAGTATTCACTTTGAGGGTCCGGAACCTCTGAGGCAAAAACTAGAAGAAGCCGGGATTTTGTAAATGGCAGCCGTTGCTTATTCCAATATTGGCCGTAGCCATCTCGTCATTTCCTCTTTATTTATTCTTTTGCGCTGGACATAATCGTCTAATTGATCCGGCTGTATCTTACCTACGCCAAAATACTGGCTTTGCGGGTGACTAAAATACCAGCCGCAGACAGAAGCGGCCGGATACATAGCCAACGATTCCGTCAGTGTAATGCCTGTATTTTCTTTACCACCAAGTAATTCAAACAATTTGTATTTCTCCGTATGATCGGGGCAGGCAGGATAACCGGGCGCCGGTCTTATACCTATATACTGCTCTTTGATCAGGTCTTCATTAGTTAACTTCTCATCTTTTACATAGCCCCAGTAATCTTTCCTCACTTTTTCATGCAGCAATTCGGCAAATGCTTCTGCCAGGCGATCGGCCAGCGCCTGTAGGATGATCTTATTATAATCGTCGTGAGCTGCTTCAAATTTTTTGATATGCGGTTCTATGCCTTGTATGGTCACGGAGAAAGCGCCTATATGATCTTTCTTCCCGGTTTCTTTAGGAGCAATGAAATCAGACAAAGCAAGATTAGGCTGATCGGCCGCTTTTTTGATCTGCTGACGGAGTGATTCCAGTTTGATCCTGGTATTTTGACTTTTTACTTCAATGGTGTCAGCTCCCGTTGTATTAGCTTCCCAGAAACCTGCAACACCTTTTGCCGTCAACCATTTTTCGGCAATGACCTTATCCAGCAAAGCATTGGCATCATTGTATAATTTGGTAGCTTCTGTACCTATGACTGCGTCACTTAATATCTGTGGGAATTTTCCATGCATTTCCCAGGCAATAAAGAACGGTTGCCAGTCAATGTATTTCCTTATCTCAGAGAGATCGTAGTTATCGAGAATTTTTGTTCCGGTAAATACGGGAACAGGAGGGGCATAGTTACTCCAGTCAATTTTTGCCCTGTTCTTTTGCGCATCAGCGAATGATAGATACTCTTTGGAAGACCTTTTATTGCCAAAATCCTCTGCAAGTTTTTTGTATTCTGTTTCGATACTGCTGAGAAAATCTTCTTTTTGTTCTTTACTCAATAATGAACCGGCTACTGTCACGCTCCTGGAAGCATCCAGCACATGCACTACCCCATTATTATATTGCGGGGCGATCTTGACGGCTGTATGCATTCTGGAAGTGGTAGCCCCGCCGATAAGCAATGGTTGTTTCATTCCCCGTCGTTTCATTTCATGGGCTACGTGTACCATCTCATCCAGTGAAGGAGTGATCAGGCCACTTAAGCCAATGATATCTGCCTTTTCTTTTTCTGCTGTATCCAGTATTTTATCAGTAGGCACCATGACGCCGAGATCCACAATATCATAACCATTACAACCCAGTACAACACCTACGATGTTCTTGCCGATATCGTGTACATCTCCTTTTACCGTGGCTAATAAAATTTTAGCGGCACCAGCGGCTTCTTCGTTTAGGGTGCCCGCTGCTAAGTGAGCTTTTTTTCTTTCTTCCTTTTCTGCTTCAATATAGGGGGTAAGAACAGCCACAGATTTTTTCATCACCCTTGCTGACTTTACTACCTGTGGCAAAAACATTTTACCTGAACCGAACAGATCGCCGACCACATCCATGCCGGCCATCAGCGGGCCTTCGATCACATCTAGTGGCTGCGGGTATTTCCGGCGGGCTTCTTCTGTATCAGCGTCAATGTAGTCAGTAATGCCATTCACCAGGGCATGTTTCAGTCTTTCCTCGACGGATGTGTTTCTCCAGGCATCATCTTTCTTTTCTTCTTTGCCTTTTGCTTTTACTGTTTCTGCAAAAGCGATCAGCTTTTCAGTGGCTTCGTTATTCTCGTTATTACGGTTCAGTATCACATCTTCACATAGTTGCCTGAGTTGAGGTTCAATTTCATCATACACGACCAATTGACCGGCATTGACGATACCCATATCCATACCTGCTTTGATAGCATAGTAAAGAAATACGGAATGCATCGCTTCACGAACATGTTCGTTGCCGCGGAAAGAAAAAGACAGGTTGCTGACACCGCCACTCACTTTTGTCAGCGGCATCAGTTGTTTTATTTCTCTTGTTGCTTCAATGAAGTCAACACCATAATTATTATGTTCTTCCAGCCCGGTAGCAACGGCAAATATGTTGGGGTCAAAAATGATATCCTGCGGATCATAGCCTACCTGTTCAGTTAATATTTTATACGCCCGATGGCATATTTCCACTTTACGCTGCTTTGTATCGGCTTGCCCTTTTTCATCAAAGGCCATGACAATAATGGAAGCACCATAACTCTGACAGGTGATCGCCTGCTCAATGAATTTTGCTTCTCCTTCTTTCATGGAGATGGAGTTCACAATGCATTTTCCCTGCACACATTTTAATCCAGCTTCAATGATCTCAAACTTGGAACTGTCGATCATGATAGGGATCTTCGCTATGTCCGGCTCACTTTGAACCAGGTTCAGAAAAGTGGTCATAGCCAGCACGCCATCCAGCAAGGCATCATCCATATTCACATCCAGGACCTGAGCACCGTTCTCTACCTGCTGGCGGGCCACACTCAGCGCTTCTTCATATTTGTTTTCTTTGATAAGGCGTGCAAATTTCTTTGAACCGGTTACGTTCGTTCTTTCGCCAACGTTGATAAAATTGGTTTCAGGCCTTACGACCAGTGGCTCTAAACCTGAAAGACGTAAATATGGCTTGATAATAACGGTGTCCTGCATTTATGAATGCTTTTTAATGAATAACTTTTTGATAAATGAAAAGTTATTGGCTATCAATATAAGTATGGATATAAACAATAATACCTGTGCTGTCGTCATACAAGTTCTTTTTCTACTATCGGTAATGGCCTCGGTGCAATCCCTTTTACATGTTCTGCGATATGCCTGATATGATCCGGTGTGGTGCCGCAGCAGCCGCCCACGATATTGACAAAACCTTCTTTGGCCCATTCTTCCAGGTAATGGCCGGTATCTTCCGGTCTCTCATCATATTCACCCATGGCATTAGGTAAACCGGCATTGGGATACGCGGATACATAGCAACTGGCTATCTGCGACAACTCTTCAATATGCGGACGCATTTCTTTAGCGCCTAAGGCACAATTCAGTCCTATGCTTAACGGTTTGGCGTGCATCACAGACGTATAGAATGCTTCGAGAGTCTGCCCGCTTAACGTTCGGCCGGATGCATCAGTGATCGTTCCGCTGATCATTACTGGTAAAGGTTCTTTCTTTGTATCGCGGAAATATTTCTTTATGGCGAAAATGGCCCCTTTTGCATTTAACGTATCAAAGATCGTCTCGATCAGTAACACATCAACACCGCCATCCACCAAACCTTTTACCTGCTCGTAATAGGCTGTTACCACTTCATCAAAGGTCACGGCACGAAACCCGGGATTGTTCACATCAGGAGAAAGCGATAATGTTTTATTCAAAGGGCCTATTGCCCCAGCCACCCATGCCGTCTTGCCGGATTGCTTAATTGCTTCCTTTGCACATTTGGCGGCAGCTACATTCAGTTCATAGGCCAGCGACTGCATTTCATAATCTGCCATGGCAATGGCTGTGCTGCTGAAGGTATTGGTCTCAATGATATCGGCGCCTGCATCGAGGTACTTCTTATGTATCTCTGTAATGATATGGGGCTGTGTAATATTCAGCAGATCATTATTACCTTTTACATCACAATGCCAGTCCCTGAATCTTTCGCCCCGGTAATCAGCTTCGGCCAGCTTATAACGCTGGATCATGGTTCCCATGGCACCGTCAATGATAAGAATGCGTTTTTCGAGTTCTTTTCTGATATCCATAGTTTCTCTTTTTGTTTCCCGCAAAGACGTAACGCAGGAAAGATCAATGATGAATTGAACGATGATCTGCCAGCCAGCATGCGCAGCAACTGATGATCCGTGTTACAACTGCTGGTCACATCATTATAACAATCTTACTATATAAACGCTGGGAAACCTTATGTGGAGTTTCGTTGACGTTTATTAGTTCAGTTCCCTTATCGGGTGTCAGGCCGAACAATAAACAAATCCGCCTGTGAAAGGCAAAGCTACAATAAGTATTTATAAATAACAAAGGCTATAAAAGCTACTTATTGGCCACATAGCTTTCTACCGGCAGGCGGTTCTGAAGGCTTCGGGCCAGGGTCATTTCATCGGCGTATTCGAGTTCGCCGCCAAAGGCGATGCCGCGGGCAATAGTGGTAATACGCAGACTGCAGGGCTGTAGTTTCTTTTGTATATAATAGATGGTCGTATCGCCCTGTATCGTAGGGTTCAGGGCAAAGATGAGTTCTTCGGTCTTTTCTTTCTGAATTCGGCTCACCAGGGATTCGATGTTCAACTGGTCAGGACCGATACCATCCAGCGGAGAAATGACACCCCCTAATACATGATAAGTGCCATTGTATTGCTGTGTGCTTTCAATTGCAATTACATCCCGGATATTCTCCACTACGCAGATGATCTCCTGCTTCCGCATACTGTTGGAGCAAATGGAACAGATATCCGCATCAGCTACATTGAAGCAACGCTGGCAGAATTTTATTTCGCTGCGCATCCGCTCGATCACCTGGCTGAAATGTGCTACTTCTGAGGTGTTTTGTTTAAGTAAATGAAGGACTAATCGCAAAGCGGTCTTTTTGCCGATACCAGGTAGTTTGGCAAATTCATTCACGGCATTTTCCAGTAAAGCAGAGGAGAATTGCATGGGGCAAAGATAGCTATGAGATGTGAGTTGCGAGATAGTGTTTTACTGAAAGGGCCTCGTAGCCCGGAGCCGGAGGCCCGGGGCTTTACAAAGCGATTTCAAACTCATTTTCCCAGTTTGCTTTTACATTGATCTTCCGCTGAACAGGGGTTACGGTCTCGGGTTGTTTGCGCCTGCCAAAGAATTCTCCGGGGTCCCAGATGCCGTTTTTATTAGCGTCATTCAGAATGCGTAAATCATATTCGCCGGGAGGAAAAAGTTCCTGTGAGAAATCGATGGCATTTAGCGGGAATGAGCTAAGTACTACATCATTCTGTGCAAACTGCAGTACCGGGTTTTTGGCAATATCGAGATTCCGGAAACGGATAGCCAGTTTACCATAGTCCGAGTTCTTCATTGTAACGAATGTAATTGTATCGGGTCTCAGTAGCTGCTGGCCCAGTGTATCGGTGGCAAATTCTTTTTCGAGGATGAGGTGATATAAAGTATTTTCTGTCCATGCATAATTCAGTGTGAGTTTCTTTTTTGTGCTGTCCAATGACCAGGTATAATTGCGGACGGCGCTGAAGGTAGTATCGGAAGCAAAACGAACTTTTGATGAATCGAACTGGCGCAAAGGTCTTTCAAAAGTAAAACTGAATTTTTTCAGCAGATCCTGCTTACTGTTAGTGGGGGTAGTTTGAAATTTCAAACGCTTGTCAGCTGCATTTCGCTGGCTTGTTGTTCCGGATGAAGAAGATGTTGTTTCAATTGCTTTTACTGCTGTGTAGGCGTACAGTGTTTTTTGAGCAGTAGTAGCCTGTACTACCACCGGCGAATCAGCAAATGCAAATAACTTTTTAGCATCATACCGGTAGGTCCGGCTGTCATCTTTCATTGCATAAACGTAAAAAATACCTGCCGGGAGGTTAGTGAACAAAAAATCTCCTTTTCCATCTAACCTGGTCATGTAACGAGGCCGCTCCTTCAGTATGGCCGAGTCCTCCCCGCTTTTATGAAGAATAACGATCAGCGTGGAATCCACTCTGCCCGATTCTGCCAATATTACATTGCCGCCGAAACGCAATGAATCGATCGAAGAGCCGGTAGAGAACACATACCGGAAGCCTTTCATGATATTTCCTTCATTAATATCCTTGATAGCATTGCCGAAATCAATAGAATAAGTAGTGTTGGGCTCGAGTGTGTCTCTTAACCTGATGGATACTGTGTTTAGTTTATAGGTAGCATTGGGGGTTGATCTTGGAATGGGTGATACCAATACGTTCTGCATAAAGTTATCCAGTTGTACAAACTCATCAAAGGTCAAAGTGATCTTATTGCTCTGGAAATTTAATGTTGAATCATGCGGGTTTGCTTTAAGCAATGCGGGGCCTAATGTATCCCTGAACCCTCCTTCTGGTGGAATGATATTGGCACAGCCGGACGTCAGGAACTGGATTTTTAGGATCGAAAAGATTATGAGAAAATAAATGAATAGTCTTTTCATTGCACGGGCTGTTCAGGTTGATAAAATGCAAACATAAGTTCTTTAGTTTATTGAGCGGGCTGTGTATTCCTAATAATCCCTTAAATCAACTGAATCATGGTTCAGGTTCTTCTTCTGTTTCGTGCAGTGCCACCGCAAGGTTATTGGTCTTAACAAAATTGCACCAGTGACAATCTTCTTTGCCGCAGCCCGTATAGAAATCGTGGTCCTGTATCTTTTGCCAGGTATTGATGATCTGCTGCGTCACCGTAGTGATATCTGCCGGGCTTATCACCACTTTTTCTTTCCGGTAATTCTTCTTTTTATCCGGTTCAATGAAATCAAATTCAGTACTGACAACTTTCCAGTCTTTCTGTTCGTAATTATCAACAAGTATCTTGTAAAAAACAGCCTGCCGCCAGTAATCTCCACCATCAGGTTCTTTATCTGAGGGCCCCTTCAGTTTGGGAATGGCTTTATCGGGATCACCGGTCTTATAATCCACCACATTTACCGCTTTGCCATCAAACTCCAGCTTATCTAATTTACCTTTCAGCGGCACTTCTTTCACCACTACATTCCGGATATTTCGTTCTATGGCGACGATCTTATTAAACGCATTGACATATTTATCATAGTAATTGTTCAACACTTCCTGCCCATATTCCAGCCTGCGGTCAAATTGTTCTTTGGTGAAACTTTCACGGTGGCGGTGCATGTACCATTCAAAATCAGCAATGAACTCTTCTTTTGGCGGAAATTGCTCCTTCCCGCTTTCCTGCATTTTCCGGAATAATTTCTCCAATGCGTAGTGAACGGCAGAGCCGAACTCTGTTGCTTCATTCTTTGGGGAAGGAATGCGGATCAGGTTTTTGAAATAGAACTCCAGCGGGCAGTTTAAGTAGTTGTTCAGTGCTGTTACATTCATCACAAACTTGTCCAGTATCTGGCTGATGAATTCCTCTTCTATCTTTTCTATTTCCGGGGCTTCTGCAGTGCCAAAATGCAGGGCCATAAATTCGGACAGCACTTCATTCCCCAGTATCACTTTTTCGACTGGTAACTGATGCTGATCCTGTATCTCTGCAATGAACATGGAAGGCTCCAGTTCCTTGCCATCGTTTTTGAATTTGCTGTAAGAAATATACAGGTGTTGTTCCGCCCTCGTGAGCGCCACATAGAATAAGCGCCTGAGTTCTTCCTCGTCATTGGCCACTGGCTGCGAAGTGAACATGGTATCGGGTAGTTTATAACCACCACCAGGTTTTCTTTTCTTTTCCCAGAAAGAAGAATTGCATCCGGCCAGCAACACATATTCAAACTCCAATCCTTTAGATCCATGGGCTGTCAGCAGGTTCACACCTTTATCACTGCCGCTCACCTGTACCAATGGTAAAGAGATACCTTCTTTTTCCATCATCGAAATAAGCTTCACGAGTTCATCCAGGTCGAGCAGGGGATTGCGATGGGTTTCCTCTTTTACAAAATCAAATAACCCGGTCAGTACCTGCAGTTGCCAATGCTTGTCGGCGCTTTGCATGATGTGGCTGAGAATACCGGCTTCGCGGATAGCATTTTCAAAAAGTTGTTGTAAGGTAAGATTGGGCACATCTGCGATCAGTTTCTCAATGACCTTGCCCGCATTTTTTAACCCCTCGTGAAAGCCCTGTGAGAACAGGTCTTTGGCAGGCGCTTTTACTTTTTCGGTTAGAGCCTGCCGGATGGAAGTTTTGGAATCGCTGTATCTTCTTTCTGCTACTTCAATACTCAGTTTGGCGATCTCGATCGACGGAATATGAAACCAGTCAAAATGCAATATCTCGAACAGCATTTCATCACCTCCGTAAGGAGTGTCATGTTCGGCAGCTAAGTATTTTAAAAGCAAAATGATCTTTTGCGCCAGCGGTAATTCTAAGATATTCAAATGACGTTTACTGTACACAGGTACATTCAATAGTTTAAAATACTGCGCCAGTTCTTCTCCGTATTTATTCTCTTTATAAATAATGCCGATCCTTCCCGGTAGTACGTTATGCGCTACCATCTCCTGCACCTGCCTGGCAATGCCGATCATTTCCTGCCGCTGCGTTTCGTATTCCCGGATAAGTGGTTTATTGGTTAACTGGTTAATTAGTTTATTAGAAGAAACAAGGTCTTTACTGAGTCCGTCAATTTTCTTTACCAATCTTTCTTCGTTACGATGGATGAGTGTTTTTGAAACATCCAGTATCGGTTGTGTAGAACGGTAATTATTTGTCAGTACTATTGTCAGCAGATCATTCTTATAATTACCGGCAAAGTCGAGCATATTCTCCACGTTGGCGCCCTGGAAACGGTAAATGCTCTGATCATCATCGCCAACCACAAATACGTTTGGTTTATCCCAGTAACTGATCAGCAATTCCACCAGCCGGTTTTGCGTACCACTGGTATCCTGGTATTCATCCACGAGTATATATTGATAGCGTTCCTGGTAATTGGCGAGCAGGTTCTTGTTTTCTTCAAAGGCGTTGATCACCCAGTTGATCATATCATCAAAGTCGTAGCGGTTCTTTTTGCGCATCAATTGCTGGAAGCGGTCAAACTCGTTCACGGCCGCCCGCAATTTTCCCATTTTTTCTTTTTCTTCTTCGATCTTGTCCCTTTTCAGGTCGCCGGGATTGAACTCTTTGTATTTTCTTTTATAAACAAATTCATCCCTGTTGGGCAGGTCAGCCACATATTCGTCTATCCGCTGGCTGATAAAGGCCGGCGTCCATCCTTCTTTCTTCATGGCGCTGAACAATGATTGCAGGTTGTTGACCTCAAAATACACATCACCACGGTACCTTTTCAGCGGATGGCCTTTGGGAAAGGAATCGATCAGTTGTTTAAAGAGTTCGATCTTTTCCAGGTCAGAGATGGGATCCAGCGCTGTTTTTTCAAACAGGGAAAGGTTTTCCTGTATCACATCATTACAGAAGGCATGAAAAGTATAAATATTGACCTTATAGGCATCGGGCCCGATAAACTGCAGCAGCCTTTTTCTCATGGCTACCACGCCTGCATCGGTATATGTCAGGCAAAGGATGTTTTCCGGTAAAGCATCTGTTTCCAGTAATATCTTACCGATGCGGCTGGCCAATATCTGTGTTTTACCGGTGCCTGGCCCGGCAATTACCATGACGGGGCCTTCGATGGTGTCCACGGCCTTACGCTGCTGTTCATTCAGCTTTTCATATTCTTCAATAAACTTCCTTTCTAATCTTTCTTTATTAAATGACATAGCGCATCAAACCTTTTTCCCTTATATGGGTTAATCAGACAAGTTAACTCAAAATCACACATGGCCGTTTATTCGATCAAGACCGTTCAAAAGATACCTGTCTCCCTTGAAAAAGCATGGGACTTCTTCTCCAGTCCTGCAAATTTACAGGCTATTACCCCGGCAAAAATGGGATTCCGGATCATCTCGCAGCATCACGGCTCAGTCATGTACCCCGGGCAGATCATTGAATATAAAGTAAGGCCGTTATTAGGTATATCATTGTACTGGATGACGGAGATCACACATGTGGAGCATCAAAAGTTCTTTGTGGATGAACAAAAATTCGGTCCTTACCGGATATGGCACCACCAGCACCATTTCAAAGCCATTGAAGGTGGTGTGGAAATGACGGATATCGTTCATTACAAAAACCCTCTGTGGATACTTGGCGATCTGGCCAATGCGTTGTTCGTAAAGAGACAACTCAGCCAGATATTCGACTATCGTTTTCAGAAGGTCGAAGAGCTGTTTGGTAAATGGCCGGCCGATCAACCAGTCAGAAGTCAGGAGGTCTGAGTTAAGAGTATCAAACAGCCATCGAAAAGGATATGTTTCCCGGTTCAGAACTCTTAACTAATATCTCCTCGACTCTTAACTCCTTTCTTACTTTATTCCGGCTCTTTTACGCATCTCAGCGATCGGCATAACGATCATTCTTCCGATGGGTTTACTATCACGGTAAGTGATCACTTTCATGGCTACGGCATCTTTCGGCACCGTTAACGACGATGTGTATTTCGGATAGAACTGGTCAGGGAATGAGTTGTCGAAACTGTAATGAATGGAAAGCCCTTCGATCTCCGTACTCATTTTTACAATAATAGTGGCGGTATCTTTTTTACTAAATTCAAAAATAGGATCATAGATGCTGGGCGCATATTTTACCTGTGCTGCATCTAATCTTTCAAAATGTCTTTCCACTCTTGCAGAAAAATTGTTCCAGTCCCTTTTTTCTTTCGGCGACCACAATGCTTCGGCAATAGCAAAGGCTCGGGGCCACGTCATGTATTGCAGGTGACGGGTGTTATATACCTGTTCGGTCCAGAGATTGGCCTGCCCGCCTTTGATCAATAATGGATTCACGCCGTCGGGAACTGGTTCAAATTGATAAGCTTTCTTTAAGCGCAGAGTGGCATATACTGGCGGCTCAATGATCGCATCGCCCTGCATGTAATCAATATAAACGAAGTCGGTCGGGCTCATCACTACCTCATGTCCCTGTCTGGCAGCTTCAATGCCACCCTTCATGCCGCGCCAGCTCATCACGGCCGCATTGGGCGCCAGGCCGCCGTCTAATATCTCATCCCATCCGATCAGTTTTTTCTCTTTACTATTGATGATCTTCTCCACTCTTTTCACAAAATAGCTTTGTACTTCATTCAGGTCTTTCAGTTTTTCCTTTTTCATCAGCCCTTTGATAGCATCGCTTTTTTCCCAGAAGTTACGGGCCGTTTCATCTCCGCCCATATGTATATATTCAAAAGGGAACAGTTGTGCTATCTCGGTAAATACTTTATCGAGGAACTGATACACATTTTCTTTGGCAGGGCACAGTGCATTATCTATTAACCCGTAAAAATGCTGGCCGCTGCCCGGCCATACCATTAATTGTTCGCCTGAGTTAACTGCGTATTTGCCGGGTGTGCTGGTCAGTTCTGGATAAGCTGCAATAGCGGCAAGGCTATGCCCCGGCACATCTATCTCCGGCAGTATATTGATAAAGCGGTCTTTTGCATATTGCACGATCTCTTTAATATCATCCTGTGTATAAAAGCCACCGTATGTTTTCGGCTCATCGGGCAGCGGCGGAGAGAAACGCCCAAAAGTTCCTGTTTTATCCGCTCTCCATGCGCCGACCTCGGTCAGCTTTGGTAAACTCTTTATTTCGATGCGCCAGCCCTGGTCATCCGTTAAATGAAGATGAAGGAGGTTGAATTTGTACTTCACCATTTCATCTATATACTCTTTCACCTGGTCTTTGGTAAAGAAATGACGGGCCACATCCAGCATCAGCCCTCTCCAGCCAAAACGGGGACGATCATCAATGGTGACAACCGGGATAGCCCACTCATTTTTTTTAGCTGCGGGTTTACCGACTATTTCCCTGGGTAATAATTGCAACAGCGTCTGAACACCGTAAAAGATACCGGATGGGTCTGCGGCTGTTAATGACACGCCATTAGCCGTTACTTTCAACTGGTAGCCTTCTTTAGAGGTCATCGGGTCAGTGACTAAAGAAAGAAAAACAGAGCCAGAGGTTGCTGTATTTCCTTCGCTGGTATTTACTGTATAGCCGGTAGCAGACGATAATTGTGCCGCCAGCCTGCCGGCGATCTTCTTTAGTTCATCATTCTTAACAGTGATGACAGATATTTCCCGCGGTAAGGTGAATACTCCTTCTCCCAGAGCAATAGAAGCAGGCTGAGGGATGATGGATAGTTCATTTCGCTGGCCATGTGCAGAAGTAAGCAGTACAGCAAGTAATGCTGCGAGCAATCTTTTTTTCATAAAGCAAATTAAGTGTATTTAGCATTATCAGGTTATGACCAAAGTTTGAATTCTAACAGGCTTTGGATATATTTGTTTTGCTCTGCCAAAGTGAGCCGCCATGCTGAGAGTACGAACCGTGACCTTATCGTTGATTCTTTTTGCTTTCCATCTGTCCTGTATTGCACAACTACAGTCTTTATATACTTTTCAGAAAGACGATACCGTTCTCCGTAAAAAATATGCTGAACAATCCATTAAAAAGAAAGATTTGTTATTAGCGGCTGTCGGAAAGGAGAACGCAAAGGAGTATAAAGAAATATACGGGCAGCAATTTGAATCGATCGGTGAATTATGGAACAGTACCCGGCCTGTTACTTCCCCGGAAGCGCATGATTATTTACAAGCTATTCTCCAAAAGATCATTGCTGTCAATCCTGAATTAAAAGAAACAGACGCCCGGGTGGTCTTTTCCCGGGATTGGTGGCCCAATGCAGTGAGCATGGGAGATGGGACCATTGCCATCAACGCAGGGCTGCTGGTCTATATGGACAATGAAGCAGAACTCGTCTTCGTAGCCTGCCATGAGCTGGCCCATTATTACCTGGAACATACGCAAAGGGCGATCAAAAAATATGTAGAGACGATCAGCAGTGATGCATACCAGGCGGAGTTAAAGCGGTTATCAAAGCAACAATATAATGTGAACAGGCAGGTGGAACAGTTAGCCATGACGACGATGTTCAATGCCCGCCGCCATAGCCGGGAAAATGAAGCTGCCGCCGACAAACAAGCTCTTCTTTTTATGAAGAGAACCGGGTATGATTGCAACGCTATCATCAGCACACTGGAGCTGCTTGACAGGGTAGATGATTCGTTGTTTCACCAACCCATCAACCCCGAACAGGCTTTTAATTTTGCGGGCTATCCTTTTAAGAAAAAATGGATACAAAAAGAATCTTCCATTTTCAGCCAGGTGGACGATCATAGTTCATTTTCAAAAAAGGAGAAGGATTCTTTGAAAACACACCCCGATTGCAGCAGGAGGATATCCCTATTGGCCGATTCCGTTCATTCGTTGCCTGCCGGGGGCAAAAAATTCATCGTGAATGAAGAATTGTTTAGAAAATTAAAGAAAGATTTTTTTATTGAAATAGCCGAAGAATGTTACAGGGAAAATGAGCTGAGCCGTAATCTGTATTATAATCTTGTTTTATTGCAGGAAGGGAAAAACAGGCCGCTGGCTGTTTATTCGATCGCCCGCTGTCTTAACAGGTTGTATGAAAAACAGCAAGAGCATAAATTCGGTACGGCCGTGGATACAGAGAGTAAAAATTACCCGACAGATTATAACCTGCTTCTTCGTATGCTGGGACGTTTACGGCTCGAAGAGATAGCCAGCCTCAGTTACTATTTTTGCAGACAATACGAAACGGAAATGAAAGGGCACGCCGGATTTGAGAAAGAACTGGCCAAAGTTCTGCAATTAAAAGATCAATAAACCATTAAAAGAAAACACAACATGAAAAAACAGGCAGTCATTGCAGCGTTTGTTTTGCTCAGCGGATCATGTATCCATGCGCAGAAACTTACTATTGAAAATGTGCATAAGGTCTCTCTCCGTAATTCCGATGCGATCAAAGAAGGGACAGAGGTAAAGGGGTATTATTTTTTCTATGTCAGCGATAAACTGGACAGGAAAACAAATGAATACACCCTGCAGATAACAGATAATAACCTGAAGAAGCTGAAGGATATCAAATTCGTGGATTCCAAGGATGTTTATATGCTGGAATCCTCTTTTAATGGTACTGACCTGATCTTCCTGATCTATAATGAGGATGCCCGGACATTTGAATACCAGGTGTACGGGGCAGACGGCAAGAAGAAATTTGTTTATAACCGGGAATTGACCAAGAAAGAAAAAAGATACCTGGAGATGACCTATCTGGCCAATGCAGGTGATGATGAGCAAACGTATAAGGGGTTATACCCTATCGAAGGCAAGGGTTTTATTTCCAACATGCCAAGCCGGGAGGATAAGGATTATACTTTCCAGGTGGATTATTTTTCATCGGAAAAAAGAAAACAATGGACCTTCACACCAACAGAAGGCGCTAAGAAGTTCATTGGCGATTATCTCGGTACGTATAATGGTACGGTATATTTCGAAGTGCTGAAGTTCACCGGCCTGATGGATGGCAAGCCTGATTCTTATCTTTTAGGACTTGACCTGGAGACCGGCAAACAAAAATTTGAGAAACCAACTGACAACGCCAAATACAGGTTTTATCCGGCCAGCATGTCGGTACTGAACAGTGGTAAAGCCGTTATATTCGGGGAGTATTTTGATCCCAATGCTAATATTGCCAAGGATAAATCACTGGGTTTTGCTTTTATCGGTGTGGATGAAAAAGGAACGATATTAAGTGAGAAGTACTGTTCATGGGCGCTTGATCTCGGTAAGTACCTGGATGTGAGTTCAAAAGGTAAAATAGATGATTTCGGATATATGTTTGTACATAATATTATCCAGATGTCAGACGGTAATGTGTTTGCCATTGGCGAAGGGTATAAAAAAGTAGCCAGTGCCCTGGGTATAGCCAGCAAGCTATTGACCCGGGGTGGCGGCCTTAGTGCCATAAAGATCAAAGTAACGGACATGCTGCTGATCAAATTCGATAAAGACTTCAGTGTAAAGGATGCAAAGATCTATGACAAAAATTCCAATAGTGTAGAGCTGCAGAATGGCAGTGAATTTGTCAGCGCACCATTGCTGGGCAAACTGATAAAATATACGTATGGCGAATTTGATTATTCCTATACCCAGACCAACAAGGATTTTTCTTCCTTCACTGTTTGTTACAGTGATTATGTAAGGGGCAAGGATTATAAGGGTGGTACATTCAATTCCATCAGTTACAATGAAGGGAAGATCACAACAGATAAGATCAACACAAAATCTGACGCTACCCGTTCCAGTGTATTGCCGGGTACCCAGGGGCAGGTGCTGATACTGGATTATTACAGGAAGGATAAAAGATTAGATGCGCATTTTGAGAAACTGAACTAAGCTAAGCAGGAAAAATGCCGATCTCATTTTTAATATAGATAGGGACGGGTAGAACGTCTAAATAGGAAAGGGGTGGCTGAATTTTCAGCCACCCCTTTCCTGTATCTCTTTTTAACTCTTAGCCCGGTATCCGTGAAATATATTTTTCGATCTGTTTGATCTGGTCAACGATCTGCGGGGTAGTTGGTTTTAATGCTTTGGTTTTCCGGAAAAAATCTTTAGCTGCGCGGAACTCTCTTTTGTTCATCATGATGCTGCACATCTGCAGGTAAGCGGCGGCTTC
>JAEUVK010000110.1 GCA_016787135.1 Chitinophagaceae bacterium | reverse complement strand
CGACCAGGGACATATTCCTTTCAAGCTGGCAGGATTCAAATGGAATGCAGAGAAGCAACAGATGGATAGTGTGAAAGGAGTGAATATTACATTAGGATTACCCATTATCAGGACTTCAGTGGATCATGGCACGGCTTTCGAAATTGCAGGAAAGGGAATTGCCAGCCCGGATGCGATGATACTGGCCATTGAAAGTGCTGTGCAACTGGCAAAGCATACAATAGTTTAAAGTTGAGATATTCGGACTTCACTTAATTCGGGTAATGACGATTCAACGAACCTTAAACTCCAGACTTTTAACTTTAAACTTTCTTAACCGATGATCGCAGTAATCGCAGATGATCTTACAGGCGCTGCAGAGTTAGCGGGTATCAGTCTGCGTTACGGACTCAGAACAGAATTATGTACCGGTGATGTAAAGAATACAAATGCAGATGTGTTGGTTATATCAACTGACAGCCGCTCCATGGACAGGGGCCATGCGATGGAGGTAACTGCCAGGGTACTGCAACAGGTGCTGCAATTGAAACCGGGATGGATATATAAGAAGACCGACTCTGTACTTCGTGGCTATGTAATGGATGAATTGAAGATTCAGATGCAGCTGATGGGAAAGGATAATGCCTTTATCCTCCCGGCAAACCCTTCCCTGGGAAGAACTATCCGCAACGGCGAATATTTTATTGATGGCAAACGGATCAGCGAAACAGGGTTTGCCAATGACCCGGAATTCCCGGTGCTGCGTTCATGGATACGATCCATGCTGAAAGATGATTCAGTGGTTGTATGCAAGACCGGCGATACGTTTCCTGCAGGAATTGTGACGGGTGAAGCAGAAAATGAAAAAGATGTCCAGGTGTGGGCGGATAAAGTCGGAGATGACAGGGTGCTGGCCGGAGCCGGAGATTTTTATACAGCTTTATTGCACAGGCAGTACAAAGAGTGTCAGAAGGAGGATTTAAAGGTACAGTTGCCTTTTTTATACGTATGCGGCACGGCGTATGACCGGTCGGTAAAGAGAGTAGACGAAATTTCGGAAAAGCTGGATGCTGTTATGTATATCAATGAGCGAATGATCTTGTCACCGTTGTCTGGTAACAGCGCCTGGTTGGCCCAGTGCCATGAAAAGCTGCAACGCTGTCAAAAGACCGTGATCGCATTTGCTGAAGCACAAATACCCGCCGGTTCACCGGCATCAATGCTGCGGGATACAATGGCAAAGACAGTGAAGCAGGTCATTGAAGGTAATACTGTCAGGGAACTGTTTATCGAAGGAGGCTCCACGGCTACAGCTGTGCTGGATGAATTAAATATCAGGCATCTGAAACCCGTGAATGAGCTGAAACGAGGCGTGGTAAGGATGCAGGCCCATAACGTATATATAACCGTCAAGCCGGGTAGTTATGAGTTGCCCGATGAAATAAAAAAGCTATTCAGCAGTTAACCGGCTGAAAAACGATTTTGCCAATGGATCATTTACATTTTATAGATTATTTCATTATCCTCGTCGTTCTCGGGATCACGTTATATCTCGGGTTTCGGTTTGCCAAAAGACAGGATACGACGGAGAAATATTTTTTATCCAAGGGCAACTTTCCTGCATGGGCGCTTGGATTATCACTATTATCAACATTGATCAGCAGTGTTACTTTTCTCGGTTATCCCGCGCAGGGATATACCAGCAACTGGATATTACTTGTACAGGGTTTAATGGTGCCTGTGGTATTGCTGGGGACGATCTGGTTCATCGTTCCGCTTTTCCGAAAGGTGATTGGGCTGAGCACATATGAATATTTCGAAAAACGTTTTGGAGGGTTTGCCCGTTACTACGGCTCTTCTTCTTTTATCATCCGGCAGTTCGCCGGTATGGGTACTGTGTTGTTTTTAATTGCGGTGGCTATTCATGAAATGACGACCATCAGTCCATTCATTGTACTTACTGTTGTCGGGTTTGTGCTGGTACTGGTGAATTTAAAAGGAGGTATGCAGGCGGTTATCTGGCTGGATGTATTCCAGGGTTTCATGTTATTTGCCAGCGGGATCATTTGCCTGGCGGTTCTATTATTTTCTATAAAAGGGGGAGTTCCTGAAGCAATAAAAGTAGCGACGGAAAATAACCGTACCGGTTTTGGCCCTTATGATATTAAGTTCACACAGCTGACCCTGATTGTCATGATCATTAACGGCGCTTTCTATGCTATTCAGAAATACGGCACCGACCAGACGGTGGTGCAGCGATACCTGACAGCAAAAACAGACAAAGCTGCGGAGAAAGCATCGCTGCTTGGTATCTCACTGACAGTTCCTATCTGGACGATCTTTATGTTCATTGGTACCGCCCTGTTTGTATTTTATAGGCAAAATAATTTGCCGGAAGGAATGAAAGCCGAAGCGGTATTCCCTCATTTCATCATGACGGAGCTGCCGACGGGTATCATTGGTTTTATAGTTGCTGCTTTGATATCTGCTGCCATTTGCAGCCTGAGTGCTGACCTGAATTCCCTGGCTGCTGTTGGGATGGAAGATTATTATAAAAAGCTTCGCCGCGGAAGAACCGACAGGGAATACCTCTATATGAGTAAAACATTTGTGGTAGTATCTGGTCTTATTGCTATTGCTATCGGCGCCTGGTACCTCGTGATGGGAAATGAAGGAGTGCTGGGGGTTATCTTTACTATCTATGCTATTTTCTCCGGGGGGATCGTCGGTATTTTTTTACTGGGATTGTTCAGTGCAAGGGCCAACCGGCAGGGGGTGAATATCGGCATCATCGCCTGTATCCTGTTTACGGCATGGGCATTCCTGACCGGCACACCGGTCGGGGTGAAGAATCCAAAGTTGCTGCTTGACCTTGGTAGTTTTAATTTTACACATCACAAAATGATGCTGGGTGTTTACAGCCATCTTGTCGTGATCGGGGTAGGGTATATTGCCAGTTTGTTTTTTCCAAAACCGGTACTGGAACCGAACTTGCTGTACAGCAGCTGGAAGAAGAACCGGCATTTATAAAATATGTATTATGCAGGCAAACTCAAAATTCAGAATGCAAAAGTCAAAAAGGGGGAAGTACCTTTTTTTTACTTTTTTACTTTTTACTTTTTGCTTTACTTCTTTCGCACAACATAATACCGATAATGCTTTTCGTAAGCCATTGAAAGAAGTATTGAATGATATCCAGAAGAAATACGGAGTTACTATTAAGTATGCAGATACGATGGTGACTAATAAATGGGTGAACTATGCCGACTGGCGTTACCGGAATGATGTGGAAGTAACATTAGATAATGTGTTGTCGCCGCTTGATATGAAAGTAAAGAAGGAAAAAGACAAAGTGTATAAGCTGAGTTACTATGAATACTATCGCTGGAATCCGGAAGAAGGGTGGGCAGAACTGGATCGTATCGCCTCTCAGTATAAAACGGTGGAGGAGTGGGAAAAGAGAAAGGCTGACCTTAAACCTTGTCTCCTGGAAGCGTTGCAACTGACACGCCTGCCTGCATCACCCGGCACAGCACCCATCAAA
>JAEUVK010000096.1 GCA_016787135.1 Chitinophagaceae bacterium | reverse complement strand
GCAACAAGTGGCGCAGTCAATTTCTGTAAAAAATCACGGCGTGTATGCATAACAAAACGGTTTTACATGTATTTGAAATAATTTTCCAGCCTGCAATAAGTATGATCTATCATCAGGATATGTCATTATCTTCAGTCAATGAATTACCGGGTCATCTTTATCCTCTTTCTTTTTATTTCCTGTTCTCCTGCAAAAAAAATAATAACCGGAACAGGTATGAATCATTTTCCTGTCCTTTCTGAAAAAGTAAAAGATCTTCCTTCCAAAGAAAATTTCTACATCTTCATTTTAGCCGGGCAATCCAATATGGCCGGCCGGGGATTCGTACAGGCTCAGGACACGATCTCTTCCATACAGGTATTGACCCTTGACAAGAATAACGAATGGGTTTATGCCAAAGAACCTCTTCATCATTACGAACCTGCAAGAACAGGGTTGGATTGTGGTCTTTCATTTGGAAAAAAATTAGCCGCCCTCTATAAGAAAAAGATCACTATTGGATTGGTCCCCTGCGCTGTTGGCGGAAGTTCTGTTGAACAATGGCTGGGTGACTCGACCTACCGTGGTGTAACACTTTATTCCAACCTGCTTACCAAAGTAAGATTAGCAAACACACACGGAACGATCAAAGGCCTGCTCTGGCACCAGGGTGAAACCAATGCGACCACAAAAAATTATAAGAACTATAAAGAAAAGCTAACCGCCTTTTTTACAAAACTCAGGAACGACCTGGGTGATCCCGGTCTTCCGGTATATGCCGGCGAACTCTCTTCTTTTCTCAGCCGGAAAAACAATCCTTTTGCTGATTCGGTCAATAATGACCTGCACACGTTAGCTACTTCGATACCCAACTTATACATTATCCCTACCGGCGATCTTACCCCCAATACTGATTCCATTCATTTCGATTCCCGTTCGCAGCGCATCATGGGTAAACGGTTTGCCGAAAAGGTTTTTAAAACCCACCGGTAATTCTGATCATTCAAAGTACGGCACACCCGGTATGGCATATTTCTTCATACCCTCTTCGTTTATTTCCACACCAATACCCGGCTTTTCAGATAAGGTGATGAAACTATCTTTTACCCACTCACCGTCATACTTCACAATTTCTTTGAACATCGGATCCGTATGAAAATAAGATTGCCATTCCAGTATTAAAAAATTAGGGACCGATGCACAAACATGACAAGAGGCCATAGCGCCAAGGAATGATGCTACCATGTGCGGAGCAAATGGTGTGTAATAGAGATTGGCAAGATTGGCAATGCGTTGCCCTTCTCCAAGTCCCCCGGCCTTTTGCAGATCAGGCATCACAATATCTACGGCGCCAAGTTCCAGCAGTCTCCTGAAGCCATAAGCGAGATAGTGATTTTCGCCTGCTGCGATCGGCGTACTGGTCGATTCAGTGATCAGCTTATATGCTTCCACATTTTCTGCAGGGATGGGTTCTTCCAGCCAAAGCAGGTTCAATGGCTCCAGCCGTTTAGCTACTGCCTGTCCTGTTACCGCATCATACCTGCCATGCATATCAACCAATATATCCGTTTTGGGGCCTACTGCTTCACGGGCTGCTGCTATCTGGTCGTACATCCTTTGCAATTCACCGGGGCTCGCCGTCCAATTGTAGAAATCATATTTATTCGGATCATTGGCCTGGTCAAGATCAAACTTCATCGCATTAAAGCCCATGTTCTTTGCTCTCAGTGCAGCATCGGCAAAATCTTTTGGCTGCGGCTGGTTTCGCTGGTACAATGCAGTATCGCAATACCCTCTTATCTTATCCCGGAACTTTCCACCGAGCAACTGGTACACCGGAACATTCAGCGCTTTACCTGCAAGGTCCCACAATGCAGTCTCAATGGCTGAAAGAACCGCGATATACATTCCTGATTGCGCTCCCTGGAAAAAACCAGATTTACGGATGTCTTCAAACAGGCGATGAACGTTCAACGGGCTCTTCCCTTTGATCCTGTTGCCGAAATTCTTAACGAGGTGATAAGTTCCCGGAATGGCATCGACACCTTCACCGCATCCCCATATATCCTGGTTGGTATAAATTTTTACAAACAGGCTTCCTCTTATGTAACCACATTTCACATCGGTGATCTTCAGATCTGATGGCGGTGATTTCTTCGGGGTTTTATCAATAGCCTCTTCATAACCCCTGCCAAAAGAAGATAAAGAGGCAAAGGGTGTCATTGCAGCCGCAACCGCCGCTTTCGTTATAAATGATCGTCTTGAATTTATCATTGTATCAGTTTTAATGTTGTTACCACGTCCGTTCTTTCAGGTATTCCTGTACCTGTTCTTTGGGAACAGGCAGTTCATTGATGTGATCGTTCAGCCATTTGGAAAAATCCTTCTCGATCGCATCTGTCCAGCGGGCATCGATCTGACCGGCAGTATAAACTCCTTCCCGTAATCGTTGATGGCCGAACATGTCACGAAGACGGACAATCTCAGACGTCTTTACCACTTTCTCTGCCAGGTGAGGGGGAATGAAAACCACCACGCCTAACTTTCCAAGTACCACATCACCCGGCATTACTGTTACAGTGCGGATACGTGTCGGTTGATTGATACCTACTATCATTGTATTCAGATCACCGGGAGGATTATGATAGGAAGGATCGTAACTGGTGTAATAGGAAGTAAATCCTCCGATCTCTTTTAAACCTTCCACATCACGCAATGCACCATCATATACAATACCGTTACCGGATTTTGCATAAATCGCATTACCGACATTATCCCCGATCGTTGGTCCGTTGCGATGGGCGCCGAATTGATCCGCAACATATACATCCCCTTTTACCAGCAGATCTACAGCCCATGTATTTTGTCCCCTTTTGCCTTCTTTTTTCCCGGCTGAGTCAATCGCTTTCCATACATCAGGCCGGGCTGGCATAAACATGGCTGTCACAGCCCTGCCGATCAATACACTATCCGGGTTTATCACCTGCCAGCCTTCGGCCACCTGGTAACCATACCCAGCATTCTTCATTACCGCCCATGCTTCCTCCACACTAACCGATTTCATTCGTTTCATAATATTGTCAGGAACTTTAGGGCGGCCATCTGCAAAACGTTCACCCTTCCATTCAGGTGTCAGGGCGATCAATTGCTCCTTTGATATCTGCACCAGCTGTCCCTTTGATGACTGAAACAGGATGGTCAGTACACAGGCAAACAACAGGTATTTTATATACGTCATAAAAATGATTTTAGGGAGTTGAATAATTGACCGGTTGCTCATATATATCCTGGTCCTTCTTTTCTTCTTTAGGTGTACGGCCATGCCACCAACTGGCGAGAGAAGAACCCGTGATATTCATCAGCGGGCCAAAAACAGCAGGGGCCAAACCAACGGTAGCTATCTTTCCCATCTCTTTGGCGATCCCCGATGCAAGTCCTGCATTCTGCATTCCTACTTCGATGGCAATCGTACGGCAATCACTTTCAGGCAGCTTGAACAAACGGCCTGACCAATACCCAAGGAAATAGCCGAATGTGTTATGAATAAGAACAACCGCAATCAATGCAGGTCCTATTTTCAACAGGCTGTCCCTCCCGGCTGCAGTAATGATCGTAAGGATAAATGCTATCCCGAACATAGAAACCATGGGCATTGCTTTATCCAGCCATTTCGACCTGCCGCTTAAGAGTCTGTTAAAAAGAAGACCGGCCCCAATGGGAATGATGATCATCTTAATAATATCCCACATCATTTTCACTACATCTATTTCTATTAAAGCCCCTGCCAGCAGTTTCATCAGTACCGGGGTGATAAAAGGAGCCAGTAAAGTAGTAATGGATGTAATGGTGATAGATAGTGCCAGGTTGGCTTTTGCCAGGTACGACATAACGTTTGATGCCAGCCCGCTTGGTGAACAGCCTATCAGTACGATACCGGCTGCTATTTCAGGAGGAAAATCAGTTACAGTTGCCAGCATAAATCCCATCAATGGCATGATGATAAACTGGCTGAACACCCCGATAACTACTCCTTTGGGGGTTTTGATCACTGCTGCAAAATCTTTCAAACTCATGGAAGTACCCATGCCAAACATGATCAGTTGTATCAATGGAATGATCAGGTTGCTAAGCTTGTAAGATCCCCATTGCTGAAAATATCCCGGGTGGTATAATGCCAGCGTGACCGCAGCAAAAATGATAACCGTAAATGATAGTCTTTGCAGGAACTCATGAGCCCTGAAAGCGATGGCAATACTTACAAAAAAAAGTGTAAGTGCCCATCCGCCCCAATCATGCTGTTGCTGAATCCAGCTAACAATATAGACCGATAAAAAAATAACTGCTGCCAGGTAGAAATAATTATAAACAGGTCTTTTAAAAAAAATCATATACCTTATTAAAAGTTTCAATACATTTTAAGTGTGAACGTCCGGAAAAATCTCCCTAACTAAATATCCGGTCATGGGAACGTCTTGCATCCCACTCTGTTGTCGGGGCGAAATAACTTTTATCAGTTGGGTGAAGATGTTGTTTTACCACCTCATCATTCAACTCAATGCCTAAACCCGGTGCTGTGAGTGGAAGATTAGCAAAGCCTTTGGTAATTAATTTTCTTCCATCAGTTGTTTTCACTAAACTTTCCCACCACGGAAGATCTACTGAGTGATGTTCCAGCGCCAGGAAATTTTGCGTGGCTGCCGCACAATGAACACACGCCATAAACGAAACAGGCGTACCTGCCTGGTGCATGGCCATCGCAATACCATACTCTTCTGCATAGTCGCCGATCCTTTTTGTTTCTAACAACCCTCCTGAAGAAGCCAGGTCAGGATGAACAATATCTACGGCCCGTGCATCTATCAGCGGTTTAAAATTTTTGAGCAGGTAAATATCCTCACCGGTAAGCGTAGGTGTCTCTAAAGCTGCAGTCATTGTTTTCCATTGTTCAGTATATTCCCACGAAACAATATCTTCCAGCCAGGCTAAACGATATTTTTCAAGGGCCCTGCCCAAACGGATACCATTATTATAATCAAAATGGCCATAATGGTCGGTAGAGAGGGGAATTTCATACCCGACCATGCTTCGTACATTTTCGACAACCTTTTGCAATTCCTCTAACCCCTTGTCAGTGATCTGTATTTGTGTAAAAGGGTGCAGGGTATTACTATATGCCATATAATTACTCTGGTCGCCCCATTGGGCCAGGTTACCCTGTGCATTTTGCCAGAATTTATTATTGACCATTGTATCTGGTATCCCTTTCAACTCACCGATGGAGACGTCCATTTTCAACCAGGTATAGCCCTGCTCTTCGGTACGGTACCTGATCAATCTCTTTTGCTCTTCCGGCGAGGAAGACTCAGGAGTATCCGCATACATCCTTACTTTATCGCGATACCTGCCTCCCAATAATTGCCAGCAGGGTACATTATATGCTTTACCCACAATATCCCAAAGCGCCATTTCAACGGCACATACGCCACCTGCCTGTCGGGCCTGGCCACCAAATTGCCTGATCTTTTTAAAGATCATTTCGACATTACAGGGATTTTCTCCGAGTATCCGGCTCTTTAACATTAATGCATAACGTTCGTCTGCACCATCTCTTACTTCCCCCAAACCATAGATGCCCTGGTTGGTATCGATCCGGATAATGGCTGTACGCCCCAGAACAGTCGTTACACAATAACGCAGGTCTGTTATTCTTAGATCCGAAGGACCTGAATAACGGCTTACTTTCTGTGTGCTTTGTGCAATGATATCTTCGACAGGCGAACCGATCAAAGCACCTCCTAAAGCAATTCCGCCCAATGATGTTTTCTTTAAAAAAGACCGGCGACTGTTTTCCTGTTCAGCTGGCGGGTTAGTTATAGACTGCTCTTCATAATGATCAGTGTCTTTCAGACCAAGCTTTGCCAGAAATTTTTGTGATGGTGTCATATCCATATATTTTAGTGATGTTATATAATTACATTACCTGTCACTTACCATGTTCTGTCTTTCATAAACTTTTCCAGTTCTTCCCTTGTCATAGGAAGTTTATCCGGGTTCTCATCCAGCCATTTGAGGAAATCCTTTTTGATCTCTTCTGTCCACTGTGTATCGATCTGGCCGGGTGTATATTTTTGTTCACGCAGGCGCTGATGTCCGAACTGATCTCTCAATGAAATGAATTCTGCATTCAGCACCACTTCTTCCAGTAAATGCGCAGGAATAAATACCACGCCATACTTTTTGGCAAGCACAGCATCTCCCGGAAGTACCGAAGCTCTTCCGATCCGTATAGGAACATTGATACCTGCCAGCATCATCTGCTGGATATAAGAAGGATCATTCCCTTTTATCCACGAATTGAATCCTTTGATCTCATCCAATCCTTCCACATCTCTTACCGATCCATAAAATATCACGCCCCGGTGTGACTTAGCATAGATCGCATTGCCAAGATTATCTCCTATCAATGTGCCATCGACAATTTTCCCGTAACTATCGGCCACATAGACATCCCCATCCTTCAATACATCAATCGGCCATGAGTTGGTGGCACCGATCCTTTTTTCCGTTTTACCAATATCCTTGATCACCTTGTCCATATCCGGACGCAGCGGCATATATTGCGCTGTCACCACCCTTCCCGTCATGACAGAATCAGGGTGCTCTACCATCCATTCACCTTCAAACTGGTTCTGATATCCTTTGTTGCGAAGAATTCCCCAGGCTTCTTCGAGGTGAACCTTTTTCAGACGCTCCAATAGTTTATCCGATACTTTCGGTCTCCCGTCGGAAAAGCGTTCACCTTTCCATTCGGGTGTATAGCCCTTGATCTGATCGGGAGTTAGTGTCACCTGCTGGGCTCCTGTAAAGAAGGATACACCCAAGAGCAGGGCGAAAAGCAAACTTGATCGTTTCATATTTACCGGTCATTTAAGTTTTAATGATATGGTTCAGGTCAGTTTTATTTTTGAAAGCACCTTATTGGTGCCAGAATCCGCTGCATCTTTTTCCTGAAGGGTAGCAATGGCCTCGAACTCTTCAGCCAGTTTTGTGCTTAATCTTTCGAATATGCTGAAGTAAGATGAATACACCGCATGGCTTTCCCGTCTTGGTACATATTTGTCAGGCAGATCTATGGTCTTTGCCGCTTCATCCAATGTTTTATAAATACCCATCTCCGTAGCGCTTAACAGGAATGCCCCTACTCCGACACTATGATAATCCGCCCGGAGGTTAACCGGCTTATTGAAAATATCAGCGATGATCTGTGTACAAAAAGGAATAGATGCAAAGCTGCCATTGATCGAAAGACTGTTGATCGTGCGGTGCTCTTCCAGGATCTTCCCGATGCTGTATATTTCATAAAGTATCCCTTCTATCGTTGCCCGTATAAAATGGCGGCGTTCATGTTTTATATTCAACCCGAAATAAACACCTCTTGCATTGGCATTCCATATCGGCGCCCTTTCTCCCAGTAAATAAGGGAGAAATAATAAACCTTCTGACCCCGCATGAACCTTTGATGCCTCCGCGATCAGTTCTTCCATGCTTTGCTCCTCATCGAAAGGATTTTTGAAATCGCCGAATTGCTTGGTGAACCATTCGAAAATGATACCACCGTTGTTCGTCGGCCCCCCTGATACATAACAATCCTCTGTAAGCAGGTAATTAAAGAAGCGTTGCCTTTCATCCTGTAATACCTTTTTACCAACTACCCTTACCGCACCACTGTCTTCAATGGTTATTGTAGCTTTTCCTTCATCCCATATACCTGCACCCAGTGTGGCAAGACATCCATCGCTTGAGCCAACGATGATCTTGGTATCTGCCGGAAGATTAAGTGAATTCTGGAAGGCCTTTTTCAATTTGCCGGCTGATGCAAAAACCGGAACAAGGTCAGGTAACATGCCTGCGCTAATACCGGCATAATCCAATGCACCTGTCTCCCATTTTAACGTATGAATATTCAATAGCCCGGTTGCGGAAGCAAGACTGTAATCTATCAGGTATTCGCCTGTGAGCTGCTGAATGATATAGCTTTTAATGGATAAGAACTTACTTGTCAATGCAAATCTTTCCCGGCTGTTATTCTTTATCCAGGCTATCTTCAGCAATGGCGACATCGGGTGTATAGGCGTTCCGGTCGCTGTATATATCGTCTTCGCATCAGGTGAATTCTTTAATTCCTGCGCTTCTTTCTTTGCACGGTTATCGGCCCAGGTGATCGCATTGCCGAGGGGCACCCCATTCTTATCCACCGCTAACACACTATGCATGGAAGCGCTGAAGCAGATACTGGCCACCGCATATTTTTTCGGATGAATGATCTCATTCAGCAAATTCTTCAGTACATATAACATGGTAATGAATATCTGCTCAGGGTCCTGCTCACTGTAATCGGGCCCGGTATGAAAAGTGTGATAATGCCCTTTCATCGAACCGATGACATTCCCGTTAAGATCAAATGCAAACACCCTTACGGCATTTGTTCCTAATTCAATGGTGATGATGCATTTCATAATAAATACAATTAGTTGTGGGGTAAATTATTTTTTCTGAATTCGCTTGGTGTATAACCGGTCAGTTTTTTAAACGTGGTAGAAAAATGCTGCGACGAATAAAAGCCTGTGTCCAGCGCAATATCTGTCAGGCTGATATCCACTTTCTTCAGCAGCTTAATCGCCTCTGATATACGTATATTGATCAGGTAATTGATCGGTGAAAAGCCTGAATAGCTTTTTACTTTTTCATTGAACAGCGTAGTGCCCATCCCTACTACCGCAGCCATTTCTTCTACTGTCCATTGATGCGACAGGTTTTGCCGGAGTGTTTGCTCCAGTTGCATAAAAGCTTTGGGAAAATCCCTTGCAGGATTGCTCTGCCTTGTTAACTGGCGGGTGATGGTAATAAAAAGTTCATCAATGAGATGGTTCACCCTTGTACAATAACCGATATGCTGGTTGAATAATTCGCTTTGTATGTATTGCAGTATACGGCCGGCTTCATTCAGCTTTGAGAGAACCAATGAATTATTCAGTACCAATATTTTTCCGATGGTCAGGCTTTCACTTTCCGACAAACTGCTCCATTTACCGGGTACTACCTCCCCGCTTTCCAGTTTTGCTATAGTAATATGTATCCAGGAAAGACTGCCAATCTCCAAAAAACCTTTTTCGCTGCCGAATGCCTGACCGGGAAGTATCAATGCCACATCGCCGGGATAGAGCATGTAGGGTTGATGATGGATATTCCATTCGAATTTTCCATCGATGACATAATATATCCGGATACTGTCGCTAACCGACTCAGGCAGTGAATTTAACTGTATAGACGAATTCTTTTTTGCACCCAGCTCCACGATATGTGGAAACAGTTCCAATTCCGGGGAATGTCCCTGCTGAAGTACAAATTGGTTCATGCAAGCTTCGTTGTTAATGAATGGTGCAAAAGAATATCCGCCTGTAACCGTTCACTGATATAAAGAAAGGGAATTTATCTCACCGCCCCGTACAAAATTCACCGCTGTTTTTTTTTGGAAGTTTTTCTTTCCTACTGTAAATACTTTGGCTGAGGATTGAAGGACCCCGGACCCTGAAAAGGCCGGGCCTGCTTAACATTACTTCACCAAACAACTTGCCATTATGAAAGAAAATCTGAAGCCGGGTTATAGCCCGGGCTCGATCAAATTGCTGCTAACATTACTGATCTTCTTTTTCTCCATCGTTGCACATGCACAAACAGTCACCGGAACGGTAACTGACGAAAGCGGGAAAAAACTGGCGGCTGTTTCAGTAACAGTCAAAGGCACTACTACAGGTACAAAAACTGATGCATCCGGTCAATACACTATTACGGCTGTATCCAACGCCACGTTGCTATTCAGCTCGGTTGGCTATACTTCGCTTGAAATACAGGTGGGTGGCCGTGCGGTAGTGGATGCCATATTATCTACCAATGCACAAAGCCTGGAGACAGTCGTTATTACTGCATTGGGCATTTCCAAACAGGCAAGGGGACTTGGATATGCTACTACGAATGTAAAAGCAGATGAACTCACGATCAACAGAACTCCGAATGTCATGAATGCCCTGCAGGGAAAAGTAGCAGGTGTCAATATTTCTTCGCTGGGTACCGGCCCAGGAGGTACGTCCAAGATTCGTATCCGGGGTCAATCATCTATCTCAGGACAAAACAACCCGCTGATCGTTATAAATGGCGTACCGGTTGATAATACCAACTTCAACGATAATACCATTTCTGTAAAGGGAGGCGGCGTATATGCAGATGGCGGAGATGGGTTATCTAGTATCAATCCCGATGATATTGAGAGCATGACAATACTAAAAGGCGCTCCTGCTGCTGCCTTGTATGGTTCCCGTGCCAAGGATGGTGTGATCATGATCACTACCAAAACAAAAGGTAAAGGCCGTGGTATTGGTGTAAGCTACAACCTGAACTACACGAACGATTCCCCTCTTGATTTTACCGATTACCAGAAAGAATACGGCCAGGGAGAAGGGGGTGTACGTCCCACTACTCCAAATCCTACATCAGGGCAATGGTCGTTCGGTGAAAAGATACAGCCGGGAATGACACATATACTGTTCAACAATCTTACTGTTCCCTATGTGGCGCAGGGAAGCCGCATCAAAGAATTTTACCGTAACGGCCAAAACCTTACAAACACTGTAACACTTAGTACCAGTGGTGAAAAAGGAGGTCTATATCTATCATTGACCAATGCCGATAACAAAGGAATCATGCCCAATAATACTTTCAACCGCAAAGGCATGAACCTTGGTTTCAGTTATAATCTATCCGAGAAACTCAGCTTTACCGGCAATGTCAATTATACAAGAGAGAATAATAAAAACCCGCCCAATATTGCCAACCAGGACAATTCAATTCCTACCACTATCATGGCGCTTGCGAACACCATGCCTTTAAAGGTGCTGGAAGAAAATAAATACAATGCGGCAGGAAATGAGTACATCTATTCACGTTTTATGAACCGTACCAATCCCTATTGGGTACTGGCTGAACAATTCCATAATATCAGGAGAGACAGGATTTTTGGCAACGTAGCAGTAAAATATAATCTCCTGTCATGGCTTTTTGCGCAGGGCCGTTTCGGGCAGGATTACTGGTCACGGGATGAAGATGTCAACAATTTTCCTACAGGTCATGCATCAAGACCATTGGTGGCCGGTTTTGCCAACGGGGTTTACACACAGGAGTCACGCCGCTTCAGGGAAACCAATCTTGACTTCCTCGTATCCGCTAACAAACAATTCGGCCGTTTTGATGTCACCCTCACCGGAGGCGGTAACCAGATGCGGAGAAGATCCGATATTAATAACGTAGTGGTGACCGACTTTTTTGTAAGAGGCCTTTATACGGTGCAGAACGGAAGATCTAAAGATCCTGTTTACACACTTACAGAACAAGGGGTGAACTCACTTTATAGTTCAGGAGAAGTATCATGGAAAAGAATGCTGTACCTGAATGGTACGGTAAGAAACGACTGGTTCTCTACTTTATCACCGGAGAACAGGAGTATCTTGTATCCTTCTGTTTCCGGCTCGTATGTATTTTCAGAAAACCTGAAGAGTCTATCATGGCTATCTTTCGGCAAACTCAGAATTGGCTACGCTGAAGTGGGCAGCGATGGTGATGTACAGCCTTATTCTGACCAGCTTTTCTATACAATCAATGCCAACCTGATCAATAATCCTTCTGCCACACCTGTTCCTGTGGGTACCAGCGGGACATCAGTGCCTAATCCCAACCTGAAACCAAGCCGGGTATCTGAAACAGAAATAGGATTAGAATTAAAGATGTTCAAAAGCCGGGTGAATCTTGATGTAGCTGTTTATAAAAAACTGACCAAAGACCAGATCGTACAGGTACAGATCTCCGATGCCTCCGGTTTCCTGAATACACGCATCAATAGTGGCGAAAGCCAGAACCAGGGATGGGAAGCTTTATTGAATATCGTTGCGGTACAAAAGAAATCATTTACCTGGGAATTCACCGCCAATACTTCTTATAATAAAACAAAAGTGCTGAGCATACTCACCAATAAACCCGGTGAAAGGATCACCATCGGTACACACGTATTCAATGGCGAGGTAAGACATGTGGTTGGCCAGGAAATGGGACAGATAGCAGGGTACGGGTACAACAGGACCGCAAAAGGAGAAAGAATATTCCAGACAAACGGGCTGCCGCAGCGTACTCCTGACTTTGTTCTGTTTGGTAGCGCTTTGCCTAAATGGACAGGAGGTTTTCTGAATGCCTTTAATTACAAAGGGATCAGCTTATCAGTATTCATAGACTATAAACTAGGAAATAAAGTTCTTTCAGGCACCAACTTCAATGCAGTTCGTCATGGTTTGCATAAAATGACGCTGGAAGGAAGAACAACCGGGGTAACCGGAGTAGGAGTAAATCCGAGCGGAGGTACCAATACGGCTGTGGCACCTGTTCAAACCTACTGGGAGCACCTGAGGTCGCAGCAGATAATAGAACCGGTCATCTATAATGGCGGTTACTGGAAACTTCGTCAGCTTTCCATTGGGTATGATCTCACAAAGTTTGTTCCCGCCAAATGGCCTGTTAAAGGAGTCAAACTGGACCTCGTAGCCAACAATGTACTGATCCTGAAAAAATGGATAGACAATATAGATCCCGAAACCTTTGGTTTTGGATCCGACAACCAGGTGGGACTGGAATCTCCCGGTCTTCCCAGTACAAGGGGAATAGGCCTGAACTTAAATATTAAATTTTAATACGCCGATCATGAAAAGAATATATAACTATGGTTTGCTGGTTCTCGTATTGCTTTTTGCTGCTTCCTGTGAAAAAGGATTGGAGGGATTAAATAAAAACAAGACCAGCCCAACTTCTGTTGATCCCGCATTTCTTTTGAATAATGCTGTCATCAACACATCTTTCCCGGTAAAATCACTGGTGTTTGATATTGGTATCGTTCAACAGATGGTCACTCCCAATGGAGGTGTATTAGCCGGGGCCAACTTCAACCAGGACAGCCGTGATGTGGTCACCGCTCCTATATGGGCCGCTTATTATCAGAATGTGATCAAATACACGCATGATGTTATCCTGCGTACGAAAGATGTACCGGCCAGGAGCAACCTTTACAACATGACACGGATATTCCAGGCGTATGTATTCATGATCCTCACGGATGAATACGGCGATATTCCTTATACTGAAGCGGGAGCAGGCTACCTGGAACAGGTCCTTTTGCCTAAGTATGATAAACAGCAGGACATCTATACAAATATTATAAAAGAACTGACGGAAGCATCTGCCGCATTGAGTACAACCGGCACTATTGAAACTTCAGATGTATTGTATGCAGGTAATATCACTAAATGGAAAAAGTTTGGATATTCTCTTTTGCTGAGGGCCGGAATGAGACTTAGTAAGGTCGATGCGACAAAAGCACAATCAACAGTACAAGCCGCTTTTTCCGGCGGAGTAATAACTGACAATGCCGACAATGCTTATATACGACATGATAACAACTTCAACCAGCCTATTGGTAATACGCTGAATGGAACTGAAGCAGCGAATTTCTATTTGACAAAGCCGTTTGTTGACCAGCTAAAGAATACAAGTGACCCAAGGTTGTCAGCTATCGCTATTCGTTATGTCGGCGCTACTTCCGGCAACGGACAAACTGTTGCAGCAGGTAATACAACTGCAGCCGTTCAGATCGGAATGCCTATCGGAAAAGATAACGGCACGATCACAGCCGCAGCGACAGCGGACGGGCTTGCCAGTTTTTATGATTACAGCCAGGCTGACAGAAGAAGGATCGCCAAAGCAGCCTCACCTGTGTTTCTTGTAACTGCTGCTCAAACGCAGTTATTATTAGCCGAAGCGAGATTCCGTGGATGGATCACTACGGGCAACAGCGCAGCCCAGTTGTTCTCTGATGGTATCAAGGCACACATGGACCAGATGGCAACTTACGATGCGGGTTCAGCAGTGGCCGCCTCTGCAAGGGATACTTATCTTGCGGCAAACCCTCTTGGGGCCGGAACAGAATTACAGCAGATCAATACGCAATACTGGATCGCTTCATTTTTGAATGGCCCGGAAGCATTTGCCAATTTCAGAAGAAGCGGCTTCCCGGCATTGATACCGAATCCTTATGGTCAGCCTAATAACCCGGATGTTCCCAATGGTACATTCATCAGGCGTCTTACTTACCCCACATCTGAGCTTTCTGTCAATACCGCGAATGTAAATGCTGCCATCGCTTCGCAGGGAGCAGACAAACTGAGTACAAGAATATGGTGGGATAAACCATAAATCAAAAGGCTAAACAGCAGCAGTTGATTTTATAGGCAAAAAAGACCTTTTGTTTTTACATCAGGTCTTTATTTTTTCAAAAGATATAATAATGGACATAAAATAGCATCGCCTGAACCCGAAATTCTATAGTCAGTGATTGCATTGGCATAACAAATTCAACAGTATTGGTCTATATTTACATGCGCCTGTATAAGACCGATCGTTGCCTGAGACAGTTCTACTTTGATCCTGTCAACGCTTTGCTGCTATGGTAAAAGTGTATGATCCTACAACTCAAGAACCATGAAGAAGAAACTAAGAAGCGCCGGTTGGTTTGGCAAAGATGACAAGATGGGTTTTGTGCACCGTTCCTGGTTGCGCAACCAGGGTTATCCTGATGATTACTTCAGGGGCAAACCTGTCATCGGCATTTGCAATACATGGAGCGAACTCACCCCCTGCAATGGCCATCTCCGCGATTTTGCCGAAGTGGTCAAACGTGGTGTGATCGAGGCAGGCGGGTTCCCCCTGGAATTTCCCGTTACCTCACTGGGCGAAACGATCATGCGGCCTACCACTATGTTGTTCCGCAATCTCGCCAGTATGGATACCGAAGAAAGTATCCGTGCCAATCCTATTGATGGTGTTGTATTATTGACCGGTTGTGATAAGACCACTCCCTCTACGTTAATGGGCGCCTGCAGTGTTGATCTGCCCACTATTGTTGTACCCGGCGGCCCGATGCTCAATGGGCGTTTTAAAGGTGAGTGTCTTGGATCGGGGTCATTTAACTGGATGGTAAAGGAAAAACTGTTGGTGGAGAATTATACAGAGGCAGATATACTGGAAGCGGAGATTGGCGCTGCCCGCAGCCAGGGACATTGTATGACAATGGGCACTGCATCAACTATGGCCTGTATGGTAGAAGCATTAGGATTAACATTACCTGGCGCCGCTGCTATACCCGCTGTGGATTCAAGAAAAAAAGTAATGGCCCAGTTGTCGGGAAGAAGAATTGTAGAGATGGTGAAAGAAGATATGAAATTATCGAAGATCCTGACCCGGAAAGCATTTGAAAACTCCATTATCGTTAATGCTGCCGTCGGGGGCTCTACCAATTTCATTATTCATTTATTGGCCATAGCAGGACGGCTCGGTATTGAATTAAAGCTGGAAGACTTTGATACGATCGGCAGCAAGATACCTTTACTCGTTAACCTGAAACCATCCGGCAAATACCTGATGGAAGATTTTTATTATGCAGGCGGTCTTCCCGTCGTCATAAAAGAATTGAAAAAATATTTACATAATGATGTGATAACAGTCAATGGAAAAACCATTGGCGATAACAACAACAATCCCGTTTGTTATAACAAAGATGTGATTGCCCCGATCAGCGAACCGTTACAGGATAATGCCGGCATCGCTGTGCTGAAAGGAAATCTTTGCAAAGATGGCGCTGTCATCAAACCTTCGGCAGCAACGTCTTCGCTTATGAAGCACAAGGGCCGTGCCGTAGTATTTGAAACAATGGAAGATTACCATCACCGCATTGATGACCCGGCACTGGATATTGATGAGACTTGTGTGATCGTATTAAAGGGAGTAGGCCCTGTTGGTTATCCAGGCATGCCGGAAGTAGGTAATGTGGACCTGCCCTTAAAACTGTTGCAGAAAGGCATCAAAGACATGATACGTATATCTGATGGCAGAATGAGTGGTACCGCGGCCGGCACAGTGATACTGCATGTCTCTCCCGAATCATCCATCGGTGGTGTACTGGCATTGGTAAAAGACGGAGATATGATTGAACTGGATGTAGAAAAAAGAAAGCTACACTTAGATATCACTGATGAAGAACTGGAAAAACGACAAGCAGCCTGGAAAAAACCTGAACCTATGGCAACAAGAGGCTATGTAAAGTTTTACATCGATCATGTGCAGCAGGCACACCTTGGTGCAGACCTGGATATTTTGCAGGGAGGATCGGGTGATGAGGTAACGAGAGATCTACATTAGTGATGAATAAATAATAACGTCATTCTCCCGGGGTTACGATTCCTAAGGGGTGATAATAAACCTAACCGGCGACTTGTCAATCATTTGCATCAGCCGGACGAGGATATTAGAATTTTGTCAATATGATTTAACTGCTTTGTGTATGAAAAAAAATTTGTTCCTTTTCTGTTGTGTTGCCGTTATGGCATGTAATAACCAGCAAAAAGAAAATACTACTGAGGTGAAATATAAGACGACCGGTAGCATAGAAAGACTTGATCCCGCACTGGATGGCATCATTGACACCGCCGCAAAGGCTGAGATCATTGCGGAAGGATTCGAATGGAGCGAAGGCCCTTTGTGGATCGAAAAACACAATATGCTGCTGTTTAGCGATGTGCCAATGAATACCATTTACAAATGGACAGAAGAAAAAGGAAAGGAGATTTACCTGAAACCATCAGGCTATACCGGCGATACGCCATCAGTGTGCAAAGAACCCGGCAGTAACGGGTTAATTCTTGATAAGAACGGCTATCTTGTTTTATGTCAGCATGGCAACCGGCAAATGGCACGAATGGATGCACCGCTTGACAAACCCAAAGCAAAATACATTACTATTGCCGGTAAGTATAATGGCAAAAGATTCAGCAGTCCAAATGACGCGGTATATAATACAGCAGGTGAATTGTTCTTTACAGATCCTCCTTACGGACTGGGAACGCAGGATGATACGGATCCGAAAAAAGAAATTCCATTCAACGGAGTATATAAAGTGAACACCGCCGGGGAAATAGTACTCGTCACTGACTCGATCACCCGCCCTAACGGCATCGCTTTTCTTCCCGGAGAAAAAACATTGCTTGTGGCCAGCTCTGATCCTGCCAAGCCCAACTGGTATGCGATTGATGTGAATGGTGACGGCACATTCAGTAACGGAAGAATATTTTACAGCGCAATAGGCAGTTCAGGCGGGAAAGGGTTGCCCGACGGGTTTAAAGTTGACAAGCAGGGAAACATTTTTGCAACAGGTCCCGGCGGCATCTGGATATTCAATAAAGAGGGAAAGCTATTGGGAAAATACAAGGTCCCGGAAGCAACCTCCAATTGTGCTTTATCACCGGATGAAAAAACACTGTACATCACCAATGACATGTACCTGCTGCGCTTGAAAATGAAAAACTAGACAAAAACGTAATGTGAAGCTCCGGATGATCACTCACAACTGACCACTCACCATTCACGACAAATATTCAGTATTAACTAACAAAAATGAAAATATACAGAACAACAAACGGTATCGTACTGGAAAAAGAAAACAGGTACTACCGTTTACAGGAAGACAACTGGGATGCATTTATCAATGATGACAACCTCTATCAAAAGCTGGACAAGGTTACGACTGATGAAACTGCAGGTATCGGCGATAAAGAAATATTGGCTCCCCTTTCCGGCCAGGAGCTGTGGGCCTGCGGCGTTACGTACCTGCGCAGTAAAGTAGGCCGGCAGGAAGAGTCCAAAGCCTCCGGCGGCGCTGACTTCTATGCCAAGGTATATGAAGCAGAGAGACCGGAAGTATTTTTCAAAGCCACTGCTCATCGTATCGTAGGTCACGGAGCAAAAGTGAACATTCGCAAAGACTCCACCTGGGATGTGCCTGAACCCGAATTAACATTGGTCGTTACTTCATCCGGGAAAATTATCGGCTATACGATCGGCAACGATATGAGCAGCCGCAGTATCGAAGGAGAAAATCCGTTGTACCTGCCACAAGCCAAGACCTATGATGCCTGTGCAGCAGTAGGCCCCTGTATTTTTATAACTGATAAACCCCTGGATGCAACAACAATGATCCGGCTTGAAATAAACAGGGAACAGAAAAAGGTGTTTGAAGGTACGGTGGGTATCGATCAAATGAAAAGAACGCCGGAAGAGTTGGTGTCATTTGTTTATCGTGAATGTACTTTTCCCCATGGTTGTATGATCATGACAGGGACAGGCATTGTACCCGGGAGTGATTTTACATTACGATCCGGTGATGAGATAAAAATTTCAATTGATAACATCGGCACATTAATTAATACAGTCAGGTAATGAGTGGTGAGCAGTGAACGGTGAGTGAACCTCCCTTTACAGCAAACCTGCTCACCACTGACCATTCACTATTCATCATATGACCTTTCTCATCATCATACTTGCCATTGCGCTGCAAATCTTTCTGACGTACAAAAAGCTCAGCCCCTTCCTGTCATTGCTGATCGTGGCGATATTCGCAGGGTTTTGTCTTGGCATGTCACCGGATGCGATATTATCGTCCATTAAAAAAGGAGTAGGCGATACCCTCGGCGGACTGGCCCTCATCATTTGTCTCGGCGCTATACTGGGAAAAATACTGGAAGCAGGAGGTGCAACTGAAAAGATATCTTCGACATTGATCAGCGGTTTCGGGGAAAAGAACATTCAATGGGCGATATTGGTCACTGGTTTCCTGATCGGCATACCCCTCTATTATAATGCAGGATTTGTGATTCTCGTGCCACTGGTTTTTTCCATTGCACGAAAAGCAAACCTTTCTTTGTTGTATGTGGCCATACCGATGGCGGCAGCATTGTCCACCACGCATTGTTTTCTGCCACCCCATCCCGGCCCCGCTTACCTTGTCACTACTTTCGACAAAGTGGTGAAAACCGACATGGGAAAAACATTGATGTACGGATTTATCATCACTATCCCCGTTGTTATTCTGGCCGGTCCGGTATTGGGGAGGATACTCAAAAATATCAAAACGGATATCAGTTCAACATTCCTGTCACCCGGGATCAAAAATCCGGGTCAACTCCCTGCTGCCTTTCCAAGTTTCTTCATTGGCCTGTTGCCCGTATTGCTGATCACATTGTCGGTTATCGCCCAGAACTTCATGGAAGATGGTATGCTCATCAAAAAGATCATCCTGTTCATCGGTGAACCGACTATCTCTTTGCTCATCGCCGTGTTAATAGCCATTTGGTATTTTGTTTTACTGGCAGGCAAAACCATGGACACAGGGATGAAGTGGTTGACGGAAGCTATCTCCGGCATTGCTATCATACTGTTGATCATTACAGCCGGCGGGGTTTTTAAACAAGTACTGCAGGATAGCGGTACAGATAAATATATTGCTTCATTCAGCAGCAAATGGCAAATGCCCCCCCTTATATTCGGGTGGGTAATTACTGCATTATTAAGAGTGGCGATAGGATCGGCCACCGTTGCCGGTATTACGGCAGCAGGAGTAGTATCACCGCTGGTAGCATCCGGCGTTGTATCTCCTGAGCTGATGGTACTGGCCGTAGGTACCGGCAGTGTATTCGGCTCGCATGTGAATGATTCAGGTTTCTGGATGTTCAAGGAATTTTTCAATCTGTCACTGAAGCAAACGTTCTTATCATGGACGGTCATGGAAACTATGATATCCATATTGGGACTGATCGGAGTCCTGGTACTCGACATTTTTATTTAAATACAACAGCTATTGAATTGCACAGGTCAGCTTTTATTCATTACCCGTTAACTACATTTGAGGCCCGATAATTATAATATCATATACTGTTTTATGAGCAACACTAAAGCGTATGCCGCATTGAATGCAAAAGACCCGCTGGTCCCTTTCCAGTTTGACAGAAGAGATGTAAGACCGGATGATGTACAGGTAGAAATATTGTTCTGCGGTGTTTGTCACAGCGATATCCACCAGGTAAGGGATGAATGGGACGAATCCATCTACCCGATGGTGCCCGGTCATGAGATCGTAGGCCGTGTAAGCAAAGTGGGAAATAATGTAAAGAAGTTCAAAGTGGGTGATCTCGCAGGGGTCGGCGTCATGGTGGACAGTTGCCGCACCTGTAAGAATTGTAAAAAAGAAATGGAACAATACTGTGTGGATGGAATGACCGGCACGTATAATGCCTATGAAAGAGATGGTGTCACCGTAGCTCAAGGTGGTTATTCGTCAATGATCGTGACGGATGAAAGATATGTATATCATATTTCTGAAAAGCTGGATCTAGCCGGAGTGGCGCCGCTCCTGTGCGCAGGTATCACTACGTATTCCCCGTTGCGCCATGCCGGTGTTGCATCCGGGATGAAAGTAGGTGTGGTTGGTTTAGGAGGGTTAGGACATATGGGTGTAAAGTTTGCTGTTTCCTTTGGCGCTGAAGTCACACTCATCAGCACCTCTCCTTCCAAGCAAAAAGATGCGGAACGATTAGGCGCACATAAATTCCTGTTGTCAACCGATGAAAAGCAAATGAAGGATGCGGATAGTTCATTTGATGTCATTCTCAATACCATCTCTGCCAATCATAATTATAAAAAATACCTGGACCTGCTTGACCTGAATGGCAAAATGCTGGTAGTGGGATTACCCTCTGAACATCCGAAGACAAGCCCGTTCGCATTGATCAAGAACCGAAGAAGCATCACCGGCTCTATGATCGGCGGCACCAGGGAAACACAGGAGATGCTCGACTATTGTGCAGAGAAAAATATCGTGGCCGATGTGGAAGTGATCCCGGTCCAACAGATCAATGAGGCTTATGAACGGATGATCCGGAACGATGTACGTTACAGGTTTGTCATAGATATGAAGACCCTGTGATAGCAGGTAGCATCTCAATAACACTCTATCTCCGAAACAGCAACTGCTCTTGATCCATGCCTGAAACTGACCCGCATACGGTTCGTAGCTACGTTATCAAAGATCAAAGTGTTCACTGTATTGCCTACCGGGCTGTCAGGTCGTAACTCTTTTACTTTTACCGGTAGCCATTCAATCCCCTTCTGATATTCGACCACAAAACTATCCGGTGCGCTGAAGATATTATCATCAACAAACGGATAGATCTTTACAGTGGAAACATCACGGGTCTGTCCGAAGTCAAGGGCAAACCAGTCAATTGTCGATGTGGATCCCAGTGTAGTCCAACGATTCGTGATCTCCGGGAAATACCAGATCCTTCCGTCAATGGCCTGGTATAGTGAATCAGGTATAGTATTGGCAGAGGCAGACGGCACAGGATAACCATTCTTTTTTATGTTCAGCGCATAATTGGCAGGTAGTACAGTGAGTGTATTCTTCACCGGTGAGCCGACAACCACCCGGTATATATTACCACTCTGCATTACTTCTTTCTTTTTACCATCCACGAATACCGTCACTCCTTTTCCCAGTTTGTATTTTGTCCCGTCGCTATCATAGATCACGGTGAGTTTATGTCCGTGATAGCGGACATCATCGAGGCAGAAATAACGGATGGAAGAATCCACCAGCGGATTAATGACAAGCGTATCTCCTTCTGCAGGACGGATACCGCAAAGACCACTGATGATAAGATTATTGAAAGCGGAATGGTTATAATGATTGCTCCAGTTGTAATACAC
>JAEUVK010000074.1 GCA_016787135.1 Chitinophagaceae bacterium | reverse complement strand
TGCGGCGGCACGGTGATACCTACCAGTTGCACGAATGGCACTTATGCAGATGTAAATCCCTTCTGGTACAGGTTTACCTGTTTTACTTCCGGTACTCTTGGTTTTATCATTGACCCGATCAATAACAATGATGATTACGACTGGGTTGTTTTTGATATCACTAACCGGAACCCGAATGACATTTACACTATAGCCTCACTTAATATAGCAGAAAACTGGTCGGCTAATCCCGGCAATACCGGCGCTGCAAATAATACAAACGGACTCAGGCAATGCGCAGGATCAACATATCCAAACTTCAGCAGTTTGATAAACGTCGTTTCGGGCAGGGAGTATTTGCTGATGGTCAGCAACTGGAGTGCTTCGCAGCAGGGCTATTCGCTTACTTTCACAGGAGGCACAGCCATCATCACCGATCCTTTATTACCTGCATTACAAGGCGCCACTGTCAATTGCAGCGGAACAGAGGCCATTATACGCTTCAATAAAAAGATCAGGTGCAACAGCCTGGCGGCAAACGGAAGCGATTTTTCAGTAACCGGCGCTACCATTGCATCGGTCAGCGGTTTTGGATGCAGCAGCAGTTTTGATATGGATTCAGTAAGAATCGTTTTTTCAGCACCCCTTGCCCCGGGCAACTATACGGTCACGATGATGAATGGCACGGATGGCAATACATTACTGGACAACTGCGGCACAGGCATCCTGAGCGGGAGCATTGCCACGTTCACCGTGAATCCGCAGGCTCCTTTGCCGATGGGGGCAGTAACACCGCCGCCATGTACCCCTTCTTTACTTACGCTGACATTTACCGAGCCGGTATCCTGTAACTCCATAGCCACTAACGGAAGTGATTTTATTATCACAGGTCCGTCTGCAGTAACGGTTACATCTGCCGCTGCGGTCAACTGCAATTCTGCCGGCGAAACAAACAGCATCACGATACAGCTTTCTTCTCCCATACTGGCAACCGGGAATTACCAGGTACAGGTAACAACAGGCAACGACGGGAATACACTGGCCGGGCAATGCAACAGGACAGTGACCGCAGGAAGTACAGCGGCATTTACATTGGCTACGCAACCGTCTTACCCGATAGGAACACTTTCTCCCCTTTCCTGTGTACCTACTTCTATCACGTTAAACTATACTAACGATCCGCTTGATTGCACTTCCATTTCTCCTGACGGAAGTGAATTCATCATTACAGGACCTTCCGGCGTATTGATCACTTCTGCCGGCGGGCAATGCAATATCAATCCAAATCTTCAGACCATCACCGTTCAATTAGCTGCACCAATCACCGTAAGCGGCACATACCAGTTACAGGTAAGGAACGGTACAGATGGCAACACGATAAGAGGCAACTGTAACAGGTATATCACGGTTGGAGACTTCACTACTTTCATAGTGCCCGATGTGCCGCCTGTACTGATGGACAGTCTTGTTCCGGTAGCTTGTTCTCCTGTATCCTTACGCTTACTATTCGATGATCCGGTCCGATGCTCTTCTGTTGCAGCCAATGGAAGTGACTTTGTTGTTTCCGGGCCTGCTGCGGTCAGTGTTGTGTCTGCATCAGGTGTATGTGATGCCAATGGCCTGACCAAACAAATTGACATTACACTTTCTTCGCCGGTGGTGAGAGGAGGCAATTACCAGTTGCAGTTGGTGAATGGCAGTGATGGAAACACATTGCTCAGCGAATGCTTCCGTTCAACACCGCCAAATACATTAACCTTTATAGCCAGCGATACGGTCTCTGCCATTTTCCAATACCAGGTGCAATACGATTGCGAAACCGATGTGATCACTTTTTCCCATGACGGCCGGAATAATGTGAACCAATGGAACTGGACGATCAACGGAAACCCGGCGGGCTCTTCACAAAGCTTCACACAAAGCTTTTCTGCATCCAGCCAGAACCAGGTGCAATTGAGTGTATCGAATGGCCTGTGCACAGATAGTCATACTGAAAACATAGTACTGGATAATAAAGTTGTTGCCGGCTTTACCTCCCCGGATATGATCTGCCCGGAAGATACTGCCTCATTCAAAGACATCAGCACAGGATTGATCGATAACTGGCAATGGAATTTTGGCAACGGTAATACCAGCACCCTGCCATTGCCCCCTGCCCAGCTTTATCCGCTGACAGGTACAGAGATCTTATACCCCGTTACGCTGACAGTAAGCAATAATCTCGGCTGCAGCACCAGCATTACAAAAAACCTGAAGGTATTTGGCAGTTGCCTGATCGCAGTACCTAATGCTTTTACTCCCGATGGCGACGGATTGAACGATCATCTTTACCCGTTAAATGCTTTCAAAGCAGATAACCTGGACTTTAAAGTATTTAACCGCTGGGGACAGTTAGTGTTTCAGTCAGGGGACTGGACAAAGAAATGGGATGGCAGGATCAATGGTATTCCACAGGCCACCAACGTATATGTATGGACGCTGAACTTTACTCACCGGGATACCAAAGTGAAATACTCATTGAAAGGAACGACAACGCTGATAAGAAAATGATCCCTTTAAAGATCAGGGAGCTGGGTTCATTGGTTGCGGAATGTATATTTTAAAGATCAGGTTGCTCCATACTTCCTTGTAGTTATTTTTCTGCAGAAAGTCGTTGATATAGCTGTTACGGTTCTTGTTCCTTCTCTGCCATTCTTCATCATGCATGGATGATTCGGAAGGCCAGTCACTGCCGCTGCCCATTGTTTTTATCTTTTGAAAGATGACAACAGGCAACCGGTCGTTCTTACTGCGGGCAAGCTCAAGCTCTGACCTGAATATTTCCGGCTCATACAGGTAAGGCCATGGGTTCTTCATATAGGGCTTCGTATCCGTCATGTAATGATACATGGGAATACAATCGTAAGCCAGCACGGGGTCGCCTGGTTTTACATACTTACTGCTTTCCGTCAGCAATTCGTTTACTATATCCGCTCTTTCTTTAGAAGTAAATATGCCCCTGAACTTTTTATTGTTGATCGGATAGAACATTCCGGAACGATCCTTCTTATCAAAATAGGGATAGTAATACGCAAAGAACAGGCAGGAACATACAGCCAATACAACACCATATGTACGCAACCTGCTCAACTGGGATTCAGTTATGAAAAAACTGAGCTTTGACAAAATATCTTTATTAGCGATCACCAGTTCATTACTGACAGATCGTGTGTTGTATAGATGATCGATCACTATGGGAAGTGCTATCCAGAAAGTATGAAAGCCGACGGTGAATAAACCGGCAGAACTTCCAAAAGGATATACCAGGAGGATATAACATCCCATCAGCAGGATCGTTTTGACATCTGCATTCCTGCTGGTACACAGTATGACCATCGAAACGATCATGATAGTACCTGCAAACAAGTACAACACAAAAGAATTGTCGAGCTTATCCTTCACCATCCAGTACAGGAATAAGGCCAGCATGAAATACTGAAAGATCTTCAGAACCGGTTGTAACCGGGGGAACTGTTTTTTAGCCATATTCATTCCGGCAATAAGCACAACAAGGAAAGCAAGTACGATCAATGTGTATTTCAACGAAGAGATATAGGTAGCGAATGATTGCTGCAGCAATTTAAAAATGCCGTACTGGCTTTCCGCATTACCACCCTTACCCATCACAAACACCACTTTTACCGCATTGATGAAGATATCGAGATGCCCGAGCAATTTCATGGCTAAAAAAACCATCCCGGTAGCCATAAGAAACCCTGCAGCCAGCGCTACGATCTGCCGGGCCTGGGTCTTTATTGTTGTTCTGTTCAGGTAACCATAATATAATATAGCAATACCAAGTCCCAGTTGCAACACATTTGGCAAGCGGGTAAAGGCATTCAGGGAAATGAAGACGCCGGCCAAAGCTATTTTCCATAGCCTGTTTTCCTTTAGCCCCTTAAAAAGAAAATACGCTGTCGAAACATACAACAGAACAGCCAGTGTATTGTAATGGAACTCCTTGGGATTATTGCTCAGGAACAGCAATGCCAGTATCAATCCAAGACGCAAAGAGCCTTTATTTAAATGATCCTTCAATAGCCGGTAAACAATGAAAATGGACAGAGTATTGGTCAGGGCAGCGAATATCCTGAGCCCTAGCACACCTGAATCAGGAAACAGGTAATTAAAGACACCTCCTGCTATTCCCGAAAACCAGAACATGAAATTGTACTGTACTGTTTCGGGATCATTGAATATCTGCTGGTAAAAAATGCCATAAAAGCCTGCATCGGCCAGGTCGGCGCCCTGGAAAATGAAGATCAGCTGGTAGGCAAAAAGAAGAAGAAAAAAAACTTTCGTATTGATCCTCTCAAGATAAGCAGGTGGTGATTGCATTTTCATAAGCGGCTTGAAACAGTTAAACGTGGCAAGATAGGCTGAAATATTCAGGACTGCAAGGCAGGCGGGTGATATTCATATACCGATAGCATTCTGCCTGTTTAAAACGGGGATGTACGATGGCGTAATAAGCTTACCTGATGTCATTTAAACATAAATAACAGGGAACCAGCTTTTAAAAAGATTTTTCTGGGGCAAGTACTAAAAAATATAAAAATTATTTTATTATTTTGCCAAAGCTAATTGAATAGTAGCCCCGGATAATTGAAAGATGCTCTTAAGATCTTTCGCCTGCAATAAGCCAGGAATCCAAGTACCCAATGTTCTATTGTAATATCCCTGTTTTTTTAATCCTTATTATTTCCGAAAGAACCCGGTTCTTTTACCAGCCCGTTAGATAATGGTAATTAAAATCCCCGTGCGGAAAAACCTGTCAGTCCCCTGAGAGATCGTTTTTGGAAGCAATAAACCTTAACGTAAAGAATAATTTGTACGAACAATGAAAACTGTAAACCTTGGAGTGATCGGTTATGGCTACTGGGGCCCTAACCTCGCAAGAAATTTCTTTGCCGCCAACGATTGTAACCTAAAGGCTGTGGCCGATGCCCGACCTGAACGTTTAGCGGTATTAGCCAAAGTATTCCCTTCTGTAAAAGGTGTCAAAGACGCCAATGATATTATCAATGATCCTGAAATAGATGCAGTAGTGATAGCCACTTCTGTATTCACGCATTTTCCTCTTGCAAAAAAAGCATTGCTTGCCGGTAAACATGTAATGATCGAAAAACCCATGACAGCGTCGGTTGCTGAAGCGGATGAACTGATCGAACTGGCCATACAAAAAGGTCTTACATTAATGGTCGATCATACCTTTTTATATACCGGAGCAGTTGCTAAAATGAAAGAGCTGATCGACAGCAAAGAGGTGGGTACCCCCCGCTACTTTGATTCAAGCCGTATCAACCTCGGGTTATTCCAGCCTGATGTGAATGTGATATGGGATCTCGCCCCGCATGACCTTTCTATTCTTACTTATTTAGTGGGTGAAAAACCCGCCAGCATTAATGCTACCGGTATTTCCCATACCAAAAACGGTATAGAGAATATTGCCTACATGACCGTGAATTATGATTCTGATTTCATTGCCCACTTCAACGTTTCGTGGACATCGCCGGTGAAAGTCAGGCAGACACTGATAGGCGGAGATCTGAAGATGATCGTTTATAATGACCTGGAGCCTTCTGAAAAGATCAGGGTATATGATACCGGGTATAATCACAAGATCGAAGAGTATGAGAACAAGATCATGGTGGATTATAGAACAGGAGATGTGTATATTCCTAAGATCGGTACACAGGAAGCCCTGGCAGGCGTGGCAAATGATTTTGTACAAAGCATTATCAATAAAAGAGAGCCCAGAGCTAATGCACAACTTGGAAGGCAGGTAGTAAGGATACTGGAAGCATCACAGGTATCCATCAAGAATAACGGTAAAGAAGTTTGTATCAGATAAATCATAACCAAACCTGAGCATGGAAACGATCACCATTAACAATGACAAACAAAGCCTGAACAATGTACAGGTAGGCAGCAATGTCAGAATATTCAATTTCGTCAACGCCTATGGCTGCAGCATCGGGGATAATAGTAAGGTCGGTGCATTTGTAGAGATACAAAGAGGCGCCACTATCGGTAAGAACTGCAAAATATCCAGCCATACATTCATCTGCGATGGCGTACATATCGAAGACAATGTATTTATCGGTCATGGGGTCATGTTCACCAATGATCTTTTACCAAGAGCTACACGTCCTGATGGCACACCTCAAACAGAAGAAGACTGGAAGCTGATAGAGACCTATGTAAAGAAAGGCGCTTCTATCGGCAGCAACGCCACGATCCTGTGCGGTATAACCATCGGGGAAAATGCATTGATCGGTGCAGGAGCTGTAGTGACCAAAGATGTCGCTCCGAATACCGTTGTGGCAGGAAGCCCGGCCAAATTTTTTAAAAACATATAAACATAACCTTAGACGAATAATTTATGGAAAAGAAAATTCCGTGCCTCGACCTGAAAGGACAGCACCAGCAGATCAAACAAGAAGTTTTTGAAGCGTTTGAAAAAGTATATGAGAATACAGCTTTTTCGGGGGGGCCTTTTGTAGAAGCTTTCGAAAAAAAATTTGCAGAGTTCTGCGGCACCAAATATGCCGTGGGTGTTGATAACGGCACATCCGCTTTGCAGTTGGCCATGCTGGCTTTAGGTATCGGCGCCGGTGATGAGGTGATCATTCCCGCTAATACATTCATCGCTACAGCATGGGGCGTTTCATATACAGGGGCTACTCCCGTATTTGTTGACAACGATCCTGACACATGGGAAATTGATCCGGCTAAAATCGAAGAAAAGATCACTCCAAGAACAAAAGCAGTGATCGGCGTTCATTTATATGGCCAGCCTTTTGATATAGATGCCGTACGGGCTATCTGTACCAAACATGATCTTTACCTGGTAGAAGATGCTGCACAGGCACAAGGCGCTACCTACAAAGGCAAGCCCATCGGTGGTTTTGGCGAAATGGCCTGCTTTAGTTTTTATCCCGGTAAGAACTTAGGCGCTTGTGGTGAAGCGGGAGGTTTGACTACCAACAACGAATCTTACTATAAACATTTGCATAGCCTCCGCAATCACGGTATGACGGTTCGCTATTATCATGATGAAGTGGGCTTCAATATGCGCATGGGTGGCCTTGAAGGTGCATCGTTAAGTATTAAACTAAAATATCTGCCCGACTGGAACAAACGCAGACAGGAGATCGCCAAAAGATACCAGGAAGAAATAAAGAACGATAAATTAAAGATGCAGGTAAGACCGGCAGGACATTGCTCTGTTTATCATCTATTCGTAGTAACAACGCCTGACCGTGACGCATTGATGAAGTACCTGAATGAAAAGAATATTTTTCCGGGTTTGCATTATCCTGTGCCCTGCCATTTGCAGAAAGCCTATGCACATCTTGGGTACAAAGAAGGCGATTGTCCGAATGCCGAATACCTGGCAGCGCATTGCTTATCACTGCCAATGTATGCAGAACTGACAGATGCCGATGTTGACTATGTAATTGAAACGCTGAACAAATATTAATAATGCTGTTAGACAAGTTATTTAAACGTGTTGAAGCCCTTGATTTGGATATGAAAGGGAAAACGGTCCTCACGGAAGCGGCAAGCGGGGCTTATGTGGTGACACCGCTGCTGGCAGCTATCGCCGGGGCAAAGGTGTATGCCTTTACCAAAACAACACGTTATGGAACAGTAGAAGAGATATTTGCCAATACTCAGAAACTGATCACTGAATGCACAGACAGGAAACTGGACATCACATTAATTGACAAACTGACCCCTGAGATCATTGCCCAGGCCGATATCATCACTAATTCAGGGCACCTGCGCCCATTGAATGAAGAAAAGCTTCAGTATGCAAAGGACCACGTGGTGATCCCGTTGATGTATGAAGCATGGGAATGGAGAGACGCCGATATGGACATCAATTATATCCGTAAAAGAGGGTTTAGGATAGGAGCCACCAATGAGCGTCACCCTGAGGTGGATGTATTCAATTATCTCGGCGATATGGCGTTAAAACAAATTTTTGACGCTGGTATCACACCTTATAAAAACAAGTTTGTTCTTCTTTGCAATAATGATTTCGGTCCATACATCGCCAAAGTGGTATCCAAAGTTTGCGACGGACTGGCAGTAATTGATAAGAATGAGAATAAAGACAGGTACAATTTTCCCAATGTTGAATGGATCGGCAATTTCCCGGATGTGAAAGTACCGGCGAAGTATAAAGATGCAGAAGCCGTCATCTTTACGGCGTACCCTTTTGACCAGAACTGGATCGGGGAGAATACTTCTATCGATATAAAGCAGATCAAAGCTGAATTCGACGACCCTTATATTCTCCGCTATTGCGGAGATGCTGACCCTGGTGCGATGGATAAAGAAGGGATACGATATTTTCCCGCAGTGGTCCATAGCGGGCACATGGGCGTATTGCCCTCTGCAGTCGGCTACGACCCGATCATCCGCCTGCAGGCAGGAGGATTGAAAGCCGGTGAAGCATTACTCACCGGGAAACATGAACATAACAATATTCCGGTACTGGAATTAGTATAACAAATATGAGCACCCCCACGAACCTTATAGCTATCGGACGTTCACGTTATCTCTATGACGGGATAAAGCATCTTTTATCCAAAGGCTATTCTTTCAAAGCCATTGTCACAGAGGAAGCATACGAAGAATATGATATCAAGCATACAGATTTTGAAACCCTGGCGAAAGAAGCCGGTGCAGCGTTCTTCATGATCAAATCCGTGAACAATGAAGACCTAATCAGCATTGTAAAAGAAAACAAGATACGTGTGGCGATCAGCGTCAACTGGAAATACACGATCCCCAAAAATTTCCTTGACCTGTTCGAATGTGGTATTCTAAATTTTCACCTGGGCAATCTGCCGGACTATAAAGGAAATGCTACTGTTAACTGGACCATCATCAATGGCGAAAGTTATATCAACGGTAATATCCATAAAATGGACCCTGAACTGGACGCAGGTGATGTCGTAGCAAGAAAAGCGATACCTATCCATTCAGAAACGTATATAGCAGATGTGCTGAAACAGGCAGAGGCGGATGTACCTGCTTTATATGAAGAAGCTATCAGTAAAGTATTGATTAACCCCAATGCGTATGAAGTAAAAGGTACGGTACGTGGCTCCCGCTGTTATCCAAGATTACCGGAAGACAGCCAGATCAACTGGAATCAACCTGCTGAAAATGTGTCCAGGCTCGTAAGGGCTTCCTCACATCCTTACAAAGGCGCTTTCAGCTTTCTGAATGGTGAAAAGATCGTTATCTGGAAAGCACGGCCAGTGGTGCCAGCAGATAAATTCTTTGCAATACCCGGTCATGTGGTTTCGTTAAATAAAGCTGCCGGTACCGTACTTATTGCCTGTACGGATAATAGTATGCTGGAAGTACAGGAGATCGAAAAGGACGGACAGGTGATCATGCCGGCAGAATTCATAAAAAGTATCAGGGTACGCTTCAAATAAATTGCCATGCAGGAAAATAACAATAAAATGATCTCTGTTATCATACCCATCTTCAATGAGTATGAGGGTATCCCTTTCCTCGTGGATAGCCTGAATGAATTCTTCAGGCAGAACAGCCATTTGAATGCTGAAGTCATCTTTGTAAATGACGGATCAAAGGACAACTCGGTTGAGCGGTTAAGTTCAATGGAGCACAAAACCTACAAAGCAAAAGTGATCAGTTTCTCCCGCAATTTCGGTTCCCACGCAGCTCTGCGTGCCGGTATCTCTCATGCATCAGGAGAATATATCTGTTTCAACTATGCCGACCTGCAGGACCCGCTTGAACTGATCATACAGATGAAAGACCTGATGGACCAGGGCCATGATATCATCTGGGCACAAAGGGAAAGCACCAAAGTTCCATGGGGTGAAAAGATGTTTTCCAAGTTCTACGCTTACCTGATGCAGAAATTCGCTTTTAAGAATTTTCCCGAGAAAGGGTTTGATATCGTGATGTTCAACAAGAAGGTGGCAGCAGAAGTGAACAAGAATGTAGAGGCTAACTCATCCATTTTCTTGCAGATACTGGGAATGGGTTTCCGTCAAACGAACATTACCTATAAGAAAAGAGAAAGAAAGACAGGTGTAAGCAAATGGACCCTGTCAAAAAAGATCAAGCTCTTTATTGATTCCTTTGTCGCTTTTTCTTATGCCCCTATCCGGTTTGTGACCATCATCGGTATCATCTTCTTCATTATCGGTATTCTATGGACATTATACATCGTTATCCGGAAGATATTCTTCCAGGATCTCGCTGCAGGCTGGCCAGCATTGATGTCGATCCTGATGATAGGATTCGGGATCACCAATATTTCTCTTGGCATCATCGCTGAATATCTCTGGCGTACACTGGATGCCAGCCGCAAACGCCAGGTATTTATTATTGATGAAATAAAAGAGCTGAATAAATAATGATGAAAGCTGTGCTATACTGCGCTTTGTATGCCCTGCTCAATGTATCAGGGGCAGCCATCATCAAATGGAACCTGAAAGGCAAAGCATTGACCAGCCTGAACCAGTGGATCAGTTTACTGCTGAATGTACAAGTGATCGGGGCGTTCGCACTGATATTTGTGTCTATGCTCGTCATATTCAAAGCGCTGTCATCAGCCAATTTTACATTTGTTATTCCTGTATCAGCAGGCATCAATTTCGTACTGACCATAGTAGCAGGTTATTTTATTTTCAAAGATCACCTGAACCTCGTTTCATTCATAGGTTTTACATTAATTATCTCAGGAATCATTCTATTAAGCTTAAATAATACGCAACATGCATAATAAAGTTAAAGACAGTGTGATCGTGGTGACCGGCGGGGCTGGTTTCATCGGTTCGTATGTGGTAGAAGAACTGATCCCTCTTCAGCCGAAGAAGATCATTATTATTGACAACTTCATCCGCGGAAGCCGGGAGAATATGAAATCTTTCATAGATAATCCCGTCGTTGAATTTTACGAAGGCGATATCCGTGATAATATCAAACTGGAACATTGCATTGCCGGTTCTGATTATGTTTTTCACATGGCAGCTTTGCGCATTAATGCCTGCGCTGCCAGTCCAAGAGACGGCTTTGAAGTGATGCTGAAATCAACATTTGAAGTAGCTGAATTGTGTAAAAAACACAAAGTAAAGAAAGTGATCTACAGCTCCAGTGCATCGGTATATGGCCTGGCACAGCATTTTCCGACACCGGAAACAGATAACCCCTATAACAACCAGACATTCTATGGTGCTGCCAAAATGTGGGGTGAACAATTATTCAGGAGCTACAAGTTTATGTACGGCCTGGATTATGTGGCGCTTCGCTATTTCAACGCATATGGTCCGAGAATGGATACAGACGGGAAATACACCGAGGTAATGATCAAATGGCTGGATTGTATCCGCGACAGTAAGAGCCCGTTAATTTATGGCGATGGTTCTACCACCATGGATTTTGTATATGTAAGGGATATTGCCAAAGCCAATATCGCTGCCCTGCAGGCCGATGTTACTGACGAGGCATTTAATATTGGTAATTGTGAAGAGACAAGCCTTTCGGGCTTGCTGGATGTATTGCTGAAAGTAAATGATTCCACACTGAAACCTGAGTTCCGGGAAGAGACATCTTACAATCCTGTAAGCAGAAGGCTTGCTGATATCAGCAAAGCAAAAAAAATGCTGGACTTTACGCCGACAGTAAGCCTGGAACAAGGAATGAAAGAACTGACCGAATGGTATTTCGCAAAGATCAAAGTTACAGCAAGCTGATACGGAATGCCTGATAGAAAAAACTTTAACCCCAGAACTTTAAACGTCAAACCAGCAACATGATACCTATAGCCAAACCTTATTTGACAGCCGAGGAAGCGCAGGCAGCCTATGATACTATCCTTACCGGATGGATCACACAGGGGCCGAAAGTAGCAGAGTTTGAAGAAAAGTTTGCCCGCTATACCGGAGCAAAATACGCAGTCGCCGTTTCTAACTGTACTACGGCATTGCACCTTGCCATGATCGTTGCCGGTGTAAAAGCAGGCGATGAAGTGATCTGTCCTTCGATGAGCTATGTGGCCACGGCCAATTCAATAAAATATGTGGGAGCCAAACCGGTATTCGCAGAAGTATATCCGAAAACGTATAATCTTGACGTAGAGGACACCGAAAGAAAAATCACTTCAAGAACGAAAGCGATCCTGCTAGTACACCAGATTGGCATGCCTGCTGACATTAATGCTTTTCAAAGACTGGCAGATAAATATAACCTTAAACTAATCGAAGATGCCGCGTGTGCAGCAGGGTCTGCTTACCAAGGGGGAAAGATCGGCAGTCACTCCGAATTAGTTTGTTTCTCCCTGCACCCAAGAAAAGTTATTTCAACCGGTGATGGTGGTTTTATCACCACTAACCGGGAAGACTATTATCAAAGGATGAAATTATTGAGACAACACGGTATGTCTGTGAATGACCGTGTACGCCATGAATCCGCCAAAGTGATCTTTGAGGATCATATCGAAGTAGGTTACAACTACCGGATGACAGATATCCAGGCAGCCGTGGGCATCAAACAACTGGAAAAATTAGACTGGATAGTAGAAGAGCGAAGGAAAATAGCAATGCAGTATCATGAAGCATTCCGGTATATAGATTTCATCCGGCTCCCGACTGAAGAAGAAGGATATTTCAGCAATTACCAGTCGTACAGTATTTACCTGAAAGACACCTGCCCGATCAGCCGCAATGAGCTGATGCAAAAAATGCTGGATGAAGGTGTCGCCACCAGGAGAGGGATCATGACAGCTCACAGAGAAACAGCTTACAAAACAGAATACGCTGATGCATCATTACCGGTATCAGAAGATGCTGCTGACAGAAGTATCATCCTGCCATTATATGTACCGATGAGTTCCGAAGATGTGAAGAAAGTGATCGAGACGTTCAAGTCACATGTACTGGTGCCTGTATTTTAGAGGGATTTAGTCTGGTATTGCTATTGAGCATTGGCAACACTGACGCCTTCGTCGGTGTTTGCTTTCTTAAACAGCATCACATAACCACACAGGTTCTTCTTTTTCTGTTTATTTACCTGTACGGGTTTCATCATATGAAACTCGGAGAACTTGGGTATGTAGGAATAAGAAATGATATTACCGTCAACATCACCCCATCTTTTTTGCTGGAAGATCACCTGCCGTTCATTCCAGTCAAACATTCGTACTTCATAAAGACGTGATGAGTAATCCCCAATGAAAACGAATTGATACCAGCTTCCCTGTGTCAGCGGGACGATCACCGGCATCTCGTATTCACTTTCCATAGTGATGGAAGCTTCTTTCAATAACGAAAACCCATCTTTGGAATAGAGGGATTTGAGACTATCCACTTGTTTGCCGATCAGGTCATCTTTACATGATTGCAGCCTGATAACATCCTGTGAAAAAGAGACAGATATCAGCAAAAAAAATGCGACGGTAAGGAGGTACGGTCTCTTCATAGAGGTCTTCAAATAGAATTGGAACAACTGTATAAAAATACGTTTCATTTTCCCAGAACTTAAATTTTAAGAATTGAATCTCAGGATATTGAGAGTATTTTCTTAGTAAAAGCACGGGAGGTTTGGAGGACAGTGGAAACGGGACGGATCATTGAGGAACGGTCAAGGTAGAAAGAATATTTCAGGAGTGCAAGTAGTTTTACGATTATTTATCAGTTTCCCCGGTAAAAATAGATACCATCGGCCTGGCGGGTACAGGTAATCGTCAGGTCATTGATACAAACATGAGGAGGCAAACTGGCGCAATACCAGATCACATCGGCCACGTCTTCCGGTTTCAATGGCTCCAGTCCGTCATAGATCTTTTTGGCGGTATCCTCATCACCTTTGAACCGGACAATAGAGAATTCTGTTTCGGCAGCGCCGGGATGTATCCCTGTCACTTTGATATTATGCCGCAAAAGGTCAATGCGCATAGCCTGGTTAAGGGCGTCAACAGCATATTTGGTGGCGCAATACATATTTCCTCTTTCATACACCAGTTTCCCGGCCACAGAACCCATATTGATGATATGACCATGTTTTCTTTTTACCATTAACTGAGAGACAGCTTTGGCCACATAGGCAAACCCTTTCACGTTGGTATCCACCATAATGTTCCAGTCATTCAGGTCAGCTTCATCAAAATAATCACGACCAAGCGCCAGGCCTGCATTGTTGAAAAGTACATCTATACTTTTCCATTCTTCCGGTAAGCCGGAAATGGAGTTCATAACTGCCTTTTCATCTCTTACATCAAAAGGCAAAGGATAGCAGGCAATATTATATTTTGTCTCCAGTTTAGTACATAGCTCGTTCAGCCGGTCTGTTCTTCTTCCATTCAAAATAAGATCATAACCGTTGGCAGCGAACTTTTCTGCAGTAGTTTTTCCAAATCCTGATGTAGCGCCGGTAATAAGGATGATCTTTGCCATAAAGAATATATTGGTCTGAGGTAAGAAGTATGAAGTTGCGAAGATAATGATCAGTAAGTATTACTGAATAATTGCTGACAGGTCAGTCACATCAGCCAAAGAATTATTTCAGCGTATCAGTGTGGTGGTCCCTTTCAGGAAGACAGGTTTATCAAGATAATCCACAGCGCTGACCATCCAGACAAATACATTTGTTCCTTGTAGCGCCCCGCCTATTCTTCCATCCCAGCCATGTCCATTGATAGATGTTCTAAATAGCAATTGTCCCCAGCGGTTATAGACAGCGAAATATTTTATTTCCTTTACCCCGACAGCAATGGGCCGGAGAACATCGTTCAACCCATCGCCATTGGGTGTAAAACCGGATGGAACAAAAACATAAGGATTGGTTTTAAAAACAGTTACATTGACAAATGCTGAATCCACACACCCGATGCTATCGTACACCAACACTGTATAAAGAACACTATCAATTTCGGCCGGATATATGCCGATAGGATTTTTAATGAAGGCATTATTCAATCCTGTTGGTGGTATCCACTGATAACTCACACCGCCTTCAGCATTCAATTGCAGTGGCTGTCCCACCACAACAAGTGTATCATTTCCTGCATAAGGATTGATCTTCGGCATTACTGTTATAAAAACAGTATCACGACCTGGCTTTGGGCAACCCCGGTTGGCCAATACAGATAAAACATATTGTGTTGTCCGGGAAGGAAATGCTGTTGGATTCAATGTATTCGGATTGATCAATGAACCGGCCGGCGACCAGGTAAATGAATTGCCATCATGGGAGCCGTGTAAAAATGCCGGGTGGCTGTAACAAATAATGGTATCCGGACCAGCATTGGCAACCGGGTAAGGAATAGCTGTTACTTGTATATTCCTGGTGGCCGAGCAACTGCCTATTCGTGCTGTAACCGTATATAAAGCTGTAGTACCAGCGATGGCTACCGGGTTCTGCACAGTAGCATCAACGAATGCAGATGCAGGCGTCCAACTATATTGCAAACCATCGCTGCTTATCCGTAGTTGTGCTGTATCTGTTTGACAGATCGTCGTATCCGGCATTTCATTCAATGTAACAAAATTCACAACCCGTATCCTGACGGAATCTGTATTGATACATCCTTGCTCATCCAGTTGCACATAATAGGTAGTGGTAGATACCGGATTCACTGTTGGCGTCGCGGTGTTTGCATTGACAATGCTTATTGAAGGCGACCAGCTAAAGATACCTGTACCGCTTGCCTGTAACTGTACAGCATCAGGTACGCAGATAAGAGTATCCCGAAATGCAAGGGTAATCGGCGGCCTGTCAATGATATGTACAGTATCTGTTAACGTATCAATACAGCCCTTACTGTTTGTTACAATGAGAGTAATGGCCTTTGAACCTGTGTCGGCATAGGTCCATGTACTGTTTTGCAGTCGTGAGGTATCGGCCAATGTTGTAAGATCGCCAAAATTCCATCGCCAACTATCCACAAAACCATAATTAGTAGTAGTGGCATCATTAAATAGAACAGGATTTCGCAAACAAATACCCGTTGAAGTAAAAGCCGGAAAGAAACCCGGCCATACTTTTACAATTGCGGTAGTGGAATCAGAACACTCTTGCCCGCGATTGGTGACCAACTTGATTGTATAATCACCAGCCACAGAAAATGTATGCGTTGGTGTTGACGAAGTGGATGTATTATTGGCACCGCTGGCTGGGTCGCCAAAATCCCAGAAATAAGAATTGATCAGCGGGCTATTGCTGAGATTAAAGAAATCCATGGTAAACCCATCGCAGGTGATGTATTGCGGGTTAAGGGTAGCGCTGGCCACATCGCAATCACCTGCTTTGATCTGCAGATCTTTTCGCTGGGTGGCGATCACCACCCCGTTTCTTATTTCATTTACGCATACCGTTACGACATATATACCTTGTGCAGGAGCCATTCCTGTTATGAGGCCTGTAGCGCTATTGATACTTACTCCCGGACCCAACGGAGAAAAACCACTATAAGGGAACGCATAAGGAACGGCCGAATAAGGCGGGCCTGCCGGAGGATTAGGCTGGGCGCCATTTGTCCCGGTTCCTTGTCCCGTACCTCCTCCGATGAATGCATCGCAAAAGGAATAGGTCAACTGATCCGTGGGGTCAGGATCAATAGCTGCAAAACTGTACGTGAATGGATAACCTCCGCAAACGATCACCGTATCAGCTCCTGTAAATCTTGCACTGTTGTTTATTGGGCCATCAGGTCTTGCAGTCGTCCCCGGAATAATAGCAGTATAAGTAGCACCCACAGAACTTGATGAAGAAAGATTATTGATCCCTGCAATACGGCAGCAGCGTTGATACGTGATAGTATAGCCGCCCGGAGCCGGGGGAAGGCTCAGGTCAAACTCATAATACCCTACATCATAGTCAACGACCGGTGCATTGGTGATACAGGGCCCGGGGCTTCCTAATATCAGCCTTGTTTGCCTTGTCATATTAATGCTGTTGTTCCATACCATCGCCCCGCTAGAAGTATTAAAAACAGCTATCGCAGCAGCCCCATCCAATTGTGCTCCGGTGGAATTATGGTCCCTGTAAAGTTTTAATGTAACATGATACTGGTGATTGCCATTTCCGTCTAATCCTGCATAGGTATAAAATATCTCCCCACCTGTAATATGGTTAGCCAGCATAGGTATGGCCTGAAATAATAATGCTATTGCAACTATAAAGTACTTCATTAGCCGGGTCAATATGAATCGGTTTGTTACTGAAAAATCATTTCAGCAGCCGGTTAGTCTTGTAATACCTGAAATCTCATTTGTACGGACCAGGGGGTGGAGGCAATGAATTTACGATTTTTAAACCCGGGCTCCTACTTTAATTTTCCCCGGTCCAGCAACGATAGCTATTTTATCACCCCGGCACGTGCTTATACTAACGACCGCTGAAGATGATAAGGTTGGATAATAGAATCGGCAACTCCGGGAATAAAGTTGTTTAGCCATTTGAATAAAAAAGGAGAAATCGTAAAACAGGAAGTTCAGAAGAGTTACCGTATCAGCGTTACAGTACCTTTCAGGAAAATAGGTTTATCAAGGTAATCAACGGCACTGACCATCCAGACAAATACATTGGTACTCTGGGGTACACCTTTTATTTTACCATCCCATCCATGGCCATTGACGGATGTCTTGAATAACAGCTGCCCCCACCGGTTATAAATACTGAAGTAGTTGATCTTTTTCACACCTACTGCGATGGGTCGGATAAGATCATTCAACCCATCCCCATTAGGGGTGAAAGCAGAAGGAACAAACACATAAGGATTGGTTTTGAATACTATCACTTTCACAAAAGCCGAATCAAAACAACCCGCTTCATTAAACACTAACACCTTGTAACGTATGCTGTCAATATTGGCTCCGTATATTCCCACAGGGTCCCCGATAGCAGGATTATTGAGCCCTGTTGATGGCATCCATTGATAACTGGTGCCACCGGTAGCATTAAATTGTAAAGGTTGATTCACTATTACCATTGTATCGTTTCCGGCATAAGGAACAATTTTTGGCAGTACCGTTACCAGCACTGTATCAAAACCTGCTTTGGGGCAACCCTGGTCTGATAATACAGACAATATATATTCAGTTGTTCGTGGGGGGAATGCAGTAGGTGTAAGCGTATTGGCATTGATCAATGAACCGGTTGGAGACCATGAAAAAGAAACCCCGTTATGCGAGCCACTCAGGTAAGCCGGCTGATTATAGCAAATAATCGTATCACCCCCTGCATTGGCAACAGGATATGGAATAGCCGTAATGGTCACATTGTCCTGTGCGGAACAGCTTCCGATCCGGGCAATCACTGTGTATTGCGTGGAGGTGCCTGTTGGCAGAGCCATTGGGTTCTTCAGTGTGGGATCGTTCAGCGTAGCAGCAGGGCTCCACAAATATTGTAACCCGTCAGACACTATATTTAGTCGTACCGAATCAGTAAGACAGATAGTAGTATCCGGCATGGCATTCAATGTTACAAAACTCACTACCCTTACCTGCACCGAATCGGTGTTGATACATCCCTGCTCATTCAACTGTACGTGATACCAGGTAGTGGTGATTGGATTAACAGTAGGCGTACCTGTATTGGCATTTACAATATTGGTTAATGGCGTCCAGCTGAAAATACCTGTTCCGCTTGCCTGCAGTTGTACCGCATCCGGTGCGCAGATCAGTGTGTCTTTAAAAGCAAGAGTGATCGGAGGCTTATCAATGATGGTAACAGGTTTACTAATGGTATCCCGGCATCCTTTACTATTCGTGGCAATCAGTGAAACCATTTTCGTTCCTGTATCTGCATAGGCCCACAACGGATTTTGTAAATGAGACGAATCTGCCAGCGTAGTCAGATCACCAAAATTCCAGCTCCAGCTATCTACGACTCCATAATTGGTAGTTGTCGCATCATGAAACTGAACAGGATTTGTCAGGCAAATGCCGGTATTGGTAAAATCAGGAAAGAAGCCGGGATAAACTTTCATCCGTGTACTCGCCGTATCAGAGCAGGGGTCACCCCGGTTCACGATGAGTCTTACGATAAAAGTACCCGTATCAGAAAAAACGTGTGTGGGATTAGCCAGGTTCGATGAATCGGCAGCACCGCTCGCCGGATCACCAAAATACCAGTTGTAAGAAGTAATCAGCGATTGATCTCCGCCATTTGAAAAAGTAAATGAAAAACCGTCACAGGTAATATATTCAGGATTCAGGTTGGCATCAATGGGCGAACAATCCCCGACCTCCACATGCAATTCTTTTCGTGTTGTACCTATTAACACTCCCTGCCTGAATTCGTTTACGCATACACATATAACGTACTCACCGGAAGCAGAAGGTGCAATGCCACTGATCACACCGGTCCTTGGGTCGATCCTGACCCCCGATCCCATTGGCGCTGATCCGGAAAAAGGAAAATTATATGGAACTGAAGAGTAGGGCGGAGATGAAGCTGTTACCGGTGCAGGAGTGGTTTGTGATCCGCCTTCTATTGCTGAGCAAAACTCGTATGATAAGGAATCACCGGGATTAGGATCTGACGCTGAAAAAGAATATTGAAAATAACTACCGCTGCATACTACTGCTGTATCATTAATTAAAAATGCCGGGCTGCTATTAGTGACAGCATTTAACCCGATAGCCGTACCCGGTATATTTATACTAAATGTGTTCCCAACAGTTCCGCTGTTAGCTATATTTTGAATGCCCGCTATGCGGCAGCAACGCTGATAAGAAATAATATATCCGCCTGCAGTAGGAGGCAATTCTACCGATGCGAGATCGTAAACAACAACTTTGTAATAACATTTTCGCTGATCACCTGATATGCATTGTTCATCATCTGATTTGTTTAAAAAAAACTGATTGGTGACCGATACCGAAACATCCTGGACCCATTGATTATTGCCTGCATTAAAAATACTGAAGTTGATGGGGTTCGATATCTGCTGAGTGGTTGCTGAACAGATCATATACACCGTCAGCGTGATCCTGTACCTGGAATTATTGGGGTCATTTGTGCCCGGGCCAAGATATTCATAAGTGAAAAAACCACCCTTGATATGTGCAGCATAGGATACTTCCAGCGAAAGCAGGATGATAATGGTGATAAGGAGGCGTTTCATTGACCGGATCAAAAATGCAGGTTTAGGGTTCCATCAAAAATTCTTCCAGCAACCGGTTGCTCTTCTCTGTTTCTTCAAGCATACCCATGTGGCCGGAATGGTGTAAGATATGAATAGTTGCCCGCTCAGGCAAGTGGCTCTGCTGTAAACCGTCCTGTAGCGGAACAGCATTGTCAGATTCTCCCATAATAAATAATACCGGCATTTTGGATCCTTTTAAAACAGCGGTCCTGTCGGGCCGCCTGATCATTGATTGGTAATACAAAACGAGCGAATCAGGCAAAAAGTTGTTCAGGCTTTGCACAAATTCGTCTATTAATTCAGGTGTTTCATCTTTTGTCTGCGAAGAAAAAAGGTTGGATGTGGTGGTCTTCAAAAATTCAAAAGCACCATGTTGTCTGATAAAGGCAATTCCCTTTTGCCGGATAGCTTTTTTCTCCTCGCTGTCTGCATAGGCAGTAGAATGAAAAAGTCCGAAAGAATGGAGCATCTCCGGATATTTTTCTGCAAAAGCAAGCGTGATATAACCACCCATGCTGTGCCCGATCAGGTCAACCCTATTCAGCGACTCTGCATCAACGACAGCCTTTATAATTTCTGCCATCCCCTCCATGCTCATATCATCAATAATATCTGACTTTCCGCTTCCCGGCAGATCAGGAACAATAAGCAGAAATCTATGTTTTAAATAGTCAACCTGGTCATTCCACACCTCTCCTGTTTCTCCAAAACCGTGGACAAGCAAAACCGGTTTACCGTTACCGGTAACACGATAAAATATTTTCCTGCCTGTTATGATCACCTGCTTTTCCATACTGCCAACTTTAAACAATTAAACCTTAGACCTCTTAAACCTTCTTTTAGCCCACACAAAAATATTCATCATGAGCAGCAGTCCACTGATGACGCTTACCGCTCTTGACAGTATATCGCCGTGCTTCACAAAAAAGGTCTTCCTTTCATCTACGGGTACTGCTAATTTTATCGCTGCCGCAGTATCCCATGGTTGCGGGTCGATCACATTTCCCAGCGGGTCTATAAAACAACTGATACCGGTATTGGCACTTCGGGCCACCCATTTCCTGGATTCAATAGCACGCAGTCTTGCATAATTCATGTGCTGTTTATAGCCGGGTGTATTTCCCCACCAGCCGTCATTGGTAAGGATCGTCAGGATATTGCCTCCGTTGCGTATATATTCTGTGATATAATCACTGAAGATACTTTCGTAACAAATAACGGGAGAAGCCTTATAATATTTATCCCACGTAGTAAATACTTTTCTTTCAGAATCTCTCCCCAGTGTACCGCTGATACCGCCAAAACTTTCAAACCATTTTCCCATAAAACTCAAAAAAGAAGGCAAGGTCTCTACACCCGGAACCAATTTGGCTTTATGATAAAGATCTATTGCTGTATCTGCATCAATGAATGCCGCAGTATTGAATGCATCATAATAAACACCTGAAGAAGATTCAAACCTTGCACTCTTTGGTGCCTTATTCTTGTTTGTTCCATATTTTTTATAACTGTCGATGCCTGTCAGCAGACTGATCTGCGGGTGCCTGTCGATCAATGACCAGATAGGATAATAGAAATAATTATACTTGATCTGGTCCTCCCATACCTGGGCGGGCACGGCTGTTTCAGGCCATATCACCAGGCGTGTATCATCATCTATCATACTTTCCGACAATACGATCAGTTTCTGCACCTGTGATTCAATATCACCCGTGAATTTTTCTGTATAAGGATCAATATTGGGTTGCACCACCACCACATTCTTTCCGGCTTTGGCCATAGCCGACTGCACATATTTTCTTTCTCCGGATGCGATCAGTTTTGAACTAAGTATCGGGACCAGCAACACCAATACCCAGCTGATCATGGTTATATAATAACTTTTGGTCCTTCCGCTATTCCGGTATTCAGCAAACAAAGCATAGGCAAGAACATTACTTAACAATACCCAGAGGCTTCCTCCCGTGGTACCGCTGTATTCATACCATTGTACCCATTCAGGATGCAGCGCAAACGAATTCCCCAATGTCAGCCAGGGCCATGTCAGTTCCCAGTTATGATGAATGTATTCGAATGTAAGCCAGTAAACGATCAGTGAACCGTATCCTATCCATCGCCCGAATTTCCTTTTGGTGAAATAAAGCAGTATCCACGGTACACACATGATCAGGCTGTTGGCAAAGAAAGCGCCTAATGCACCGGGCAAACTGGCATTGGATACCCACCACGTCACGAGGATATTCCATACAAGCATATGCAGGTAAGTGAGCCCGGATATTTTTTTCCAATTGCTGACATTATCTTCTATCCATAACAACGGCAGCCAGGCAATAAAGATGAGAATGGTCAGTGGCGACATGGGCCATGATGCCCATAACAGAACTCCACCTGACAATGCAATAAAGAAATGAGTGAAACGCTTCACAAATAATGTTTGTGTAAAAATAATGGTTTACCCCCGATCATGCGTAATGCAAAGACCGCAGTGATGAGGTTCTCAGAAAATTCCATACGCTTATCCATAAATTATTTGTTTATGGAAAAATTTCCCCTGCCCGTCTCAATAACAAACGTATAGTTATGACACCAAAACAAATCCTTTCAGCCAATTTGCTGGACATTATCTTTGATGACCGCAACAAAGCGTACGGCGCTTATGAACTCCGTGTCACTTATCCGCAACGTATCAAAAAAGCAATGCTGTTCACTTTCGCTGTAGCCGCCTTAGGTTTTGCAGGAGCAGCATTAGCCAACTCTATTAAACCGAAAGAACCGGGACGCTTAGAGTACAAAGAAGTGACATTATCGAATAT
>JAEUVK010000068.1 GCA_016787135.1 Chitinophagaceae bacterium | reverse complement strand
TTGCTTCTGCACTGTTCAGTACGTCGTAAGGTCTTGAAGCTACTTTTGATTCGGTTCCTTTTTTCGGTCTTAATGCGTTGAAAGGAGAAATGATCGCCATGCTATTTTTATCCTTTTTTATTTGCAAAATCTTTCATCAGGTCTGTCAGTACCCTGACGCTATCTATCGTCAATGCATTATACAACGATGCCCTGAAGCCACCCACGCTGCGATGCCCTTTTACACCCACAATGCCTTCCTGCTTGCACAGGTCGAGGAATTCTTTTTCTAATGCAGGATCTTCCATGACGAATACCACGTTCATCGTGCTGCGGTCTTCTTTAGCCACCACCGGTTTGAATACAGGTAAGCCGTCTAATGTTGTATAAAGCAGTTCTGCTTTGGCATCATTCAGTTTTTCCAACGCCGCTACACCGCCCTGTTTTTTTACCCAGCGCAGGGTCAGCATGGCCACATACACGGCAAATACCGGCGGCGTATTCAGCATACTGCCTTCCTTGATGTGGTTGCGGTAATCAAGTATCGTGGGTATCGGGCGGTTCACTTTGCCGAGAATATTCTTGTTGACCACCACAAGATTCACACCGGCAGCGCCCATATTTTTCTGTGCACCGGCATAGATGATATCAAATTTATTGAAATCAAGTACCCGGCTCAGTATATCACTGCTCATATCAGCTACGAGCGGTACACCGCAATCATAAGGCATCTTTTTCCATTGTGTACCCGCAATCGTTTCGTTAGTGGTGATATGCAGGTAGGCTGCTGTCGGGCTTACGGTAAGATTTTTAGGGATAGAAGTGTATTGGGTCTCTTTGGTTGATCCCGCAATTTCCACATGCCCGAACAGTTTAGCTTCCTTGATCGCCTTGGATGCCCAGGTGCCGGTATCGGTATAAGCCGCCAGTTCATTTTCATTCAGCAGGTTCATCGGTACCTGCATGAACTGTGTGGTGGCGCCGCCATGCAGGAACAACACTTCATGATCGTCGTCTAATTGCATCAGTTCTTTTACCAGGACCCTTGCTTCCGCCATGACGGGTTCAAACAGGCTGGTACGATGACCTATTTCCAAAATAGATAAGCCGGTATGATTAAAATCCAGAACGGCCTGGCTCGCTTCTTCAAATACTTCCCTGGGGAGAACAGAAGGCCCGGCATTGAAATTATGTACCACGGATTTCACGGTTTCGATCATGATTTGACCTGCTAAGTTGGTGAGGCGCAAAGATAGTTATCAGTTGCCGGTTTCAGGTTGCCGGTAGAGGAAATCTGGACTGTAAATATGGCTGATAACCAGTGACGGGTATCCGGGTGCATTTATTCATGCTCACGACCTTTTGTACTGCTGCTTTTCCAGGCGGCATTCAGTTCTTCAAATTCTTTCAGGTCTTCGGCAGAGAATTCCCTGTTACTGAGTTGGGTAAGGTTGGGCTGGCCCGCATTCACCCACGCTGTGTACCAGAAGGAAGCGATAGCAAAGATGGATTGCCGCATCCTTCTTTCCACCATGCCTTTCATGTTTTCATTGTATTTTTTTGAATAAGCCGATGAATATTGCCTGATAGTAACACCATTCCGTTCTTCAAACGCAAATTTCTGGTCTGATGGAAAGGTTTTGGATAGTTCTTTTTCAAATCTTAAAACCGTATCAGCTGCTGCAGCGCTTTCTAATACTCTTTTCCAGGTAAAGTCAGGCGGGTTATTTATGTACTCCGCTTTACCGATAAAGAAATCCCATTCTTTGTCGGCAAGCAGTTCAGGTATGCGGCTTTCCCAGAAACCATGTATGCCTCTTTGATCCGTGTATTGCCCGTTGTGATTGCTGCTGGCATGCAACGGAACATGCGCATCGGCGATATAATGCCCGATCTCGGCCGAGTATTTTAAGATTTTGGCCTGGTTCTTTTCTTTGAAAGCTTCGGTCAGCCGGTATAGCATGGTTTGTATCCACCACGGTACAATACCATGGGCATACAGGGAGTCTTCGGAATATTTTGCGACAGCATCATTCCATTTCCTCGGTAATGAATCATAAGGATACATGCCATAGTGATCAATATCTATGTAATGTCTCGGACCCTCTGTTGCCACGATATATCTTCTTTTATCAGGATCCACCGCATGCTCCATCAGAAACTCTGCATAGGGCTTGTACAACACCATCATTTCGGGCGGCAAAAGAAAAACCGAATAATAATTGATCTTGCGGTGGGCGAAGAAGCCCCAGCAGAAGCAAGACGTCGTATTTAATAATAACAGCGACAGTAAAAAAAAGGATGCCTTTATCTTCATTTTATCTTTTGACTTAAGCTGCCCTGATGAATTTATACTTATTTTATCATTGGGGAAAATAGTTACAGGAAAATTTTGCTTTTTAAACGGGGGGGGGGGGTAAATTCGTTTGTCAAAGATTTTCAAAACACAAAACTTAACTTATGAAAAAAATTCTTTTATCACTTGCTCTATTCTCTGTTTTAAGCTGTTCAAAAGAGGCTAATAAAGATTTCACTGAAGCAGATCTATCCGAGACCAACCTTTCATCAGGTCCTTCACCTTATGTGGAGCCTCCGGTAAAAAAATACGCTCAGATTGTTTGCACTATTAATGGGCAAATTGGGTCGGCTTGCCAAAACCCAGGGGAGTCTTGCAAAAAAGAAACTGATTGTATTGCAACTACAGCCAATAAGATTTTACGCAAGCTAACCAACGAGGAGATTGAACGATTTGCCAATCTGGATGCAAATTATTTTCTGGAACAGGGATATATTGACGAAGAAAGTCTTCAGTTTGTAAAGGCTTTTAATATTAACATGTTGAAAGAAAGGAATAAATCGCTCCCTTTGAAGTAGTCGTGCAATTTGTATAAGTTATACATAGTTTATATTTTCACTGACATTTAGTATTTCCTGAATTGACTGAAAGGCTTACCGTCATGAGTAAAATTTGTATGCGGATATTCTTAATTTTAATATTGCCGTCGCTTGTATTTATTAACTGTAATAATGTAACGAAAGAGTATTCATTGAGTATCACAAAGGATTCATTAAATATTCCGCAAGGGTTTTTCAACCCAAAATTCAGAGTCAAGAATGAAAATGGCAGAAATTTACTTCAGGGCTTTAACAGCGTGACAAACGAGATGATATTGTTTGATATTGATTCTGCCAAATTCTTCTTTAAGCTGAAATTGAATGAGAGATTCGATAATGAAGGCATGGGACGACTAACTCAGTTTGATATTTATAAGCAGGACACCATCTTTGTTGTTACAGAAGATCACATTCTGATCCTCAATGATAGTGGGAGGATTATTTATGATAAAGATCTTACAGTGCCAGTCAGGGACAATAAAGGAGAAGAGATCGTTTTTTGGGACCATTTCGGATACTATCCTTTGTTTTTCGACCCTAAAAAACAAGATTTGTATTTGAAGACAATATGTAATTGTGAGTTTACAAAGCAAAAGTATTTTGAAAGAAAAGTGGAGGCGAAGCTGCATTTAAGAACAGGAAATATTGATTTGCTTGATTATTCTTTCCCTCAAAGACACAGGGTTGTTTCTTACGGCCAGTCAGTTTTCCCATTCAGAGAGGTAAATGGCGCTAACAATATTATTTCATTTGAAAGCCATGATAGCCTGTGGGTGTATGATCGGGATAGCGATGAATTAAAAAAGTATTTCGCCCGGAGTCGGTTTCAGGAATCTGATTTTATACCTTTTGACTCTTCATTTAATGGTGATTTGGAAAGACTTAAAGAACATCTTACTATAAACCCATTGTACGAAAAGATATTGTTTGATAAATTCAGAAATATTTATTATCGTTTTTACCTTAAAGAGCTTCCACTTAAAAACGAGCAAGGAATATATTCCAATTTGCTTGATCGTGACCTTGTGATAATGGTATTGGACAAGGATTTTAATATTCTGGATGAAAAAAATGTTGGTCATAGTATTTTATGGTATTATTCCTTTGTGACAGAAAAAGGTTTATATATACGAAACAAGAATGCTTCAGAACACGTTAAAAGTGGCGATTATGAACACTTTACTGTATTTTCTTGGAATTAGTATTATTTGTATATGTTTATCGCTATCATGTAATAATCAAACTAAAACTAATGATTGGCACGAGAAGGCAAAGGAGAAGACTTTGCAATTGCAGCATGATGACTACAACGAGCGGATAAATAACATTTTTGCTTTTGCACAGGCAAGTAAGATTGATATATCTTTTAATAAGTGTAATACTATTATCGTACTTCAGACAAATTTGTGTAATAGCTGTAGTCCGGATAAAATAAAGTCAATGTTCGATAGTGTTGGAGTAAGAATGGATTCAGCATATTTTATTTTGGCAGATAACAATCCTAACATAGTGGAGAAAATAAAAAAGATTAACTCAGGGGCAGTAATTTTTATAGATAGCCAGCAGTTTCTTCCCAGATATAACCTGTCCTTCTTGAAAAACCTTATCATTCATACATGTAACAATAAAGTTCAGAATTGGTCCTTTATGTAGGCCTTTGTTTTGGGGTTGCCCGCAGAAATTATTCCCTGTCTGTCTTTAACTCCGATCTTGTTTGAGCATCCCTTTCGGCATCGAGATCAACGACACCGCCGGTAACAGCATACTTCATGGCTTCACCGGAAGTGATATGTTCTATCTTTTTTACCCTGTCTCTTGGTAAGATATACAACTGCCCGGCAAAGTTGTAAGCCTGCGGCACATATACCGCTACTTTATCTGCGCCCATTTCAAATTTCTGTAGTTCCTCGTCGGTCAAAAACCCCACGATCCACACATCCTGTGAAAATATATTAGCCAGTACTGCTTTGTTGAATTTCTTTTTATCACCGGCAAAGGCTTCAAAGAAGTCTTTGGTAGAGGAATAAATGAATTTGATCACGGGTGTCCTTTCCATCCATTGATCAAAGAAGTTAATAGCGCTGCCCATCAGGAAATTGGAACTGATCCATCCTACCAGTATCACAAATAAAAGGATGATCACAAACCCCAGCCCGGGAATATTGACGCCGGTAACTGTGTGAACAGCAGGACGAAGGATCCCATCTACTTTTTCAAAAAGCCAGTATAACGCATAGGCGGTAATGCCGATAGGAGCAAGAATAATGATACCCTGGATAAAATAACGGAATAATTTTTTGGCCGTGACCCTTCTTCTGACTTTCAGGCTTTTTCCCATGAAACTGGCTTTACTGAACCAAAGGTAAGACAAAGAGAATGACTGCTTTCTAATTCAGGGACGAGATCAGTCAAACACCTGTTCGGGTTATCCAATTGTTATGAATGGTGAAAATTCCTGATGGAAACTTTGGTAACGAAAAAAGTTTCCATAGTTTTGCCCACTCATTTTGTGCGTATGGACCCAAAAGAAAGAATATTGATCAAGGCGGAAGAGATGTTCATGCAATACGGTATCCGCTCTGTTTCGATGGATGATATTGCAAACAACCTCGGTATGTCGAAAAAGACACTGTACCACTATTATGCCGATAAAGATGAACTGGTGCATGCCGTGGTGGATGGACATATCAACGGAATCCAATCTGATTGTAAGGTCAGCCGGGAGGATGCCAAAGATGCTATTCATGAGATCTTTATCACGATGGAACGTATTGCGGAAGAGATCAGCAATATGAACCCGATGCTGCTGTATGACCTGGAAAAATTCCATTTCAGGGCTTACCAGCGTTTCCGGGAGCACAAAGACAAATTCCTGCTGCAGATCGTACGGGATAATATGGAGTGGGGCATAAAAGAAGAACTCTACCGGCCCGATGTCAATATCGATATCCTGTCCAAATTCAGGATAGAATCCATGATGATCCCCTTCAATGTAACCGTGTTCCCGCCGGGTAAATACAACCTGGCGCACACATCAGAAGTGATCATTGAACATTTCCTGTTTGGGCTTGCCACTGTCAAAGGACATAAACTGATACAGAAATATAATGAGCAGAAAAATAAAAAAATGAGCTATGATGAGAGCAAAAAATAAAAGAGTGGTTGGATTGTATGTATTCCTGTTGCCGGCAATAGTGATGGCGCAGCCAAAAGATTCGGTGAAGATCACCCATCACGAGATGTCTGTGCAGCAAGCTATAGAATATGCAAAAAAGAATAATGTGCAGGTAAAAAATGCATTGCTGGATGTAAAATACCAGGAGCAGGTGAACAGGGAAGTTACGTCCAATGCCTACCCTCATATCAATGCGAGCTTAGGGACAACATATAATCCCAACGTGGCGACACAGGTATTGCCCAACTTCATTTCCCCGGCTACCTACCAGGTGTTGATCGATGAGGGGGTGAAAGATGGTAGCGGCAACCCGATACAAATGCCATCTGACTTCGGGTTTGTGGCTGCGCAGTTTGGTACCAAATACAGCGCTACAGCCGCTGTCAGCCTCAGCCAGATATTATTCGATGGCCAGGTATTTGTCGGCCTGCAGGCAAGGGAAGTTACACTGCAGTTCTCCAGGAAGAACGTCGAGATCACAGAAGAGATGATCAAGACCAATATCTATAAAATCTATTATCAACTGGTGGTGGGCAAAACACAGGTGGAGTTTTTAGATGCCAATATTGTCCTGCTGGAAAAACTGATGAGAGATACCCGTATCATGTACCAGAATGGTTTTGCCGAACAATTAGATGTGGATAAGGCGAATGTACAATTGACCAACCTGCAGACAGAAAAAAGAAAAATACTGAACACGATCTCGAACGGTTATTACGGATTGAAAGTGCTGATGGGAATGCCGGTTGCAGATGAACTGGTTTTAACGGATACGTTAAGCGATGAGCAGGTAAAGGATGGCGTATTGGGAAATGATGCCTATAAGTATGAGGACAGGAAGGAATACCAGTATGCACAGATCGGTAAAAGCCTGAACGAATACAATATCCGCCGCTATAAACTAAGCCAGATACCTACCGTGACACTGAACGGGCAATACGCCAAGAATGCACAGCGTAACCAATGGAATTTCTTTGGCAGCGGCGATTGGTTCACCATTTCCAATGTTAACCTGAATGTGTCTATCCCGATCTTCAACGGGTTTTATACTAAATCCAAGATCGCTCAGGCAAAAATTGACCTGCAGAAGACCGAGAACCAGATCACCGCTTTACAACTTTCGATAGACAACGAGGTGGCTTCTGCAAAGAATGTTTTCCAGTCAGCTATATCCTCGCTGGATTTCCAGAAAAGGAATATGGAACTGGCGGAGAAAGTCTATCAGCAAACCAAAAAGAAATACGAAGTGGGAATGGGTTCACAGACTGAGATCACGGCAGCGCAAACCGACCTGAAAGCAGCGCAAACCAATTACATCACGGCGCTGTATGACGCGGTGATCGCTAAAATTGATTTCCTGAAAGCAACCGGTAAACTGCAATAACAAAACCATTAACATGACCAATAAATTGAATGATATGAATACTATTGTAAAGATTTCTTTCGTCGTGATCATTGCTGCTTCACTGGTGGCCTGTGGCGGCGGAACAAAAGATGAAAAAGGTAAGATCGGCGACCTGAAGGTGAAATTAGAGAAGCTGAAAAAGGAAAAGAACGGACTGGATGAACAGATCCGGCAGTTGGAGGACCAGATACTGAAAGCTGATCCCGAAGCAGCCAAGGCAGTACAAAAGCTGATATCAGCCGATACCTTGCGTATACAGGATTTTGCTCACTATATCGAATTGCAGGGAAAGATAGATGCAGATGGCGTGGCTTATGTGGCTCCCAACGGCATGGGCGGTTTGGTGAAAGCCGTTTATGTAAAACTTGGTCAGCGGGTAAGTAAAGGTCAGGTGATACTGAAACTCGACGATGTATTGGCGAGACAAGCTGTAGTAGCCGCACAACAACAGGCGGAAGCCCTTAAAGCACAATTAGCGCAAGCGGAAAGTGTGTATCAGCGGCAACAAAATCTATGGAAAGAGAATATTGGCTCAGAGATACAGGTGATCAATGCAAGAACTGCAGTGGAAACATTACAAAGCCAGTTAAGAGCTGCGCAAGCACAGGCAAAAGGCGCACAAGAGCAAGCTGACCAAACTAATGTAAGAGCAGAGATCAGCGGTGTCATTGATGAAATGGATGTAAAGCCAGGTCAGCTATTCACTGCACAAACTGCAGCAACTCCCGGAGCAGGCATCCGCATAGTGAATAATAGTAGTGTTAAGATAGTAACGGCAGTACCGGAAAATTATGTAGCCAGAGTAAAACACGGTGATGCTGTTCTTGTAGAAGTTCCGGAAACAGGTAAACCGGCTTTTAAGTCTGTAATCAATGTTGTCGGAGCTTCTATTGATGCAAAAACAAGATCCTTTACTACAGAGGCCAGGCTTCCTTCTGATCCTTTATTAAAACCTAACCAACTGGCAACTATGAAGATCCTCGACTATCAGGCAAAAGCTGCAGTGACCGTCCCTACCAATCTGGTACAGACAGACGAAAAAGGAAAGTATGTATATGTGATCGAGAAAGCCACAGGTAAAAATGTGGCCAGGAAGAAGACAGTAACGGTAGGCGAAACTTACAATGGTATTACGGAAATAAAAAACGGGTTGACAGGGGGAGAATTGCTGATCACAGAAGGATACCAGACCGTGTATGACGGGCAGTCTGTTACTACAGGTAAATAAAATTGAGGAGAAGAATCCAAAAGGAATTATATGAAAGTTATAGAAGGGGTTACTAAAAAATTCAAACAGTTCAAACCGACAAGCTGGGCTATTGATAACCGGACGGCGATATACATCATTGCTATCATTATCTCTTTGTACGGATATATCCAGTTCACCACAATGCCGAAAGAGCAGTTCCCGGATATTGTGGTGCCTACTATTTCCGTGGCTACCGTATATGTCGGCAACTCGCCGGAAGATATCGAGAACCTGGTGACAAGGCCTATTGAGAAGCAATTGAAAGGTATCAGCGGCGCCAAGGTCAATAAGATCCAGAGCACGTCGCAAACCGATTACAGTCTTATCGTGATAGAGTTTGATACAGATGTAAAGACAGATATTGCGAAACAGAAAGTAAAGGATGCGATTGATAAGGCCCGGACTGACCTGCCGACCGACCTGACACAGGAGCCGGACGTGCAGGAATTTGCTTTCAGCGAAATGCCGATCATGTATGTCAATATCAGCGGCGATTATGACGGTATGAAACTGAAAGAGTATGCAGATAAAATGCAGGATCATATTGAGGAGTTGAGCGAGGTGACCAGGGCTGAGATAGTGGGTGCGCCGGAAAGGGAGATACAGGTAAATGTAGATCCGTATAAAATGACAGTGGCCCGTGTCAGTTTTACAGATATCGAGAATGCCATATCGAGAGAGAATAACGATATCACTGGCGGGTTGATAGAAGTAGGAAATATGAAGCGTACACTTCGTGTCAAAGGTCAGTTTGCCACCATTGCCGATATGCAGAACATAGTGGTGCGAAGCAGTGCGCAGGGAGCCTCAGTATACCTGCGGGATATAGCAGAGCTAAAGGATACCGTCAAAGAAAAAGATAACTATGCGAGACTGGATGGCAAAAATGTAGTGACGCTCAACATTGTGAAAAGGGCCGGGGAGAACCTGATAAACTGTGCGGATAAGGTAAAAGCAGTGGTAAAGGAGATGCAAGATAACGAAGAACTGCCCCGTGACCTGAAAGTGGTATTCACCGGTGACCAGAGCAAGCAAACCAAAACCTCATTCAATGAACTGATCAATACGATCGTTATTGGTTTTATACTGGTACTGGTCATCCTGATGTTCTTTATGGGTGTGACCAATGCCTTCTTTGTTGCCTTGAGTGTTCCATTAAGTGTGTTTGTCGCATTCCTGTTTTTGCCGGTGGCAAATGCGATCATTGGCACGACGGTTACACTGAACTTCATTGTATTGTTTGCCCTGTTGTTCGGGCTGGGTATCATTGTGGATGATGCGATCGTGGTGATAGAAAATACGCACCGTATTTATAATAACGGTAAAGTGCCGATCATACGAAGCGCTAAGGAAGCTGCAGGCGAGGTGTTCATTCCTGTATTGGCGGGTACAGCCACTACGCTGGCGCCATTCTTCCCGCTCCTGTTCTGGAAAGGACTGATCGGTAAGTTCATGATCTATCTGCCGACAATTCTGATCCTTACACTGGCTGCGTCACTGATCGTGGCCTTCATATTCAACCCTGTCTTTGCGGTGAACTTCATGAAACCGGAAGGGAAGGAATTTGAAAAACCAAAGAATGCAGTATTCAGGAATAAGTGGTTCATTGTTGCGTTGGTCGGTGGTATAGTATTGCACCTGTTCACACTTCATGGTACAGCTAACTTCTTATTGCTGATGGCCATCCTGATGGTATTTAACTCTTATGTGCTGAATGATGTCATTCATGCATTTCAGCAAAAGGCGTTGCCCGGTTTGATGCGCCGCTATGAAAAACTGTTACGCTGGATACTGAAAGGGAAACGACCGGTCTGGGCATTTATATCGTTATTCGGTTTGTTTATTGTTTCTGTATTGGCACTGATGGTAAGGGGAAACAAACAAACCTTCTTCCCGAGTGGCGATCCCAATTTTGTGTATGTCTATCTGAAGTTGCCTGTCGGTACGGATGTTGACTATACGGATAGTGTGACCCGCGAACTGGAAAAAAGGGTATATAAAGTATTGGAAAAGGAAAAGCCGGGTACAGAAGGAGGCATTGTAGAAAGCATTATTTCCAATGTGGCGGTCAGCGCCAATAACCCCAGAGATAATAATCGCAGTGTGCAATCACATCTCGGACGTATCCAGGTATCGTTTGTGGAGTTTGAAAAGAGACATGGCAAGAGCACTATGGTGTACAAAGATTCAATTCGTGAAGCCATGAAAGGGATACCGGGCGCCAGTATCGAAGTGGCGCAGGAAGACGGCGGTCCCCCGACAGATCCGCCGGTGAACATTGAAGTGGCCGGTGACGACTTTGTAAAAATCTCAGAAGTTGCGACGCAGTTGTATAATTATTTAGACACGAACAGGGTGGAAGGAGTAGAAAACCTCCAGTTGGATGTTGACCTCAATAATCCTGAAATTACTATCAACGTGGACAGGGAAAGAGCGATGATGGAAGGCGTCAGCACCGGCCAGATAGGTATGGAAATAAGAACAGCCGTCTTTGGAAAAGAAGTAAGCAAACTGAAGGACAATGAAGATGAATATAAGATACAACTTCGTTACAGGGATATGCTGCGCAACAATATTACGGATCTGATGAATATGCGTATCACATTCATGGATATGAATACGATGCAGGTAAAATCACTTCCGCTGAGCGCTGTAGCCAGGGTGGACTATACCAATTCTACCGGGGGAATAAAGAGAAAGAATGTGAAGCGTACTATTCAGTTACAGAGTAATGTGCTGGACCCAACTATGGTGGCGCCAATCAATAAACAGCTGCTAACCAAGATCAATGATTTTAAAAGCAAAACAAAGATACCTTCTGATGTGACCATCAAACAGAGCGGGCAAAGCGAGCAGGAAGCGGAGACCAATACATTCCTTTTGACAGCATTCTTTATAGCCGTAGGTCTAATCTTCCTGATACTGGTATTACAGTTCAATTCTATGAGCAAACCGTTCATCGTGGTAACGGAGATATTCTTCTCTGTGATAGGCGTACTGATCGGCTACGCAGTGACCGGTATGACGATCGCCACCATCATGCTGCTGGTAGGTATCGTGGGCCTGGCGGGTATTGTTATCAAAAATGGTATCCTGCTGATCGAGTTCACGGATGAACTGCGGGGCCGTGGTATGCGGACAAGAGAGGCGGCTATCCAGGCGGGTAAGATCAGGATCATCCCGGTAATGCTGACGGCAGTAGCCACTATTTTAGGCCTGTTACCACTGGCTGTAGGTTTTAATATTGACTTTGCCGGAATGTTCCAGCATTTAACTCCGAATATCTTTTTCGGGGGTGACAGCGTCGTATTCTGGGGCCCGCTGAGCTGGACGATAATTTTCGGGCTGATCTTCTCGTTCTTCCTGACCCTGGTAATGGTGCCGAGCATGTACCTGATAGCCGAAAGACTGAAACGGCCGATGCATAAATTCTATGGTACCAAATTCGTCGCCCTGTTTGGTTTTGCCGGCCCGTTCTTCTTCATTTTTGTGGGGATCATGTACCTGGTCAGACGACTCCAGGGCAAAAAAGTATGGCTTGGGAGACTAATGCCGGTTCCCGAAAAGGCCTGACAGATGTGATTGAATGATTGATAAATAATA
>JAEUVK010000067.1 GCA_016787135.1 Chitinophagaceae bacterium | reverse complement strand
TAATCTCCTGATCTAAAAACGAATTACAATGGCATTTATCAGTAAAAAAAGAAAAGCAGCCGAGGCTAAAATAGATAAGAACAAATCGTATTCACTCAAAGAAGCTTCTGCGCTTGTAAAACAGGTGAACACAACAAAGTTCGACGCTTCTGTTGACCTGCATATCCGTTTAGGCGTTGATCCTAAAAAAGCCGACCAGGCTATCCGCGGCACCGTTACGCTGCCTCACGGAACAGGTAAATCTAAATCAGTATTGGTACTCTGTACCCCCGATAAAGAAGCAGAAGCAAAAGCTGCCGGTGCTGACTTTGTCGGACTGGATGAATATGTGACAAAGATCGAAGGCGGATGGGTTGGCGTTGACGTCATCATCGCTACTCCTTCCGTAATGCCTAAGATCGGTAAACTTGGTAAAGTATTAGGTCCCCGTAACCTGATGCCGAACCCGAAGACAGGTACAGTGACTAATGATGTGGCAGGCGCTATTACCGATGTAAAAGGTGGTAAGATCGCTTTTAAAGTGGATAAAGTGGGTATCATTCATGCTTCTATCGGCCGCGTAAGTTTTGCCCCGGAAAAAATTGCGGAAAACAGCCAGGAGTTGCTGAATGCGATCATTAAGGCTAAGCCTTCTTCCGCTAAGGGTACTTACCTGAAAGGTATCAGCATGGCCAGCTCTATGAGCCCGGGCATTGCTATTGACACAAAAGCATTTGTTCACTAATCACACAAGTGATATAAACGTATTATCATGACAAAAGAGCAAAAAAATGAAGTAATAGAAGTGCTGAAAGGAAAATTCTCTCAGTATTCAAACTTCTATGTTACCGATACAGAATCACTGACCGTTGAGCAGGTGGGCAAATTGCGCCGTGCTTGTTTTGACAAGAAGGTGGAAATGAAAGTAGCCAAGAATACACTTATTAAAAAGGCGCTTGAATCTTTGGATAATGAAAGATATGCCGGCGTTTACGAATCATTGAATAACGTAACGGCGTTGCTATTCTCTGAAAACCCAAAAGAACCGGCGCTGATCATCAGCTCATTCCGCAAGGAAAGCAATGGCGAAAAACCGGTGTTGAAAGCCGCTTTCATCAATGGGGATGTATATATGGGAGATAAACAACTGGTCAGCCTCACTAAGATCAAGACGAAGAATGAACTGATCGGTGAAGTGATCGGCTTGCTGCAGTCTCCTGCAAAACGTGTGATCGCTGCTTTATTGCAGAATGCAGAGAAAAAAGCAGAAGCTGCTCCGGCAGAGTAATTTGAAAATTTGGAAATGTGCCGATGTGAAAATATCGCATGTTCCTGAATATACTTACCTGGCCGGATGGTACACAAAAGGCACAAACTATTTTTTTAAACTCCGCCGGAGTCAAAAACAATGAAGGCGGGAAAAATGTAAATCAAATGGCAGACGTAAAAGCATTAGCAGAAAGCCTTGTAGGCTTGACAGTAAAAGAAGTACAGGAATTAGCTGATTTCCTGAAATCAGAATATGGCATTGAGCCGGCAGCAGCAGCCGTTGTTGTAAGCGGTGACGGTGGTGGTGGCGCAGCCGCTGCTGAAGAAAAAACTGCATTCAATGTAGTATTGAAGAGCGGTGGTGCTTCTAAACTCAACGTAGTGAAAGTAGTGAAAGACCTGACTGGTTTAGGCCTGAAAGAAGCGAAAGACCTCGTTGATGGCGCTCCGAAGAACATCAAAGAAGGTGTTTCTAAAGCAGAAGCTGAAGAAATAGCAGCCAAGCTGAAAGAAGCAGGTGCTGATGTGGAGATCGCTTAATCTCTTCGCAGAATATTTTTTGAGCCCTTCGTGTACACGAAGGGCTTTTTGTTCTTAACAATATCGTAACGGCAGGCTTATTATTTTAGGGCCCAAGAATGTACATGAAAATTGTCATTTTTATATGGTTACTTTTTGTTAGCTTCTTTGTTTCTGCGCAAAATGAGCTTGCGAAACAACTTTACACCGTTATTTCTGATTCAACCAATTACTTTAAAAGTTTCCGGGGAGCCTTTATAATGCTGGAGGATGGCGATTCTGTATTTGCAAGCAATTCAGAAATACAAGGTACCAGGAAAAATGATATTAGGGTGGCTAAAGATATGGTTTTGTACCGGTCAGTAGTTGCTGATTCAATAAAGGAAAGACAAGGGGGGAAAATAATTGAGCATTGGAAAATGGATTTAGAAGGCATTCTCCATGATCATTTTAAAGTTGAGAAGACAAAAACTGTTGAATGGAACCCTTCAAAAAACGGATGGAAATTTATGAAAGGTAATATTTTGGTTAACATTGATCTTTATCCTTACAGCATTAGTTCATCATTGTATTGGGTTTTATTAGGTATTACTTTATTCCATTCAGAACAAGTGCTGGATGAATAGTCACAAAGTTAAGTAGGGTGACATCTTTTGATAACTTTCTTCAGTTATTGCCATAATCTTCCTAATATCCTCAATTTTAGAGAATGCACCATGTTCCTCTCTGTAAGCCACTATGGGTTTTGCCAGGTTGTATTTGATATACGGATGCGCTTTCAACTCATCCATCGTAGCCGTATTGATATTGATCTTTTTTACAGGAGTAGTCCCAAGTTGTAACCGGGGTTTGATCTTTTGAAAAGTGGAATCTGGAAGGCCATAGGTTTCTTTGACCTGGTCAATAGTCCAAAACCCTCCTAACTTATCCCTGAAGTTCACGATGCGGGCAGCTAGTTTGCTGCCGATACCTGGTAATGCAATAAAAGCAGAGGTGTCTGCCGTGTTGATGTCAACAGTTCTGTTAGAAGCACTCTTTGTCTCGGTTTCCTTTCGATCATATTCTGCCAGCTTTTCAGCGACTTGTGAAGCTTCAATTCTGATGTATGGCTCCAATCGCACGTACTCATCTGGATGAAGGCCATAGATTTTCTTAAGATCTTCCGGCTTATAAAAATGGCCCCCTTTGGCAAGGTAATTCTGTATCGTTCGGATGGTTTTCTTCCGAAGTCCTAATTTTCTCCAACCGGCCTCATCGAGGGTATTTGGATCAAAATAGAACACTACCCCTTCCTTTACACCGCTGCTCACCGGCCAATCATATTGGAGGCTATTGTTGTTTTCCTGTTCCTGGCCTTCTGTACCCTGCCTGTTCCCGGGCTGTTTGACCTCAAGTCGTTTTGCAGCCGAAATCCATGAGGTATCAGCAGGAGCAATACGGCTTTCTCCCCGGCCGCGTATCATACCGGGCAACAAAAAGACGACTACGATCAGAAGTACAAGTGCCAGCACAGCTATCCGCTCTTTCCGGGTAAAACTGAGGTAATCGCCGACAAATTGCTTCCATTTCATATATGTCTAAATTACCCCATTTGGTCTATTCATGGCCGGGTTTTTGTTGGCAAACTTTTCTTGTTCAGGAAGTATAATTCCTTACCTTTGCCATCCTTTATTTTGGCCAAATATATTTTGACGTTCCAGATCATGTTCAAGTAGTTGAAATTCACAGGTTTTCGTTTTTTCTAAAATGAGAGCCTGAGAGTGATTTGTACGTCCTGAATCTTTTTAAAACCGGTTTTACGCATATGTCTTCAACTAAAATGAATCACAGGGTAGATTTCGGAAAAATAAAGCACCTGGCCGAAACG
>JAEUVK010000041.1 GCA_016787135.1 Chitinophagaceae bacterium | reverse complement strand
AATGACGGAGACCCCGGCAGAAGAAGACGGCTTCAGGCACCCGGAGTGTTCGTCATTGCAGGGCTGGCCATTATAATTATGGACAATAACGGACAGACGCGGCAGGCCGAAACAATCTTTATACTGGTGCGTGAAGACACGCACCATGTCAACAGGATGTATGAGAACATGCATCATGGCGGCGAAAACAGCAGCCGTGAATTTTGTGCTGAACAAAAATCCGTAGCCTCTTAATAAACCCTACATTTGGCCTGTCTTTGCCCCTTGCAACAATCTTTTCCGCCCTCCTATCTATTTATTAATTATTTAAAACACAAAAACAATGAAACGGTCAAGATGTAACGGCCTGCTATTTTGTGCAGCCTTAGTATTTATTTTAAGTTCCTGCGGCGAGGGTGGCAGCGGAGAAAAAAACGCCACCGATTCCAACACGAATGCGACCACGGCCGCTGAACCTGCCAAACCCGTCAACACTATTGTTACCACTCCTGAGAACATGGCGATCATCATCCACAAGGTGGCCGATTACGACAAATGGATAATGGCCTACGAAGCCCATGACTCCGCACGGCTCGCCAATGGACTACACAATTACGTCATCGGCCGAGGCATGCAGGACCCCAACACGGTGATGGTAGCACTGAAAGCAGATGATATGGCCAAAGCAAAAGCATTTTCCAAAGATCCCGGCCTGAAAGCAGCCATGCAAAAAGCCGGTGTAACAGGCCAGCCTTCTATTTCTTTTGTGAATGCCACCTGGCAGGATACCGCTGCTGTCGGTTCAGTACCCCGTTCTATGACCACCTTTACCATCAAAGACTGGGATGTCTGGCAAAAGAATTTTGCTGACGGCAAACAGGAAAGAATAGAGAATGGCATCACCGACCGGGTGATCGGCCATGATGCAGACGACAATAAAAAAGTAGTGCTGGTGACAGCTGTGATGGATACAGCGAAAGCTTTTGCTTACTACAAGTCAGACATACTGAAGAAAAGAAGAGAGGCCGGCGGATTGACCAGCGAACCGAAGCGGTTCCTGTTCACTATTGCGAAGCGTTATTAAAACGCAGGAGATATATTGGGAAGCAGGGTTGTCAGCATCCCGTCATTGCGAATCACCGCAGGTGATGAAGCAAATTGCTGGTAACCCTGTTTGGCTACCGCATTATCTCCACCGTCAATAGTATTATATCCAGATTGCTGACACTGGAGAGGCGTTGTAGTCGGGATAGATGAACATTGATGCCGTGTCCAACCTTCCCACTACATCGGCGGTGAGACACAATTTCGAAATAAGAATCTCCACCCGGAGTCTGTCCCTGAGCTTTCAGAGTCAGTCATTAGTTATCATCCGGGCATGAGACAAAGCACTAAAAGAGAGCTTACCTGAAAATCGGGTTTTTTGAAGCCCAAAAGTTTACAGCTATTATTTACTCAACTCCTGAAAGACACTGCCGTTCCCATCGGCTTTGAACCAGTTGAATTCGTTGTGGAGCTTTACCACATCACCGATGATGACGAGTGAAGGAGAACTGAAAGACAGGTCAGCAAAATCAGCGGCACATTTTTTTAAGGTAGTGATATGTACTTTCTGGTGTACCGTAGTAGCCTGTTCGATCACGGCCAGGCCTGTAGCGGGCCTTTTTGAATATTGCAGCATCATTTCAGCCAGCTCAATGATATTTTTGGCAGCCATATAAAAAACCAATGTATCGGTACTGGTGGCTATAGCCTTCCATTGATCAGTACTGAAATAATTGTTAGGGTTGAAGGCAATGAACTGCACACCCTGCGCATAGCCTCTTGCCGTGAGCGGTATGCCAGCATAGGCCGAAGCGCCGGATGCGGCCGTAATACCGGGTATAATTTCGAAAGGGATATTATTTTCCTGTAATGCCAGTAGCTCATCCAGCACATTGCTGAAGAAAGCCACATCGCCGCCTTTCAACCTTAAAACGGTTTTACCCGCCAGTGCATGTTCAATGATCAGTGCTGTCACTTCTTTTTGTACCAGGGAAGCATCATTGTATCCCTGCTTGCCGGCCAATATCACTTCCGTCTCCCGGCGGGCATGGTCACTGATGATGGAAGGGTTCACGAGGCGGTCAGTAATGATTACATCGGCTTCTGCAATGCGTCTTTGCAGCTTCAGGGTGATCAGTTCAGGATCACCGGGGCCTGCCCCGGCCAGGATCACACAGCCGCCACCGGGCTGAATATTATCATTATATAAATCCTGTTCAGGCATACTATACTTACTTTCTTCCAACACAATTGTTGAAGAACTATTCGTACATAAGACAAATAATGGCGGCTTATTGCTGCAACAACACAGCGGCTACGGTACTGTTACTGGTCTCATCCACCAGGATGGCGCTGCCGTTGACACTGAGCTTTGTATAAGGATCGTACACCAAAGGTGATGCCGTTTTGATGGTGGCCTTTACCACTTCATTCAATTTCACATTTCCTTCCACCGATTGCTGCTGCAGGCTGTTCACATCGAGTTTGTATTCCACGTTGCGCACCACAACCCTCACGAGGCGGCTATTATGCTGTAATAAATATTTGTTGCCGGCGATCAGCGGTTTATCATCCATCCAGCAAAGTAATACTTCCAGTTCATTGTTCACATGCGGCTGGTGATCGCCTGTTTTTACAATGGAATCGCCGCGGCTGACATCGATATCTTCCACCAGCTGAATCACCGCTGCCTGCGGGGCAAATACTTCTTCCACTTCCTTACCCCCTACTTCCAGTTTGCTGATAGCGGTTTCAATACCTACAGGCAACAGGGTCACTTTATCTCCTTTTTTATATACCCCGCTGATCACTTTACCGGCATAGCCGCGGTAATCATGAAGTTCTTCCGTCTGCGGACGGATAACGAACTGTACCTGGAACCTTGCATCGGTCAGGTTGACGTCCTGATTCAGTTCTACGTCTTCCAAAAACTCCAGCAATGGTTTACCCTCGTACCATGTAATATTTGCGGAACGGTCAACGATATTATCCCCGTTCAGGGCACTCATGGGAATGTAGGTAACGTCCTTCAATCCAAGTTGCTTTGCTACTTCGGCATATTCGATCACAATGTTGTTGAATACATCCTGTGAATATTCCACCAGGTCCATTTTATTTATAGCGACCACTACATGCGGTATCTTCAGCAATGATGCAATGATAGAGTGACGGCGTGTTTGTTCTACGACTCCCTGCCTGGCGTCAATGAGAATGATGATGAGACTGGCATTGGAGGCCCCGGTGATCATATTCCGGGTGTACTGCACATGACCCGGTGCATCAGCAATAATAAATTTTCTCTTTGGCGTGGTAAAATAACGATACGCTACATCAATAGTGATGCCCTGCTCTCTTTCTGCCCGAAGACCATCGGTCAGCAAGGCGAGGTCAACAGATCCGTCGGACCTGTTCTTTGTCGATTTTTCCAATGCCTCAAGCTGATCGATCAGTATATTCTTGCTGTCGTACAGCAAACGGCCGATCAATGTGCTTTTGCCATCGTCCACGCTGCCGGCAGTGATAAAACGTAATAGGTCCATTTTCCTTTGTTGTTTCTATTTCTTTTACTCAGTTGTCAGGTGCTGGAATTCTGTGCTTACAGCAGTCACCTGGCAACTGACAGCCCTTTAAAAATACCCGTTCTTCTTCCTGTCTTCCATGGCCGCTTCGGTCACTTTATCATCTATCCGTGTTTCGCCCCTCTCACTTATCCTTGTTGAAATGATTTCATTGATCACCTCATCCAGTGTCGATGCATTGGATTCAACAGCCGCAGTACAGGTCATATCGCCAACGGTACGGTAACGTACCTTCTTTGTCAGCACCACATCCGATGCATCGGGTTGTACAAATTCGCTGATCGCCACCAGTTGGCCTTCGTGTTCTATCACTTTTCTTTCATGAGCGAAATAGATCGAAGGCAACCCGATATATTCTTTGCGTATGTAATTCCAGATGTCAAGTTCTGTCCAGTTGCTGATCGGGAACACACGTACATTTTCTCCTTTATGGATACGGCCGTTGTAGATATTCCAGAGTTCAGGCCGCTGCAGTTTGGGGTTCCACTGACCGAACTCATCCCGGACAGAGAATATCCTTTCTTTTGCCCTCGCTTTTTCTTCATCCCTCCTGGCGCCCCCGATACAACAATCGAATTTAAATTCTTCGATAGTGTCTAACAAGGTATATGTCTGCAGCCAGTTGCGGCTCGGAAATTTTCCTTTGGGCTCTGTGAGGCTTCTTTGTTTGATCGTATCCTCTACTTTTCGTACAATGAGAGTGGCCCCTACTTCACTGGCCAGCCAGTCGCGGAACTCCAATGCTTCGGGAAAATTATGCCCTGTATCAATGTGCACCAGCGGAAAAGGTATTTTGCCGGGGGCAAATGCTTTTTTGGCCAGGTGTACCAACGTAATGGAATCTTTGCCTCCGCTGAAAAGCAAAGCCGGTTTTTCGAACTGTGCGGCCACTTCGCGGAAGATGTGAATACTTTCCGCTTCCAGTTGCTCCAGATAATCGAGATGATATTGACTGCTCATACGCTGCTGATCTCTTAACTGTTTACTTTAATTGCTTTGTCACTATGCAAACCACATTCCTTTTGTGATGTTTCCCACCACCATCTGCCCGCCCTGGCATCTTCTCCCGGTTCAACAGCCCTTGTACAAGGTGCGCAACCGATGCTGATGAACCCTTTGTCATGTAAAGGGTTGTAAGGCACGTTATGTTCCTTTATATACTCCATTATCTCCTCATAACTCCATCTGATGAGCGGATTGAATTTATAGAGTTGTTTTTCTTCCGACCATTCGATCATCGGCATATCATGACGGTTGGCAGATTGTTCAGCTCTAAGGCCAGTGATCCAGACCGCCGCCCCTTTCAATGCCCTGTTCAGCGGTTTTACTTTCCGGATATGACAACACTCTTTGCGGTTGTCCACCGATTCATAAAAACTATTGATGCCTTTTGACGCCACAAACTCTTCCACATCTTTTGCATCCGGGAAATACACCTGCACCGGTTTTTTATACCGTGCCGTAGTGCGTTCCAGCAATTCGTAGGCCTCATTAAATAACCTGCCGGTATCGATCGTAAAGATCTTCACCGGCAGATCATTCTTAAAAATTATGTCTGTGAGCACCTGGTCTTCCTGCCCCAGTGATGAAGAAAACACCACGCCATGCGGGAACCATTCAGTAATCCATCTTATCGCTTCACTGACCGGACTGCTCTCCACTTTTGTTATCTGTTCAGGATTCAGCATTATACATTGGGCTGCGGTGTGTAACGCAGGTAAGGTTTTACCACTTTTACCCCTTTCGGGAATTTTTTGATTGCCTCTTCTGTTGTTACAGCCGGAACAACGATCACATCTTCGCCTGCTTTCCAGTCTGCAGGGGTCGCTACGCTAAAGCCGGCGGTCAGTTGCAAGGAATCCAGTACCCGTAATACTTCATAGAAGTTCCTTCCTGTCGAAGCAGGATAAGTGATCATCAGTTTCACTAATTTATCCGGGCCGATCACGAACAGTGAACGAACGGTGGCAGTAGCAGAAGCATTCGGATGGATCATATCATATAATGTGGCCACTTCCCTGTTCTCATCAGCGATGATGGGGAAATCAACATTGCAATGCTGCGTTTCATTGATATCATTGCGCCAGCCAAAATGTTTATCCAGCGGGTCCACACTTACAGCCAGTACTTTGGTGTTGCGTTTGGCAAATTCTTCTTTCAACAAAGCTGTTTTTCCTAATTCCGTGGTGCAAACAGGCGTATAATCCGCAGGATGAGAGAACAGGATGCCCCAGCCATTGCCGAGGTATTCATAAAAATCAATTTCACCTTCTGTGGTCTGCGCTTTAAAGTTGGGAGCAACATCCCCGAGACGAAGTGCCATATCAAACAATTTTAAGGTTACAAAAATAAGACAATGAGTTTACCCCACCAAACATGTGGACTAAAACGGTTGTTCGTTTTATTTCATTGGCAGAAGATCCACCAATGTCTTTGTTTCCATGACGTTAAGTGTAGCATCCCTTACCTGCTTCATAATGTCATGAAGTCCACAGGCTGTTTCATCGCAATTGTCGCAGCGATGATAAAAATTGAGACTGACACAGGGCAGCATGGCTATTGGCCCATTCACCAACCGGACAATAGTAGCCACTCTTACCTGTGCCGGGTCTTTCTTTAAATAATATCCTCCACCCTTTCCTTTTTTACTGTCGAGAATATCTGCCTTCTTGAGTTCAAGGAGGATATTCTCTAAAAATTTTAAAGGGACCTTTTTCTTAGAAGATATCTCAGAGATAAGAACGGGACCCTGGTTATACTTTTCCGTCAGGTAAGCCAGTGCTTTGAATGCGTACTGTGATTTTTTCGAGAGCATTTTATTTCAGTAATTGCAGTTTATAATTGATTGCTGAGTTTTTTTTCAGCATGGCCGATACCCCGCAATATTTTTCTAAAGATAGCTCAATTGCTTTTCTCACTTTTTCTTCATTAGCGGCATCCGTTTTCAGTGTATAGGTAATGGTGATGTCCTTATATACTTTTGGGTGCTCATCTGTTTGCTCTGCTTCCACATCCATGGAGAAATCAGTATACACCACCCGCATTTTATCCAGTATATCCAGTACATCAATACCCGAACAACCCGCAATGGCAGATAACAATAATGATTTGGGGCCGGGGCCTTCTTTCCTGTCGCTATCCATGATAATGCCCGGCGGGTTGTTATCATGTACCATGTGGCTTTCAAAAACCCGGTCATGCTTCCACTTTGTTGTAGTCTTTGTCATATTCTTCGAAACGATGTTTTTTATCCTGCAGGATGTTCTCCAGTGTCCAGGATATTTGTTTTACAAAATCATGTTGCCTTGCCTGGCAGTCCTGCTTTTCACAAATAGCACACTGAAAAGGCATACAGCCGTCTGAATGCACAAACATTTCAACCGATTCACCAAACTCCTTCCTGGCAATAGCGGATAGGGCTTCCACTTCTTCGTGCGATTCGTGCACATTCAGGTACCAGGGAACGGTCAGGTGGCAATCGAGGTGCAGTACACTGCCGTATTTGATGACCCGCAAATTATGAAGGTCCACCCAGTTTTCCCGGCGGGCCCTGTTTACTACATCAACCATTTTGCCCAGCAATTGTTCGTCTGCCTCATCCATGATGCCTGCAATGGATTGGCGGATGATCTGGTAGCCGGTGTATATGATGAACGCCCCGAAGAAGATAGCTACGGCGCTGTCTATCCAATAATAATTTGTGAAATATAAAAGTATGAGACCTGCGATGATACCAAGAGTCGAATAGGTATCGCTTTGCAGATGTTTGCCGCTGGCTTCCAGCGCCAGCGAATTATTTTTTTTCCCTTTCTGCACACAAACGTAACCCATAATGTAATTGACAACTGCCGTTGCGCCCACGAGCCAGATACCTGTGTCGATCTTTTTTAACTCGACCGGGTGAATGATATGCTGCACGGCTTCATAAAGGATGACCGTGCCGGCAACGCCAATTAACGTTCCTTCAACAGCAGCCGAAAGGAATTCCGCCTTCCCATGACCGTAAGGATGATCTTTGTCCCTCGGCTTGGCAGCAACATATAAACTATAAAGCCCGATAAAACCGGCCGCCACATTGACAATGCTTTCGAGTGCATCGGTAAGAATAGCAACAGAGCCCGTGAAGTAATAAGCAATACCTTTTACTGCAAGCAAAAGAACAGAGATGCCTGCGACCCATTTTTGTACCTGTAGATTCTGACCAGACTTTTTCAAGAGCGGCAAATTAGTCAAAACTTTTATTCAGGAGGCTGACTCTTATATTCATACAGTAACAGTACCTGCCTTGTTACATCCTGAAGACCTTTTACGTCTATGCAGTAACCCCTATAAAAATGAATCGTAGCGCTTCTGTATGAAATCCCAGTTCACCACTTTCCACCAACTGGCGATATAATCCGGCCGTTTGTTTTGATAACGCAGGTAATACGCATGTTCCCATACATCCAGGCCAAGTACCGGCATCCCTTTTATTTCACTTATATCCATCAACGGGTTATCCTGGTTAGGGGTGGAGCCGATGCGCAGTTTCTTATCCCCATCTAAAAAAAGCCAGGCCCAGCCGCTGCCGAAACGGTTTTTACCGGCATCAGTGAACTGTGTTTTAAAGGCATCAAATGAATTGAAACTGCTCTCAATCGCCAATAATAATTTACCGGAAGGCTTTTCTGTACTATTGGCTGTCATGCTTTTCCAGAACAGCTCATGGTTATAATGCCCGCCCCCATTATTCCTCATTTTAGCTGAATACTTCGATATTTTTCCAAGTACTTCTTCCAGCGGCCGGGTCATATCCACGCCTTCCGCTTTGGCCGCATCCTGTACGTTGGCGGAGTATGCCCCTGCATGTTTGGTATAGTGTATTTCCATGGTCATTGTATCAATGGCTTTTTCCAACGCATTGTATCCATACGGTAATGGCTCCTGTATAAAGCCCGTAGCGAATGGTGAAAAGATAATATGTTTCGGTGCCGCACAGGCTTCCATCAAAGAACCGCCAGCTGTCAGACCTGCCGTGATGGCCAGGGTAGCTTTTGCAGAATCGGCGATAAAGGTTCTGCGTGATGTATTTTTTTTCATAGCAACATTTTTAAGTGAATTTTAAAGTTACTCTTTCTTCGACTCCTTCTGCTTTGAAATATGAGCGGTGAAACGTCCGAGCAGTTTGGCGATCCTGTAATACCTCTCTTTGTTGAAAAGCTGCGAATCCCGCATGGCTTTATAGGTCAGGAAAAGCCCTATCGGAACGAGAATGAACGTAGCCAGCCACATACCTGCAAAAGGAGTGAGTGTATTTCCTTTTGCAAATTTTTCACCGGTATTGGTGGAAAAATAAAATACCAGGAAAAAGATGATCGCAAAAATGAGCGGTGTACCCAGCCCTCCTTTTCGGATGATGGATCCAAGTGGCGCCCCAATCATGAACAGGACAAGACACGCCAACGAAAGAACGATCTTCCGGTGCCACTCGATCTTATGTTTACGGAGATTCTTTTCTTTTTCTTTCAGGTTGAGAAGAGTTGACTCCAGTGTTGACCGCATGGAAGAAAACTGGCTCAATGTTCTTTGCTGCACACCCATACGGGCAGAGTCGGGCAGAAAATGCATAAACGTTTTAGCGGTCTTTAGCCGTTTGCTGGTATCCACAGGTAATTTCCTGCTGCCGAGCGTATCAAAGAACTGGGTATGTGCAAAAGCATTGTACAAGGTCCTGGGCATCTGTTCATAAATGGCCCTGTTCTCTTTTTCAAAAGAATCGATAGCCTTGTCCAGTTGCCTCATGCTGTACATCCTTTCGTTGTTCTTATTAACACTATCAGGGGTACGCATACTAAAGCCAAGGGAACTCAGGTCGAATTGCTTTTTATATTCTTTAAAGCCAAGCCGTATATAATCTGTCTTTTGCCCGCCGTATTTATCTCCCCTTTCCTGGTAACGCCACCCGTCTTTGAGGTTGAATTCCAGGAATCTTTTACTCTCCGACACTTTCATAATGCCACTTTTGGCAATAATAAAATTATCCTGCACGGTATTACCCTGTTCATATACGATCACGTCCCTGATTACCGTATCGTTGGCTTCCTTTTTCCCTATTTTGATGGCAAACCCTTCTATCTTATCATAAAAAACACCTTCCCTAAGATCGAATGCCGGTTGTGCCTGTACGATATCGGCCAGCATGGTCCTTGATTTAAGATTAGCCACCGGTATGATATAATTAGCAAATAAGAAAGCAATACCGCATATCAGTATAGAAACGAAAAACAAAGGCCGCATGAAACGCAGCAGGGATATGCCGGATGATTTGATAGCAACGAGTTCAAAACTTTCTCCAAGATTACCAAACGTCATCAGTGAGGAAAGCAGGACAGCCAGCGGCAAAGCGAGGGGTACCAATGCCGCACTCTGGTACCAAATGAACCTGAGAATGATATCTGCTCCTAGACCCTTTCCTACAAAATCATCTATCCACAACCAGAAGAATTGCATGATCAGCACCAGCAGTGTGATGAAGAACGTGGCAATGAAGGGGCCCACAAATGCTTTAACAACCAGTTTATCTAACTTTTTGAACACTATCTTTAATTATGGATAAAGCAAAAATAAGGCTTTCGCCAAAGGAGGCCGGGCTGGTTTCCAACGCCGACTGGATTTTAACAAAGAACAGCATCCTGCAAAAAGTAAAATACCTGCTTGAACATTTGCAAGCGGATCAGCAGGAGATCATGAACAACTATTCTCCTGCACTACCGGCTGAAGTAATAAAAGTTTCTCCCAAAATTTCAAAGGGAGAAAATTACCGGGGATTGCCTTACCTCGTATTGGATCATCCCCGGTATTTTGAAAAAGATGATCATTTTGCCATACGCAGTATGTTCTGGTGGGGAAATTTTTTCAGCATTACTCTTCACCTGTCCGGCATTTATAAAAACAAATATGAACAAATCCTTTGCGAATGCTTCGATGACTTACAAAGAGAAAACTATTCGATATGTAGCAACGCGGATAAGTGGGAACATCATTTTGAAGCCGGCAATTATGCTTCATTACAGGAAATGAACAGGCAAATATTCAGCCATACTATCCGGCAAAAAGATTTTTTGAAACTGGCCAAAACATATCCCTTACAGGAATGGGATAATGCAGGCAACGAGATGTTAGCTTCTTTTGACCGGTTGCTAAAATGGCTGGTCCGGCAGCGACCGAGCGGCTAATTACCGAGACGGTGGAACAGATCCTTTACCTGGTGATCCCATAAAAGGCTCTGGTCTTTGATATCCTTCTTCTCAGCAAAATCTTTTACTACCAGGATCGTTTGGTTGGTGATCTCTGACTTTTCTATCCTGAATTCGAAGTACTCTTCTTTGGGGGCAGCCAGCCAGTGAAACCTGATGTATTTGTCCAGTTCACTTTCCATTACTTCTGCTTTTTCATACGACCCGTTCCAGCCAAAATAAAAGATATTATCTCTTTCATCCACTTTATCGGCAAACCACTCGCCAAGGCCGGCAGGAGTGGAGAGAAACTCATATAGGATAGACGGTGAACACCTGACGGGAAATTCTAATGTATATAACTGCTTGCTCATCTCTTCGGGTTAATAATACCTGTGGGCTGCAATAATAACTAAATAATGTTTGCACCAAAAAATAATTTTCTACCAGTTTTTAAAGGTATTTAGCCCTCAACCTGACATATTTAAAATAAATTCAATTGCCATTCGTTAAAGAAATACAAAGTTTTTTTGGCCGATACTGAATAAATCGCTTAAATTGCTTTGAAGTCCAATAATTTCCGAGGAAAAACCGAAACCGTGCCGGGTACTTTTTAAGGGCTATCAAACCAAAACGTAAAATCTAAAACCCTTTAAATAACCCTAAACCCAACCCCTACCTATGAGTATGAGACAATTGAAGATCACGAAGTCAATTACGAATCGTGAATCTCAGAGCCTCGAAAAATACCTGCAGGAGATCGGCAAAGTAGAGCTGATTACTCCGGAAGAAGAGGTCAAATTAGCCACACTTATCAAACAAGGAGACCAGAGAGCTTTGGACCGCTTGACCAAAGCCAACCTTCGTTTTGTGGTCTCTGTAGCCAAACAATATCAAAACCAGGGACTTTCGCTTCCTGACCTGATCAATGAAGGAAATCTTGGCCTGATCAAAGCCGCCCAGCGTTTTGATGAGACCCGTGGTTTTAAATTCATTTCTTATGCTGTTTGGTGGATCCGTCAAAGTATCCTTCAGGCTTTGGCAGAACAGTCACGTATTGTCCGCCTGCCGCTGAATAAAGTGGGTCTTACCAACCGTGTACAAAAAGCTTTTTCCCAATTAGAGCAGGAGTTTGAAAGAGAGCCTTCTGCAGAAGAGTTAGCCGATATGCTGAATATGGACCTGGAAGAGGTATCTGCCACCTTAAATATCTCCTCACGCCATGTAAGCATGGATACCCCTCTCTCTGAAGGCGAGGATAACACATTACTGGACGTATTGGAGAACCCCAATGCGGAAAAAACAGATAATGAACTGGACCATAAAGAATCATTGAAGACAGAAATAGACCGGTCGCTGAAGACACTGACCGAAAGGCAAAAAGAAGTGATCTGCTATTTCTTTGGCATTGGTGTTGACCACCCGATGAGCCTTGAAGATATTGGTGAAAAGTTCAACCTGACCCGTGAACGTGTACGCCAGATCAAAGACAAAGCCATCACCAAACTGAGGACCACCAACCGGTGTAAACTATTGAGAACCTATTTAGGCGCCTGAACTACCTTTAAAAAGATTAAAGTATCCCCTGAAATTAATTCTACACTTCTGATTTATATTTGCATCTTGTTTAAAAGTGAACATTCATCATGTTCACTTTTTTATTTTGTGACAAAGAAATATTTGTGAACCATGTTCAACAGTCTCCAGGAAAAATTAGAATCCGCCTTTAAAGGATTAAAAGGGCAAAGCAGGATCACTGAGCTTAATATTGCTACCACGTTAAAAGAGATCCGCCGTGCATTGGTAGATGCGGATGTGAATTATAAAATAGCCAAGGAGTTTACCGATAAAGTAAAAGATAAAGCTATTGGTGAGAAAGTGATCAATGCGATAAGCCCCGGGCAGCTGATGACCAAGATCGTCAAAGATGAACTGGCAGAACTCATGGGCGGGCAGGAAGCGGCTTTCCATGCAAAAGGAAATCCTGCTGTCATTTTGATTGCAGGTTTGCAGGGTAGCGGTAAAACCACTTTCAGCGGTAAACTGGCCTATTATCTTAAAAGCAAAAAAGGACTTTCACCCATGCTGGCAGCAGCCGACATCTATCGTCCTGCGGCAATGGAACAATTAAGGGTACTGGGCGAACAGATAGGCGTAGATGTGCATGTAGAAGCTGATAATAAAGATGCGGTTGCCATAGCACAGAATGCCATTAAAGAAGCAAAAAGCAGGAATAAGAATGTTGTCATCATAGATACTGCCGGCCGCCTGGCTATTGACGAAGCAATGATGACCGAAGTGGCCAATATCCGTAATGCCGTAAAACCACAGGAAATTCTGTTTGTCGTAGACAGCATGACCGGCCAGGACGCGGTGAATACCGCCAAGTCATTCAATGACCGCCTGGATTTCACCGGTGTTGTACTGACCAAGTTAGACGGTGATACAAGAGGCGGCGCCGCCCTTTCTATCAAATACACGGTAAACAAACCGATCAAGTTTGTTAGCAGCGGTGAAAAAATGGAAACGCTTGACGTGTTCTATCCCGAACGTATGGCACAGCGTATCCTTGGTATGGGTGATATCACTACGCTGGTGGAAAAAGCACAGGAACAATTTGACGAGGAGCAGGCTAAGAAATTAGAGGGTAAGATCCGGAAGAACAAGTTTGACTTTGCGGATTTCAAAATGCAATTAGAGCAGATCAAGAAAATGGGTAACATGAAGGACCTGCTGGGCATGATACCGGGAGTTGGCAATAAAGTAAAAGATCTTGATGTAAACGAAGATTCGTTCAAAGGTATTGAAGCGATGATCAACTCCATGACACCTGAAGAAAGGAATGACCCCGACCTGATAGACGGCAGCCGACGCAAACGCATTGCGAAAGGGGCCGGTAAAGATATCAGCGAGGTAAACGCTTTTATGAAACAGTTTGAACAGATGAGGAATATGATGAAGGGCATGAACAAGATGGGAATGTTCGGAAAGATGATGCCGGGTATGAAGAAGTGATCCGGGAGACAGGAGTGGTTATTGATGAGTTAGCTACAGTCAATTACCGCTGGCCTTCAGCATTCTAAATATACACCAATTAGCTTTGGTATTTTACACCCTGCTCCTTATCTTCGTCGTCCGGTATCTACCGGAATTAACAATTATTGTTTAACGCCTTTAAATGTCTATTTAAAATGGCAGCAAAAATCCGACTGCAACGTCACGGGTCGAAAAAAAGACCCTTCTACTTCATCGTTATTGCCGATGCCCGCAGCCCACGTGACGGGAAATTCATCCAGAAATTAGGTACTTACAATCCTCTGACCGTTCCGGCTACTATCCAGCTTGATCGTCAGAAAGCCCTGGAATGGCTGAACAAAGGTGCTACACCAACCGACACCGTTCGCCGTATCCTGAGTTTCAAAGGAGTGCTGTACCTGAAACACCTGCTCCGCGGTGTGGGGCTGGGACTGTTTGATGAGGCAACAGCGATGGAAAAATTCACCAAATGGAGCACAGAACATGATGCCCAGGTGAAAAAACGCCAGGAAGAAGCTAACCGCCAGAAAAGGGCCAGGCGTTCGGCTCCGGGTCGCAGACCTGAGAGAAGAACCGAAGGCAGCGGTAACGAAGGATAAATATTATCCGGATCCTGAAAGTTCTTAAGGCAGCATTTTTTTATGCTGCCTTTTTTGTTGCTGCCACTATTTTGACATGCTCAATACACGAAATTTGCACACATATCATTGATGACCGAATATTTTAAAATAGGGAAACTGGTAACTGTTGCCGGATTAAACGGTGAGCTTTTATTAAAGCACACTCTTGGTAAAAAAACTTCCCTGAAAGGGCTGCAGGCCGTTTTTATTGAAGACAGGAAAGAATCTTTTCTTCCCTGGTTCGTTGAATCTGCAAAGATCAAAAGCGAAGAAGAAACCTACCTGAAACTGGAAGGTATCGATACAAAAGAAGCAGCCGGCAAACTAACCCGGAAAGAGGTATGGCTCGCCGAAGCTGATTTTAAAAAATTTGCAGCAAAAACAGCCCCCATCAGCCTACTTGGTTATACGATCATTAACGGTCCTGATAAACTCGGTGAAATACTGGAAGTGATCGAACAGCCCCACCAGGTATTATGCCGGCTGGAAATAAAAGGAAAAGAAGTGTTGATCCCAGTTAACGAGAGTACTTCACAAAAGATCGATCATAAGAAAAAACAGGTGATCGTGGAGTTGCCGGAGGGATTGCTGGATATTTATCTCGGTTAGTCATCGGGAGTGAATTTGTCAATCATTGATATAACAGTATTGCCCGATTTGTCTTTGGTTTCAAATGCAAGCACAGCTCCTTTGACGCCTCCTGTATGCACCCCAGGGTTGATATAGGAAGGCAATTGGCTGGCAACCCATATAATTGTTGAACTATCAATACCGGTAAAAGCCGTACATGAATAACCCATAATTACTTTCCTGTCGCTCGTTTCTTTGAACCTCTTTGGTAAAATGTTGCTGTCTGCCAGATTAAATTGTTTGCTCAAAGAATCATATTCAAACACCATGCTTTTATAAAATAGCAGTTTCTTATCCCGCATATTGATCCTGTATGGGTTTTCCTCTGACTCTTCTTGCTTCAATAGAATAATAGTACTATCAGGCCCCGCATGCACAATGCGCCTGAATGTCACCAAAACTTCCTGTGAACTGATTTGCCCAATCATTTGTTCAGCAAAAGAGGCCGGGATTCCTTTTTCCTGTATTTTTTGCTGAAGCACCTGAAGTATTGAATCGGACAGTTTTAATGACGCCGTTTCATGAAATTCACAATTGTACTTTTGCTGACCGAAGACAGTTATAGTCAGACAGGTTGCATATAAAACAATCATGAATCTCATAAAACAGGTTTAAAGAATAATCATTTTGGCCCTTTAATAAAATCAGCCAATAGCTTTATCCTGTAATATAAATTACTTAACATCAGCGAAATGTTATTTTTCACCTTCTCCACACTGCCGCCATTCATCTTTTTGATATTCTTCAGTTCCTCTATCTTCTCATCTATCTTGTCAATAAGTTTTTCAGCATCCCAGCCGATATATTTCTTATTGCGGTCATCATACACATGGTAGGGTTCAATACTACCTGCTTTCAGTTTCTTAAACTTAAAGTTGTTCTTAATAGCTTCTTTGACCGCTTCATTGGTCAGCATGTCGATCATCACATTAGCGGACACATTGTTCAGATAAGCATTGTGAAAAATGTTCAGGTTATTCCGCAGTTCCCGGATTACCTGTTTCTTTACCACATCATTCGTCTTTCCTTCCTTGCTCAGAAAAGTAAGCAGGTCTTTTAACGGGGTGATACCGGTCTTCAGCCATTCTAATTGCATCCCCTAAAATACTCAATCAGCTCCATACCTTAAACCGCTTTCATCACCAGGGGTCTGTCACCGGCCGTTTGCAGCACTTCGCTTCCTTTTACCAGTTCCAGGGTATTATTGATCTGAACAAAATGTCTCTGTTCATGCGCAATCAGGAAACGGAATGTATCTCCTGTTTTCAGCTTAATGAACCGGGAAATGGAAATGGGTGTACGGGCACTCCCGATGTCTTTTCCTTTTGCCTCCTCCAGAAGGTTCAATAACCGATGCTGTTGTTCCATAAAAGTGTTCAGCACCGTTTTTATATCAAGGGTCAGAACAGGGGTGTGGTCTTTCGGCGCTTTCATTTTATTGGCGATCTTTCCATTCTTTCCCGGCCGCATGATCTTTGTAAAGTAATTTCCCAGCCAGCCTGGCCTGAACCATTCCGCAACAGATGATGAACTTCCTGACAAACTTTTTTCTATTTGCGGCAAATAGTAGTATCCATAACTGCTCAGGTGTTCCAGTACCTGCGCCACACTCCATTTGCCCGCTCCAGGCTGAAGGGTTAAAAAATGGCGCCCTTCTTTTTCGAGGTGGCTGGCTGTCAGTATCAGTTGGCGGACATCGGCCTGTAATTGTTCCAATAATTCAACAGATCTCATTTTCATACTTTTTATATTTTGAACAAACCTATCCGGCCCGTTCCCGGAAAATCTTGGCAAATACCAAGATTTTGAACGTGAAGATGAATTAAAGTCTTACCGAGCCCATCAGTTTGCTGAAAGTAGTGGGGTCAATACCGACGTAAGAAGCGAGATATTTATGGGGGATGATCTGCAGTAAATGGGGGCTACGTTTCAACAATGTCCTGAATTTTTCTTCTGCGGTATAGCATTGCAGCTCCACTTGCCTGGCCAGCACTCCTTTAAGAGCAAATGCGGTGGTCTTTAAAATTAATTTCTGGATAGCAGGGTACTCATTCATTAATATCTCTACCTGTTTGTAGGTCGTTCGCAGAAATTTGCTGGCTGTCAATGTTTCAAAAAAAAACAGCGTGGGTGTCTGGGTCAGAAAAGAATCAGCAACTCCGGAAAAAGAAGGGGGATACGTAAAGACAATGGTAGCCTCCTGCTGATCTTCCCCAATATAAAATGCCCGTTGTACGCCTTCGAGCACAAAATATAAATGTCTTTCTGTTTCACCGGCCGCCGTTAATACTGTTTTTCGTTTGCAGGCAAATGAACCCCAGATAGAGGAAAAGGCCGCCCATTCTTTATCATTTAATGAATGAACAGGTGAAATGAATTGTTGCAACTGTTCTATTTCCAAACCGGATCGCTTTGCCTCAAATATACAATACGATCATACTACCTGAAAATGATCTGTTCCCTGGCAACAGTGGCGCCATATTTTACTTCGATAATATAATGCGTATCCCGTGCAAATGAAGGGGGGACCCGGAAACTGATCAGTGACGACCGGTCGTTGAAACGATTGTAATATACTTTAGCACCGATAAGATCATAGATCGTTATGTCCACCCAGGTTTCCGGTTTTTCAAACAGCTTTACATTGATCTGGTTATTTACTACCGGGTTCGGGTACACGCTGATAAGTTGCAGCTTATCATTGGTACGCAACAAGACCGTGTTGGAATATTTGATACGGCCACCCAGCAATAGACCTTTGATGCGGTAATACATTTTCGGAGCTGTCACCCTATGATCATAGGTGTAACTTTCCAGGTCATTCAAACTTACCCTTGCTATTTGCTGCAGTTCGTCATACCGTAATCCATTAGCAGAAAACTCTACTGTGAACTTTTCATAATGCGTATTATCTTCTACCTTGAAATTAAGTTTTGACTCCCCATTGTAGTACTGACCGGTAAGCGTTATATCTTCCAGCGGCAATGCCGTTGCAGAGAATATGGGTATTTGCGAAAAATCACTGCCAAGTACTGTCTGGGTCTGGGAGGCAGACAGACAGAACCATTTTTGCATTACCGTTGAATACAATTGCCGGAAGTCGTGTTGCATTGGTACCTGGCTGCTTACGGTAGATGTAGCCGGTATGTTTGGCGATGTACCGATCATCCCGCCATTAACGGCTGCTCCAAAGAAAAGCACCGGCGCCCCCACCCCATGGTCCGTTCCCATACTGGCATTATTGATGATACGGCGGCCAAATTCACTAAAGGTCATACCGGTCACATTCAGTGCCTTTCCCATCAGCGTTATATCATTCTGAAATGCATTGATCGCTTTGGAAAGAATACCAAGTATGTTTGCATGACTACCTGTTGCTGTATTGCCTGCCACGACCTGGTCAACGTGTGTATCATGCGAATTGGGATGGTTGACGATATAAACGGGTGTTTGCAGGCCTCCGCCGATAAGACGTGCAACAATTTTCAACTGATCGGCCAGCGAATTACCCGATGCAGGATATAAAGCGGAAAGTGTTGCCTGTGCATTATAGGCTGCCTGTATCCTTCCTGTATAAGCATTACTCTGATCCTTCATTAACCGTAAAAAAGTCAATTCTCTTCCATAATCATTATTCGGAGCAGGATCGGTAGTGGCATTGATCACATTCAACAGCGAAGCAGGATTGGTAACATTATAACCCATATTCACCGCGGGCCCCTGCAAGGAGAAAGGAAGTGTAGATCCTATCTGCACAGCCAGCGGGTCCGGCATATCTGTATTGGGATAATCGGCAGGATAGTTAGGATACTGTGTATCCAATGAACGACCCAGCCATCCTGTATCAAGGTCAACATTGCTGTCCGACGCAGAGAACCAGATATCAGTAGCCCTGAAATGGCTGAAATTGGGATTGGGATAAGACACTCCCTGCACAATGGTCACCTTGCCATTGTCATACAGGTCACGCAACTCAGCTAACGCAGGATGCATGCCGGTGGTCGGGTTATTGTTCAGCGGCAGTATGGATGCCTCCGGTAAAATAATATTGGGCCTGGCAGCGCTCAGGTTAGCATACTTATCCACCGGAATAATGGTATTAAGTCCGTCATTGCCTCCGTTCATCTGAATGATCACCAGAATTCTGCCGCAACCGTAGGTAGTTTGTGCGAGGAAATCAAAGAAAGCATTCCCTGTGCTGTTTTCAGCAAATACCGGGACCCCGTTAAGTAAAAGCGGAGCCGTTATCAATGATCCTGTTTTAAGAAATTTTCTGCGTTTCATATTTACCTGTTCAAAAAATTAAAAGATCGTTTTAAAACCGGTTCTTCACCTGCGAATTACATTAACTGGTATTCAGCCAACTGAACAATAGCGGTCAGCAATGATTTCAGCCTTGTCGTTACAGTGTTGGTATAAGTAGTATTGGTTGGTGCGCCGATATAGTTGTTCCAGGCCGTTGTCCAGTAACTATCTGTTGTCTGGCCGCTTAATAAGGTCTGCAGCTTGATAGTTGTTTGCTGCGCAGCACTCAGGTCTATTGGTATCAGGTATTTGATAAATGCTGCTACCAAAAGATTCGGATCGGCACAGGTGGCATTATCAAATTGCTGGGCAAATGCAATTACATTTACTTTAATATTTGTGGTAAGTGTATTGTAAGTAAGATTATATCCGTTAAAAATATCCTGCAAAAATTTGAACCGCTTCTGAATGGTATTTGTATTGATCCAGTATTGGTGAAAAGCAGGTGTCTGGTAAAACGGGTTCCACCCGGATACGTTAGGGATACTACCTGTACGTTGCTCCATCGCCATGCAGATACTGTCATTATAGTAATTCCATACCTGGTACTGTGCCTGGTAATTAGCAGGGTCGCTGACAGTCGTATTAACATTGAAGGCCCTCAATGATCCCGCCACAAGGTCGAACGGGGTTTTTATATATACTCCGCGGTTTGCAACATCAAAGAAATGCTGGCTCTTGAATAACTGCTTCAACACAGGTAATATGTCCCAGTTGTTGCTCACAAAGGTCTGCGCCAGTGGTGTGATCACATTCGCTTCAATATTGGCATCAATATCGTAGTAAACAAAATAACGGTACAACCGCCTGCAGATATATTTTGATACTACATCCGATTTACTGAATATCATATTGATCAGCGCATCCAGTTCGCCGGCCCCGTTGGGCGAAACAGAAGATATGGTCTGGTTGTTGAAAAAAGCAGAGAACTGTTTGGTAGCATAGCTATGTGACCCGGTCACAAAATTGGTTGCAATATTCGCGGTATTGAGCCCCTGTACCCGCCACCCTGTAAGTACTTTGGCTGCTTCGACCACATCACTCTGTGTGTATTGACTGGCCTGATCTTTACCAAGTGTAAATAACTCCATTAATTCACGGGCATAGTTCTCATCCGGCGCTGTTGCTGAATTTTTTTGGTTATTCAGGTAAAACATCATGGCCGGTTCCACACTGATCTGCCGGATAAGTGTTTTGAAATTACCCAGCGCATTATCCCGCATGAGTTTGAAGTAGGAGTAAAAAATCCTTGCACTATTCGTATTCACATATGTATTGGATGATTGAAATACATCATCAAAATCAATAGGAATAAAATGGTACCAGAACCATGTCATCTTTTCCCGGATGGTTTCATCACTATTCAGCATCTGGCCAAATAGCCAGCGTCTCATCGCCTGGTTACGATAAGAGTTGCTTGTCTGGCCCACAGAACCTGTCGTGAAAAAATTGGTGGTCCAGTCAGCACCGTATGGCAGTGCATTTTCATCTGCATAAACAATATTATACCAATTGACCGGTGGCGCCGGCGGAGTGGTATTGATATTCATGATATGATCCACGGCTGCAGATGGCGTCATACCAAGTAACAGATCAACATAACTTTTTTTAAAGCCATAACCCGTACGGCGCAGCAAATGCAACACTTCCCATTCACTCCAGGCGCCGGAATATGCTGCTACACCGCTTGTTACGTTACCTACACGTAAGGCATCATCTGACAACCGTGCCTGCTCATAGCTTATCTCTTCGGTTTTGTATTCCCTGGGGCCTAGCTTTTTTCTTGAATACTTTTCAAAAAGCGGGTCTTCATTGTAATAGTCGCCGGAAAAAAAGCCTTCTTCCGCGGCTGCTTTTTCCTTCTGACGAAGTGACTCGAAGAATTTTCTCCTGGATACTTTGTCTTGTCCCATATTCAGTGTTTTAGTTAAGTTATTTACAGTCCCGGTGATAACAGGATGATCTGGTTGTTTTTATTAAACTGACTGGAGTTCGAAGGGACGAAAACTTTACAGTAAATCAATTATGATATTGGATATCTATTTGCACCCACATTCATCAATGGGTAAAAATGATAGTACTGAGAAATTCATAGAATGCTTAGGGGAATAGAAAAACGTAGCTTTGCGTAACCTGCAATGAACATCAATATACGACATATTGCCCATTTTGATCTCGATTCTTTTTTTGTTTCCGTAGAAATACTAAACAACCCGGCCCTCAGGGGAAAACCTGTACTTGTCGGGGGGTATGAGAGAGGGGTCGTAGCCGCCTGCAGCTATGAAGCGAGGAAATTCGGCATCCATTCCGCTATGCCGATGAAAAGAGCCATGCAGCTTTGCCCTCATGCCATCGTTACCAACGCCAGCCGCAGCCAGTACAGTAAATATTCCCGATGGGTCACGGAGATCATTGCCGAAAAGGTCCCTTTGTTTGAAAAAGCAAGTATAGATGAATTCTATATTGACTTTACCGGTATGGACAAGTTCTTTGGCGCCAGCAAATATGCGAAAGAGTTAAGGGAATTCATTAAAAAAGAAACCGGTCTTCCTATTTCAGGCGGTTTGTCTTCTGCCCGATTCATCAGCAAAATAGCGACGAATGAAGCCAAACCGAATGGCTTCCTCGAAGTGCCACACGGAAAAGAAAAAGAATTCCTTTGGCCACTCGGCATTGAAAAGATCAATGGAGTAGGTAAACAAACAGAACAGAATCTAAAAAGTTTCGGTCTTTATACTATTGAAGATATTGCCAAAACACCTATTGAACTGATGGAACGGTATGCAGGCAAATGGGGCGAGGCTCTCTGGCATAAAGCTCATGGCATCGGCAGTGCAGAGATCACGACAGACTGGGAACAAAAGAGCATGAGCCATGAGAATACTTTTGATACAGATTACACCGATATAATTTTTTTACATAAGGAATTAGTACGACTCACAGAGAAAACAGCTTATTCGTTACGGGAAGATGAAAAACTCACCGGTTGCGTAACGGTCAAGATCCGTTATTCCGATTTTGAAACGACTTCCCGGCAGGAAACAGTTGATTATACGGCGCTGGATGATGTACTGATCGCCAAAGTGAAAGACCTGTTCAATAAAAGTTATCAAAAAGGCCGGCCTGTGCGCTTATTAGGCGTACGGTTCAGCCACATGATCCCTTTTACGATGCAGATGAGTTTATTTGACAATAATGCAGAAAAACTAAACCTCTATAAAGCAGTGGATGACATCAAAGACAGGTTTGGCAGTAAGTCGGTTTCCAAAGCTGTAGTCGTAAAAAAAGCTGATAAGAAATAAATATTTCAATACCTCCTATCTTCGTTCTCCCAAAAACTATCTTTTATGTCAAAAGCCTGGAATACTTATTTAGAAAAAAATAAAGACCGCTTCCTCAATGAGATGCTGGACCTGCTCCGCATTCCTTCTGTCAGCGCTAAAAGCGAGCACAAAGAAGATATGCTGAAATGTGCAGAAGCAGTAAAGAACAGTTTGCTGTCTGCCGGCGCTGACAAAGCTGAAGTGATGCCGACTGACGGTCATCCCGTAGTATATGGCGAAAAGATCATTGACCCGTCAAAACCTACGGTACTGGTATATGGTCACTATGATGTGCAACCGCCTGAACCGCTGGAACTGTGGACCAACCCGCCTTTTGAACCCACCATCGTGGATGGAAAAATATTTGCACGCGGCTCTGCCGATGATAAAGGTCAATTCTATATGCATGTAAAGGCGCTTGAAACAATGGTAAAGACCAATACTATGACCACCAATGTTAAATTCCTGATAGAAGGCGAAGAAGAGGTCGGTTCGCCTAACCTGGGAAAATTTGTCGCTGCCCATAAAGACCTGTTGAAGACAGATGTGATACTGATCAGCGACAGCGCATTATTGAGTATGGAAAACCCGTCACTCGATATCGGTATGCGTGGTCTTTCTTATATACAGGTAGAAGTGACCGGCGCCAATCGTGACCTGCACAGCGGTACTTACGGAGGTGCAGTCGCTAACCCTATCACCATCCTGGCCAAAATGATCGCTGGTTGCCATGATAAAAAGAACCATATCACCATCCCTGGTTTTTATGACGATGTGGCCGTGCCAACAAAGGAAGAAAGAAAACTATTAAAGAAGGCACCGTATAACGAAGAGGAGTACAAAAAAGATCTTGGCGTCAATGAGCTGTGGGGAGAAAAAGGATTTACGACATATGAGAGAACAGGTATACGCCCAACACTGGAGTTAAACGGTATCTGGGGCGGCTATACAGGAGAAGGCGCCAAAACAGTATTGCCATCAAAAGCGTATGCTAAAATTTCTGCGAGATTAGTTCCCCATCAATCGTCGCACAAGATCACAGATCTGCTGTTGAATTATTTCAAATCTGTAGCGCCTCCCTGTGTGACGGTAAAAGCAGAGCTGCATCACGGAGGTGAACCCTATATGACCCCTATTGACAGCAAAGGGTATGAGGCAGCAGCGAAAGCATTGAAAACAACTTTCAGGAAAAAACCGATCCCTGTTCGCGGTGGTGGCAGCATTCCTATCTGTTCTATCCTGGAAAAAGAACTGGGTGTGAAGATCATCTTTATGGGTTTTGGATTAGACAACGATAATCTTCACTCACCAAATGAAAAGTATAATATCGAAAACTATTATAAAGGAATAGAGACCATTCCTTATTTCCATAAGTACTTTGCGGAAGAATAATATACATTGCCCTAAAGGGTAAAAGAAAACCTCACTCAAACCGGGTGAGGTCTTTTAATTTTGTGATATGCCTGAAAAAGAAAAACTCCGCCTTGATAAATATCTCTGGTCCATTCGTCTTTTCAAAACAAGAACGATGGCGGCAGCTGCCTGTGATACTGGTAAAGTAAAATTTGAAGGTTCACAGGCAAAAGCGTCAAGGAATGTAAGTACAGGAGACGAGTACGAAATAAATACCGAAGCCAAACGCTGGAGAATAAAAGTCACCAGCCTTCTGCACAATCGTGTGGCTTATGCTGAGGCTATCAAATACTATATTGACATTACCCCTGAAGAAGAGATACGGCGCCTCCAATTCCAGGCAGCCAGTTTTCATACCGGTAAACGACAAAGCAAGATCGGCAGGCCTACAAAAAAAGAAAGAAGGGAACTGGATGATTTCCTGGATACAGAATGATACAGGTGATTTATTTATTATCCTTTTATGGGCTTTCCCGATAAAAAGATAAATTTACTCTCCCGCATTTTATATGAAAAGGCATCTCCTGTTATATACGGTATTATTCTTCATTAGTTGTTCAAAAGGAAGCAGCGGAGAAAAAGATCGTGAAGCCCCGGTGGTTGTTTTGCATACGCCTGTCAACAACCAGGTATTTACCGGCGGGCAGAATATCATGATAGCAGGAACAGTAACGGATAACAAATACATCAAAGAGATACATATTGAGATCACCAACCTCGCAACGGCTGCAGAGTACCTGCATGTGCATATTCATCCTGCCGCCAGTTCTTTCAGTTTCAACCAGGCATTTGCCATCCAAGCGGGAATATCCTATAAAATAAGAGTGATCGCTGATGATGCTTCCTCTAATTCTGCAGTCAGCTCTGCAGAGATCATCTGTAATTAGGCAGAATTAAATAGTTCTAATGGCAATACTTTTAATGAACTCGGGCTTGTTATCCTTCAACAGGTCACCGATGGTTGTGCTGCCATATACTTCCATTACATCACTTTTGAACTTCTCCACTTTTGCATGCATGGGACAAGGATTGTCAGCATTGCATTTGCGCAAACTGAGCATACAGGTATTAAAATAATTCTTTCCTTCCGTCAACAGAATAATAGTAACGATAGGCGTCCCCAATGTAGCCTCATTTATATAAAATCCTCCTTGCTGTCCCCGTGTGGAACTTAATATGCCTGCTTTTACCATCGCCTTCATGATCTTGGCCAGGAAATGCCTGGGTACCATCAGCCTTTTGGCTATTTCTTCAATAGAGACCTTGCGGTTCTCATCTTTCTGCAGGGATACATATAATATACCGCGAAGGGCGTATCCAAAGGATTTTGAAAAAATCATAACTTTATATTATCTATATAACACGAATCAGCAAATTTAAAAACAGGATATCCCCCGTTGCCTGACTAAAATCACCTGAAGAAATGATGGCTATCACTCCGAACAGGAATAACGGGAAATACTTTTGTTGACCCAAAAAGGACATGAGTATCCAAAAAGACAAGCTCATCTCTTAATCACAAATAAAATCTCAGACATGAAACTAAAAACAATTGCAGCCGCAGCTATCCTTTCCGGCGGATGGCTTTTTATTACTTCCTGTGGCGAAGGAGTTCAAAAAGATGAAAAGCCTGTTGACATACAGGAGCTCGCCAGCAAACAACCCGAAACTCATGGCGCCGAGATCAAAGAAGGCGATATCACCGTTTCCAATCCACTGAACGGAGAATGGGTCACTGCAGGTAAAAGCATTTATGAAGTTAAATGTCAATCCTGCCACAGGCTGACAGAAGAGAAATTAGTTGGTCCGGGATGGAAGGGTGTTACCAAAACAAGAAAGCCGGTATGGATCATGAACATGATCACCAACACAGAAATGATGCTGGACTCTGATCCGGAAGCTCAAAAACTATTAGAATTATGTATGGTCCGCATGCCCAACCAGAATCTTTCCAAAGACGAGGCGAGGCATATACTGGAATTCATGCGCAACAATGACGGGGAGAAATGACCCTTATCAGCTATCACCATCAACAGAGAACGATCTTTTTTAACTGCTAAATTTTACATATGAAACACATGTTTTCCAGATCAATGCTGGTAGTATCACTGGCCGCTGCTGGTTTTGCCTTCCTGCAAGGTTGCAAGCCCAAAGGCGCTCAATCGGCTGTTGGTGGTGATGCCGCTGCCAAAGTATATGTTGCCCCAGGCAAGTATGACGAGTTTTACAATTTTGTATCCGGTGGTTTCAGCGGACAGATGTCCGTTTATGGTTTACCCTCCGGACGTTTATTCCGTGTCATTCCCGTTTTTTCTGTTGACCCTGAAAAAGGATGGGGCTACAGCGAAGAGACCAAACCGATGCTGAACACATCCAATGGTTTTGTTCCCTGGGATGATCTCCATCACATTGCATTATCAGTAACCGATGGCGCCCATGATGGCCGCTGGGCCTTTGGTAATGCCAATAACACTCCCCGTATTGCCCGTATTGACCTGAAAACATTCCGTACAGCCGAGATCATTGAGATACCTAACAGTGCCGGCAACCACTCCTCTCCGTTCATTACAGAAAATTCAGAATATGTAGTAGCCGGGACCCGTTTTTCCGTACCGATCGGCGACAACCAGGATGTACCGATCAATACGTATAAACAAAATTTCAAAGGCACTGTCAGCTTTATTGGTGTTGATAAAACATCAGGTAAAATGAACATTGCCTTCCAGATACTGACACCGGGCATCAACTTTGACCTGGCCCGTGCAGGTAAAGGCAAATCCAATGGCTGGTTCTTCTTCAGTTGCTATAATTCTGAAAAAGCTAACACGCTGCTGGAAGTAAATGCTTCGCAAAAGGATAAAGACTTCATTATGGCGGTGAATTGGAAGAAAGCAGAAGAATACGCAAAAGCAGGTAAGGGTGTAAAGAAAACAGTCAAATATGCGCATAATACATACGATGAAAGCACTCACACTGCCACCTCTGCTATCGAAAATGAAGTACTGGTATTAGACCCGAAAGATTGCCCTGACATGGTTTACTTCATGCCTTGCCCCAAATCCCCTCACGGTTGTGATACAGATCCAACCGGTGAATACATTGTAGGCAGCGGTAAACTTGCAGCCGTTATTCCCGTATTTTCATTTACCAAGATCCAGACTGCTATTGCCGCCAAAACCTATGATGGCGAATACGATGGCATCCCTGTTCTTAAATACGATGCTGTTCTTCACGGTGAAGTTCAAAAACCCGGTCTTGGTCCTTTACACACAGAGTTCGATGGAAAAGGTTTTGCCTATACATCATTCTTTGTATCCTCTGAGATCGTAAAATGGAATATCCAGGAACTTAAAGTAGTGGACCGTGTTCCCACTTACTATTCTATCGGTCACTTATGCGTACCCGGCGGCCCTACCAAAAAACCATGGGGTAAATATGTGATCGCTTATAATAAGATCACTAAAGACCGTTACCTGCCTACCGGTCCCGAACTGACACAAAGTGCACAGTTGTATTCTATTGACGGTGATAAGATGAAGCTGCTGCTTGACTTCCCGACCATTGGTGAACCACACTATGCAGAAGCTATACCTGCTGAGCTGATCATGAAGAACAGCCAGAAAATATTTAAGATCGAAGAAAACAAGAATCCATACGCTGCCATTGGCGACAATAATGCAAAAGTTGAGAGAAAGGGAAACGAAGTACATGTTTACATGACATCTATCCGCTCCCATTTCACTCCTGACAATATTGAAGGAGTCAAATTGGGCGATGTGGTCTATTTCCATGTTACCAACCTTGAACAGGACTGGGACGTTCCGCATGGCTTTGCAGTAAAAGGCGCCAATAACGCCGAGCTGCTGATCATGCCGGGTGAAACACAAACATTGAAATGGGTGCCTGAAAAAGTGGGTGTATTCCCGATGTACTGTACTGACTTCTGTTCAGCATTGCACCAGGAAATGCAGGGATACATAAGAGTAAGCCCCGCTGGTTCTAATGTGCCACTGACATTCAGCACCGGTAAAACAGAACCTGCTCCTGCTGCCCAGCAATAATATATCAGAAAGAGTAACCTTCTTTCCGGGGTTACTCTTTTTCAATTGCCATTATGATTAAAATAACTGGTTATGAAAAAAATATTCAATCTTTCCATAATTGCCCTGTCATTATTTATTGGCAGCTGCAATAACGATAAACAGAACACCGAACAAACTACTGCAGCCGATGCCACTACAACTGCCGGGGGGCAGGAAGCAGTAAAGGATGATGAATCAGCAAAGGACGTAGTAAAAATTGCCGTAGGCTCAAAAGATCATACCACCCTCGTCGCTGCTTTGAAACAGGCAGAACTGGTAACAGCACTTTCCAATGCCGGACCTTTTACAGTATTCGCCCCGACGAATGCAGCTTTTGACAAGCTACCTGCCGGAACAGTGGAAGGACTCATGAAAGAAGATAAAAAAGCAGACCTGCAGAATATCCTGCAATATCATGTAGCTGTCGCGGTATATAAAACAGAAAATATGAAAGACGGGCAGGTGATTGGCCAGGCCAATGGTGACAATATCACGCTGAGCGTAAAAGACGGTAAAGTGCTGGTGAACGGAACAGCCAATATTGTTGCTTCGATCCCTGCTTCCAATGGCATCATTCATGTAATAGATGCAGTATTGCTGCCGCCTGCTAAAAAATAGTTTTTGGTTTTAGTCGCTTTTCATTTGTGAATTTTCTTCCGGGGCGACGATGCCCCGGAAGTTGTTAAAAGAAAGATCATGAACAACAATCATCTCAGCATTACGTCCCGGATACTGGTAGCATTTGCATCCGGCGCATTGATCGCTGTGTTTTTCTTACCCGCATGGAGAATTGACCTGTTCGCACCGCAGTATCCTGAAGGTCTCACTATGAATATCTGGATCAACGGGCTGTCAGGCGACGTGGACATTATCAATGGACTGAATCACTATATCGGCATGAAGCATATCACGGTAGATATGTTCCCCGAGTTTAAATTTCTGCCCTATGTTGTCGGGTTCTTCATGTTACTCGGAATGATAGTTGCCATTACAGGCAGGAGAAAATTCCTTTTCATTTATCTTGTCCTGAGTGCCATTGGAGGGTTGCTGGCGATGTACGATTTTTACCGGTGGGGATATGATTACGGCCACAATCTTGACCCGAAAGCCCCCATCCAGGTTCCTGGCTTGTCATACCAACCACCCCTTATCGGCCACAAAAGGTTGTTGAATTTTGATTCGTATTCTTTTCCCGATGTAGGCGGGTGGGTAGTGCTGGCCGCCGGTTCATTAGCTTTTCTTGTATGGTTTGTGGAATGGTACCGCCATCGCAGATCGGTCAGAAAAGCTGGCGTTGCCACTCTCGTCGCAGCAACGTTCACATTATTATCTTTTACATCCTGCAGTACAAAACCTGAACCTTTCCAGGTGGGCAAAGATGAATGCCAGTTCTGCAAAATGAGTATCACCGATACAAGGTTTGGCGGTGAAATAATCACGAAAAAAGGAAAGATCTACAAATTCGATGACATGCATTGTATGATCAGTTTCCTGAAGTCAGGTGGCGAAGCGGAAAAAGATATCGCTAAAAAAGTAGCATTGGATTTTGAAAAAACGAATGACTTCATAGATGTATCATCTGCAGTTTTTGTAACAAGCCCCGAACTGAAAAGTCCTATGGGAAGCCACACAGCTGCATTTACCAATAAACAAGCTGCAGAAAACTATTCAAAAGGCAAAGAGACAGCGCTGGCAAACTGGCCGGAGCTTTACAGCAAACTACAATGATCCATGCGTGTTTATCTGGGCATAGTATTTCTTTTATTTATGACTACCGGTCATAGCCGGACGATCATTGCCGGGCAAGGTCAAGCTATCGCCAGCCTGAAAAAAGCTGTAGGTCTTGCCAAAGATGGCGATACCATCCTCCTGAAAAACGGTACGTACAGGGAAGGGAATGTGCTGATCACAAGATCCATTACGTTGATCGGGGAAGCCAACACCATACTTGATGGAGAGAATAAACATGAATTACTGACCATCAGTGGCAGGAACATTACCATAAAAAAAATTCAGCTTCAGAATGCCGGTTATTCAGCATTGAATGATTTTGCCGCTATTAAGATCATTGATGCTTTCGCCATTACCCTGGAATCCAATACCATCCTTAATTCTTATTTTGCCATTCATGTTTCGAATACTACGTACTGTACGATCAGGAACAATACTATTTCCGGCAACCCCAGCACCGAGCAATTAACAGGCAACGGCATTCACCTATGGAAATCCAGCCATGCGCTCATCGAGAATAATCATATACAAGGCCACCGTGATGGCATTTACTTTGAATTTGTCACCGAATCCGTTATACAAAAAAACCTGAGCGAAAAAAATATCCGTTACGGGCTTCATTTCATGTTCTCACACAACGATCATTACCTGGGAAATACGTTTAAAAATAATGGCGCCGGCGTAGCTGTGATGTATTCTAAAAATGTGAGGATGGAACAAAACCATTTTGAAGAGAACTGGGGACCATCAGCTTACGGCATTTTATTAAAGGAGATCACCGACAGTCATATCAGCAATAATACCTTTTTAAAAAACACTGTCGGTATCTATATGGAAGGAAGCAGCCGGATGGAAATCCAAAAAAACGCTTTCCGGAATAACGGATGGGCCCTGAAAGTACAGGCCAGTTGTGACGACAATAATTTTTTCAATAATAACTTCCATGGCAACAGCTTTGATGTTGCGACCAACGGCACCATGGTACTGAATAAATTTTACAATAATTACTGGGATAAATACGAAGGGTACGATATCAATAAAGATGGGATCGGCGATATTCCTTATCATCCCGTAAGCATGTATGCGATGATCGTGGAACAAAACCCCAACACCCTGATCCTGATGAGAAGTTTCATGGTATCGCTTTTAGATAAAGCAGAAAAGGCGATACCCAGTCTGACACCCGAAAACCTGCTGGATGATAAACCGGTAATGAAGCCAAACAAATTATGATACGTATAGAAAACCTTTCAAAACGATTTAAGAAGCTGCAGGCGCTGGATGACATCAATGCATTCTTCAGTACCGGACAGGTCGTATCATTGATAGGCCCGAACGGTTCCGGCAAAACAACGCTGATCAAATCCATACTCGGTATGGTAAAAGCTGACAGCGGTATTATTTATGTTGACGGGAAAAAAATTAATGGTGACCCGTCTTACCGCGGCCGGATCGGATATATGCCACAAATAGGCCGCTATCCTGATAACATGAGAGTGGGCCAGTTATTCAGGATGCTGAAGAATATCCGAAAAGTACCCGATGCTGCATTGGATACAGATCTGCTGGTCAAATTCAACCTTGCTTCGATCTTCGACAAACCTATGCGTACCCTCAGCGGCGGAACGAGGCAAAAAGTAAGTGCAGCGCTTGCTTTCTATTTCAACCCGGAGATACTGATCCTTGATGAGCCAACTGCAGGACTTGACCCGCTTTCTTCAGAGATATTGAAAGAAAAGATCATGCAGGAAAAAAGAAAGAACAAGCTCATCCTTATTACGTCACACATCCTCAGTGATCTTGATGAACTGACCACACATGTTATGTACCTGCAGGAAGGTAAAATGATCTTTTTAAAAGATATAGAAACACTGCGCAAAGAAACCGGCCAGGAAAAATTAGGAAAGGCCATCGCTCATGTAATGAAAGGAGGGAAAAAAGAGGCATTATGGATAGACGAAGTTCTCGCCCTAAAAGAAACAGACAAGAACGATTAATAACAACAATATGCTGAAACTGTCAAGATATGTTCTATACGATATACTAAGAAGCAGAGTGATCATTACCTATACCTTATTCCTGTTCATCGTATCTATGAGTCTTTTCCAACTGGAAGAAAATGATAGTAAAGCGATCCTGAGCCTGCTGAATATTGTACTGATCGTTGTTCCGCTGATCGGTATGATATTTACTACCATCCACTATTATAATTCTTACGAGTTTATAGAACTGATGTTGTCACAGCCGCTGAGCCGTACACGGATATTGATGAGCGAATACGGCGGTGTTGCTTTGTCATTACTCAGTGCTTTTTTTATCGGTGTTGGCGTTCCTGTTTTGCTATTTGCATTTGATGAAACAGGTTTGGCATTATTATTCACCGGCGGCGCTTTAACGCTGGTATTTACCTCGATCGCATTTCTTGCGTCTGTAAAGGCAAGAGATAAGGCAAGGGGTATCGGCGCTGCATTATTATTGTGGTTCTACTTTGCCCTCATTTTCGATGGACTGGTGCTGCTGATACTCTTTGCCTTCAGTGATTACCCGATGGAAAAATTCACACTGGTACTTTCGGCCCTCAATCCTATTGATCTTGGCCGCATATTCATCATGCTGAAAATGGATATCAGTGCACTGATGGGTTATACCGGGGCTTTATATAAAGATTTCTTTGGCAGCAACACGGGAATACTGTTCACCGGCGGCATTATGCTCTTGTGGATCGTATTACCGCTGTGGTGGGCGCTGAAGGTTTTCAGGCGAAAAGATCTCTGACAATCATTTACTCATTATAAAAAAGAATACCATGAATGAATTAGCATCCCGGACCCTGGCGCAGATCGTTACGGGCAATCACCGCACAGCAGCAGTTTTTGAGAAATATCATCTTGATTTTTGCTGCAAAGGCAAACGTTCATTACAGCAGGCCTGCACCGAGCAAAATATCTCTGTTGAAGATTTGTTGAAAGAACTTGAAGGGATATCATCTGCCAATCAACCGGCTTTTCCGTTTGACAGGCTTAGCTTATCACAATTGTGTGAGCATATAGTATCCACACACCACCATTATGTGAAGAATGAATTACCCCAGTTATTGGCCTATGCAGAAAAAGTTGCATCCAAACATGGACAACGCCACCCTGAACTGTACAAAATATTCGAAGCAGTAGCTGCGGTAAAGGAAGAAATGACCCTGCACATGCAGAAAGAAGAAGTGATATTGTTTCCACGCATCAAAGAACTGGAAAAATTTGCCGGCCATGAGCATGGGCAGGCAAATCTCAGTGTTACTTACCTGCAGGCGCCCATTACCATGATGGAACACGAACATGATCATGCCGGTTCTTTACTCGCGGAAATAAGGGGATTATCGGATAATTATACAGCCCCCCAGGATGCCTGCACTACCTATAAATTATTATTTGCCGCATTGCAGGCATTCGAAATGGACCTTCACCAGCACGTTCATCTGGAAAATAATATACTGTTTCCGAGGTCAGTAAAACTGGCTGAAGAACTGAATAAATCTGATCTGAACTAAATACGGCTACTAAAAAAAGAGGCGGTCTCTTCCAACCGCCCTCTTTTCTAACCATCCTGATTCATCAAGAACTTTATTGCCTGGGGGCAATAGTAAGAACCGATATATTTGATTCTTTGTACAGGTATTTGCCGGATAAGCGGCTCAGCCACCCTCCGAGAACTGCCTCTTTCCCTGTATTGATGACAATAAGATCCGCCTCTACCAGCTTTGCATAGGATAAGGTGTTGTCTGCTACAGTATGTCCATAAGTAGAAGACCGGTGTATCTTTAGTTGGGTATGATCTCTCAGTAACTGGTATGCCCTGGCCAGCCATTTGGTATCCCCGGGGTCTTTTGTATGATAACTTTTCTTATGACCCATCAGGTGAATAATCGCATCAAAGCGTCCTGCTATATAGGTAGCTGCAGTGAGTTTTTTAATAGGTAGAAAATCATCAACAGGAACTACAATATTCTTCAAATGAATGATATCAAACTGGTGAGTAACGACCAGCACAGGGCAGTTGGTCTGTTTGGCTAACATATTAATATCCAGCTTGCGGATCAATGCACCCCAGAGGCGGACAACGCTCCTGGGAATAACAACCAGGTCAATATGTCTTGTAATAACGAACTGTTTTATAAGTTCAAACCAACTTCCGGTTTGTATCTCGCCCCACAGAGAAAGTCCGTCGTTCAAACTATTCTTATACTTTTCTATAAGTTCAGACATCTTTCTTTCAGTATCCGTATCATTGAAAATACTCCCTGCAACATGGCCTCCCGGGGTGAAAGGAACGGGAATAAGTGGTGAATGACAGTATAGCAGGTAAATATCACACCTGAATTCGTTGGCAATGGCTATTGCTTTTTCAATCACCATAGCAGTATTCCGGTTAAAGTTGACAGGCACCAGGATATGATTAAAAAGCTTATTCAACAAAGTGAGTATTATTCCCGGCAATATAGAGTTGCAGACTAAAGGGACAGTTAAGGCACTATTAGAATATAATTAAAAGGGAATCACTTTTTCAACGTGGGCAGTACAATAGTGACAGTAGTGCCATTATCAGTGCCCGACTGTATGTCAATGGCACCTTTATGAAGACGTATGATGCGACGGGTAAGCGTAAGTCCCAGGCCAAATCCCGGTTCAGTCATTGCATTAGAACTCCGGTAAAAAGGTTCGAAGATGTGTTCGATCTCCTCGTCAGGTATTGCATCACTCTTATTGAAAAAGATCAGTTCCGCTCTTTTCCCTTTGAACACAAGCTTTACACGAACCATTTTATCCGGTGAGTATTTACAACCATTTTCCATGATATTTTTAAAAGCAATATGCAATAAATGCGGATTGCCAAATACCATGCATTCATTTTCATCTTCTGGTAATTCAGGAAAATCGAGTTCCACCCGCGACCCCGGGTTTTGTTTTATCACTTCACTGTGTGATCGCAACAGCACTTCATCCATCCGTATCTTATCTAACTGAATGGCACCATGTGTACCCGCTTTGGCTATCTCCAGCAGGTTTTTTGTAAGCTGGTGCAGATCTTTTACATCCTCAAGAACTGATGACAATACTTTACGGTACTCGTCGGTGTTCCGTTCTTGCAGCATAGCCACTTCTATCTGGCTGGAAATGGATGTCAGGGGCGTAGATAATTCATGAGAAGCATTTGCAATGAACCTTTTCTGTATGTTAAATGACTCCTCCAGCCGGTTCAGCAGATCATTGAATGTCCTGTTCAGTTCCGTCAGTTCATCCTTATTACTGCCAATGTATAGCCTGTGTGAAAGATTTTGGGAGGTGATGAGGTTGACATCCTGGATCGTTTGTTTTACCGGTCTTACCAACCGCTTTGAAAAGAGATAACCGGCAATAAGTGTTACGGCAAGCGCCACCGGGAAATAAATGAAAAAGATATTCTTCAGGTTTTGCAGGTATTCCCGGCCAATGATATTTTCTGCTGCCACCAGTACCGTAAATGAATTTTCCTGCGAAAAATAATAAAGCAACACTTCTTTGTTCCCGGCGTGGTAAAAATTCTCCCCTTTTTCTTTTGCCAACCGCAGCCGTATGCTGTCGGGTGAAAGGTCGTCCGTGTTTTTATCATGATATATATAAAGGGGGGCATTATTATCATTGTAGATACTGATATTCTTATTATACAAGGAAGCCGGGGAAGAAGCATCCAGCGACCTCAGCAGGTTTATAGAATCTTCTTTGAAGACCTGATAAAGTTTGGCAGCGCTTCTTGCCCGGCTTTGTAACCGCTGGCGAAATTCCTTCTCCACCCTTTGACGGGAAACAGAATAAATAATGATGCCCATTCCCAGCAGGATGCTGGAAACAATAACGGTAAACAGTATATTGATCTTTGAAGCGAGCTTCATCAGCTTTTATCTTTCAAAATATACCCCATTCCTACCTGTGTATGAATAAGCGGTTCATCAAAATCTTTATCGATCTTTTTCCTCAGGTAATTTACATATACATCGATGACATTTGTCCGGGTATCGAAATCAATATCCCAGACATGCAGGGAAATATCCACCCTGGACACCACCCGGTTCTTGTTGCGTAAAAAATATTCCAGTAACTGGAATTCCTTTGCAGTTAAGGAAATAGGTTTCCCTTCCCGGGTCACTTCCTTACTGTCCAGGTTCATCTGCAGGTTACCGGCGTGCAACAAGGTGCCTGTCGCTACTGTGCGGTGAATCCGTTTAAGCAAAGCCCTTATCCGTACCAGTAATTCCCGGAAATCAAAAGGCTTAACGATATAATCATCAGCGCCCGCATCAAAACCTTCGATCTTATCATCCAGGGTATTCAGGGCTGTCAGCATTATCACCGGCACAGCAGGGTCGGCAGCCCTGATGGCCTTGCATAGTTCATAGCCGTTCATGCCCGGAAGGTTAATATCAAGTATTACAAGGTGAAACGGCCTGTTTTGAAAGACCTTCCAACCAATGACCCCATCATACGCCACCTCAGCCCGGAAAGAATTTTCAGTAAGCCCCTGCCGCAAGGCATCGGCAATTTTTTTTTCATCCTCTACAATAAGAATATCTATATCCTGCATATACCGGTTCATTTTATTAAAGGTAATACTGGTTTATGGATCTGGCTGATCTTTCGTAATTAGAAACATATTATTTTACCCCGTTGTTTAATTGATGCAGGATAAAAACAGGCTTTCTATCTTTGCCGCATGCGGATAGATATACTTACTGTGTTACCCGAATTGTTGAAAAGCCCGTTTGAACACAGTATCATGAAAAGGGCGCAGGAAAAGGGTTTGCTGGAAGTACAGGTACACCCTCTTCGCAAGTGGGCTGTGAATGAATACGGGCAAGTGGACGATTACCAGTACGGTGGTGGCGCCGGCATGGTGATGATGTGTGAACCGCTGGTAAAGGCAATAGAAGAACTTTCCAAAGAAAGAAAATATGATGAGATCATTTACCTGACACCAGACGGTGAAAAGCTGGACCAAAAAATGTCTAACACCCTTTCATTAAAAGAAAATCTCCTGATGATCTGCGGGCATTACAAAGGAATTGATGAACGGATACGGGAACATTTTGTAACCAAAGAGATCTCCATAGGCGATTATGTACTCAGCGGGGGGGAATTGGCTGCTGCTGTTTTAGTGGATTCTATTGGCAGGCTGTTACCGGGCGTATTAAATGATGAGACTTCTGCGTTGTTTGATTCTTTCCAGGATAATTTATTGGCCCCGCCTGTTTATACAAGACCCGAAGATTTCCGCGGCTGGAAAGTACCGTCAATTTTAATGAGCGGGGACCATAAAAAAATCGAAGAGTGGCGGCATGAGCAGTCACTGCAACGGACACAGGACAGAAGACCTGACATCCTTGACCAGCTATAACGTATCATCTCAAAAAGGAAGCATAACACTTAATAAGAAATAATACAGCAGAATCAGCACCAGGTTGATCGTAATGGTCATTTTCATAAGCTCCGGGTTTGATTGGTTAATCAATTGCATGAGTCATGCCAAAGGTGGGTTATCCACATAGGAGAAATACAGGGCAATACCTGAAAATACAGCAGGTAAAATAAGACCTCCGGGCCCTGAATAAAGCCGGTTTGGATGAATACCGCAACTGCATTAATATTGGTACTGAATATAATTCAGTGACACTCCGCCACAAGCAACAACTAGACAAATATCTTGGTAATTTTCTCATTGCCATTCACCTGGTGGCAGCAAAGACACTCGGATTTATATTGAGAAGAAATCATTCCCTGCACCCGCTACCAAAGCATATTCTCTTCATTAAGGTCATGGGTACCGGAAGCGCATTGATGGCAGCTGACGGGATCACAGCCATAAAAATAAAATACCCGGATACAAAATTGATATTACTCGGTAATGTTTCAGTGATCACTGGTATTCGTCCGGCAGGTTTGTTTGATGAATACTGGGAATATGATGATTCTACATTCCTGAAAGCGGCAGCAAGTACTGTAAAAAATCTATTCCGTTCCTGGCGAAAGAATAAGCGATGGGTCTGCAACCTGGAAGTATATTCAAAACTTACTACTATTTTTTCTTTATGGACCTGCGCCCGCAACCGGTTTGACTTTTTTTTCAATGAAGTATCGTTCCGGAAGAACATTAATACCCACCCGGTTTATTTCAACCAGTTTTCGCTGGCTCATGACAATTATGACCGTATGGCAGAAGCGCTTGGCGCAGAAGTAAACAGCGCATTTGAATTTGCCGGGTATGGAAAAACAGGAAGGGTCAATACCGGCAAGAAATATATCATCATCAGCAATACCTGTAGTGAACTTGCAAGGGAAAGATTATATCCCGATGACCTGTTAGTGCAGTTGTGCATCGTTCTTTATGGAAAATATCATTATCCTATATTACTGTCAGGCACAAAAAATGATCGCCATTACTATGACATAATCATACAAAGAAGTCGCCTGAAGGAGGTACCAGTACAAAATATCGCCGGCGACTATTCCATTGATGCGTTTCTTTCACTGCTTTACAACGAGTGCTTATTGCTTATCACCGTTGACAGCGCCCCATTGCACTATGCTTACAGACTGGGTGTTCCAACGGTTTCACTATGGGGGCCTACCAGTCCGGTGACAAGAATGAAAGAATCGGACCTGTTCAAAGCTGTATATCTTTCCGTGCATTGTTCGCCCTGTACCCATCATACGTCTGTTCTTCCCTGCGGTGGCGATAATTTCTGCATGAAAACCATGACGACAGCTCTGGTGATGCAAAAAGTTGACAAAGTAATGAGTAATTTCGGCTGATGCCGGGAAGGGTCATTACGATACTGGTCTTTATCTTTTGCTATAGCCTTATCATTTTCCGCTGGCTGAATATCCCGGTCTCTGATCTGACAACCGAAGCCAGAGTGGGCGTATATGGCGACGCTTTCAGCAGTCGTAATGTCCATTCTTCGGCCATGTGGTTTACAGATATCGGCTATACAAAAACAAAGGGGCTGCCGGTTTTTAACTATACCGGCAATTTTAATCAATCCGGTACAGAGGTATATACTCACTACCCGCCCCTTCCGGATATACTTGGCGGCGTGTATGCAAGAATACTGAATACAAAAGATCCTTATACAATCGCTGTTTTTCCTATCCTTCTATCTGTTTTCTTTTTCTTCTTTTTACAAATTGGGTTAAAGAAGATAATACCTGATACCTCCTCCGCTTTTATTTCATGGGTATTGCTGGTCATTAGCTGCTACTTCATTTGCTGGGCAGACGACCTGCACCAGCATTTATATACGGAATTGCTGAAATGGGTTTATATCTATATCCTGTATCGCTATTTTACTGAAGATACAAAGAAATGGATGCTGCCTTCGCTTTGCCTGGTCTATTTTATCCAGTCCTGGCTCACGTTTGAATCAATTCCTTTCCTGGCGATCATTACTGCAGGCTTCTTTATCATTTTTACCAGGAAGTTTTTTTCACCCACCTGTTTTTTATTGCTGTCTATGCCTGTAGCCGGGGTAGCACTTCATCTTTTCCAGAACTATTTATATTTCGGCGACTGGCAGGCAGTCGTGGAGGATATGAAAGGAGCATTATTGAAAAGAACAACCGGCGAGACCGATAATGAACTTGGCAGGGCTGTCCGGTCATACGATTTTTTAAAAATGTGGGGCTATGAATTCTGGTTCCGTATCGGCAGGATGTTTGCCTTACCGGCTATCTCTTTTATCATTATTTCCGTGTTTGCCTTAAAAAATTTGTACCGGTATCATCGTATTCATTTTAAAATGGCCATCGCTTTTTTCATTGCGGGTATTGCCTGGATATTCATCATGCCGCAGCATGCTGTCGTACATACTTTTACTATAAAACATATGGGGGTCTTTGTGGCTTTTGTCAGCGGGTATGGGATAACCCACTACATAGGTCTTCTGAAAAAGCATGTGATTGCGAAAGCATATTATTGGCAGATCGCTCATGTACTGTTTCTCCTTTATACTATTGGCGGTTTCCTCTCTAACCAGGGCTATTACGTGTACCTGAAGTTCGGTTTTGCTTACCCGCATTTTGGAACTAATGCAAATCTGTGGTAACGGTAATTATTTATTAAATAAGTTTTTCAGCCACATTAAAAGGCCGGAGAAAACGTTCTTCCTGATGAAGATCAGTAAAAAAACAGGCCATATTTACCCTTGAAAGGCTTACATTCGCAAGGTTTGACCAATATCCTTGTCCTACATAAAATTTGTTCATTTTTTTACCAAAAGAAGTCTAACCACTTAACAAACAGCATGAAGGCGCTGACCACCATTACAGACCCCATTTATATTCCCAAAGAAAAATATAGCTGGTATGATAATTTATGGCTCCGTTTCATTAACGACCCAAGAGACCTTCCTTTTATATACCTGCTGACAGCCATTCATATCCTGGTCATCCCCACAGCCATCATTCTTTACACCCCTTTGCTGGATGGATGGTACTGGTGGCTCGCTTATATTCCCTATTTCTATATATCCCAGATGTATTTCAAAGGCCGGTTTGGTTTGATGTTACATTGTATCAGCCACCGCAAGCTTTTTAAAAAGGCCTACACCTGGATGTATCACTGGATCATCTGGATCGTATGCCCTTTTTTCGGCCATACACCTGAAACATATTTTGTACATCATATGGCCATGCATCACGTGGAGAACAATATGTATGATGATGCCAGCAGTACGCTGCCTTATAGGCGTGATAGTCTCCGGGGATTTCTCAGTTATGTCACCCGTTTTCTTTTCCTGGGATTCAGGGATACATTCATGTACCTGTTTAACCGCAAACGGAAAAAATTGTATATGCGGCTGACCTGGGGTGAAATGTCATTCTATGCATTTTGCATAGCCATGTGCTTTGTGAACCTGAAAGCTACAATGTTCATCTTCATCATACCTTTTTTATTTGCCCGTGTGGTGATGATGCTTGGCAACTGGGCACAACATGCATTCGTTGACCCTTCAAATCTCGATGACAATACGATCAACTGTATCAATACCAAATACAATAAAGTATGCTGGAATGATGGTTACCATGCGGTCCACCATGTTCGCCCTGCTCTTCATTATACAGAGATACCGGTTGAGTTCCTGAAACACAAAGATGAATTTGCCCGGCAAAAAGTATTGGTGTTTGATGGCATTCATTATCTCCACATATTTATGTGGCTGATGTCAAAGCGATATGATAAACTGGCAAAGAACCTTGTCAATATCAACAACATGTTCAGCAGCGAAGAAGAAGCCATCGCTGTCATGAAAGAACGAACTAGAAAGATTCCCCGGACCGCTGCCTGATATCCCGTAACGCTGATCACCCCGCAGAGATCCCGATATACTCCTATTCATTTATCTTTAATTACTAAATGAAGTAATAATGTCATTATTCGCTATAACCGGCAATCTTGTTGACATACATAAACAAAAGATATATCCTGCAGAAGTAAATATTGAAAATGGTAAGATCGTCTCCATTGAACAAATTCCCGCCTCCCACCTCCTGGTTCCGGACTATATTCTTCCTGGTTTCATAGACAGTCACGTTCACATTGAGAGCTCGATGCTCGTGCCTTCTGAGTTTGCAAGGCTGGCCGTGGTACATGGCACTGTCGCCACCGTCAGCGATCCACATGAGATCGCCAATGTCTGTGGTATGAAAGGTGTTGAATTCATGATAGAAAATGGCAATACTGTCCCATTCAAATTCAATTTCGGGGCGCCAAGTTGCGTACCTGCGACTATATTTGAAACAGCAGGTGCAGTACTGGATGCAAAAAATGTGGAAGAACTGTTGCAAAGAGATGAAATAAAATACCTGAGTGAGATGATGAATTTTCCGGGTGTGCTGTACAAAGATGAAGAAGTAATGAGGAAGATCGCAGCAGCACACCAGCTGAACAAACCGGTGGACGGCCATGCACCGGGATTAAGGGGAGAAGATGCCAAAAAATACATTGAGGCCGGCATCTATACGGATCACGAATGTTTTACCAGGGAAGAAGCTCTGGATAAATTAAAATACGGGATGAAGATCATCATCCGGGAAGGGAGCGCTGCAAAGAATTTTGAAGCTCTTATTGATCTGTTGAATGATTACCCGGACATGATCATGTTCTGTAGTGATGATAAACATCCCGACAGCCTGGTGATCGGACACATCAATCAACTTTGTGCAAGGGCTGTTACGAAAGGAATTGATGTTTTTAAGATATTGAAAGCAGCATGTATCAACCCGGTATTACATTACAAGTTAGATGTTGGTCTTTTAAGAGAAGGCGACCCGGCAGATTTCATTGTGGCCAGGGGCCTGGAAACTTTCCAGGTGACAAAAACATTCATCGATGGAAAACTAGTGGCTGAAAACGGAATATCTAAAATTGAGACTGCCCGGTCAGGAGTGATCAATAATTTTTCCTGTACTAAAAAAGACATAGCCGCTTTTCAAGTAAAATGGCAGGGAGAAAAAGAAATACCTGTCATTGAGGCCCTGGATGGGCAACTCATTACAAATAAACTCTCATTTGCTCCAAAACAGGACAACGGGAATATTGTCAGCGACACAGCAAGAGACATTCTGAAGATCGTGGTGGTGAACCGCTATAATGAAGCGCCGGTTGCCAAATCATTCATTAAGAACTTTGGATTAAAACAGGGAGCCATCGCTTCGTCTGTTGCCCACGACAGTCATAATATCGTGGCAGTTGGGGTGGATGATGAAAGTATCTGCACAGCCGTGAACCTGCTGATCGAACACCGGGGTGGTGTAAGCTGCGTAAATGACAATGTTGAACTGGTGGTGCCATTGCCTGTAGCCGGATTGATGAGTAATGAAGATGGATATAAAGTAGCAGAACAATATTCATTGATCGATAAAGCCGCCAAAGAAGCAGGTTCCACTCTTGCCTCACCCTTCATGACATTGTCATTCATGGCCCTGCTGGTGATACCGCATCTTAAACTAAGTGATATGGGTTTGTTTGACGGGGATAAGTTTGAATTGGTGAAATAAAGAATTGCTTTTTCCCAACCCTTCGTAACTATCACCAAATATTGGGAATTTATTCAAGCAGGCACCTGTCAGTCATCCGACATTAACCTGTTTACTCATTTAGCATTCAACCATTTTTATTCCCCTAAAAAATCTGGCATCTCCTTTGGCTGCGTAATTATAAAAATTACGGGTCATGAAAATAAAAAATATCACCTCTGTAGAAAGTAAAGCCGGTTTCCAGGAAATGTTGCTGGAGAAATTCGTTCAGCAAAACCTGCCACCCAAAATGCCAAAACAAAGTAAACTGTCAGGTATGGCAAGATTTACTCAACGATATAAAGAGATCGAATACTGCGCTGCAGAAACACCTGTTACCGGAACAATAGAAATATTCTATGCTCCTGGCAACAGAGAAGGGTTGAAACGATTAAGCGTACCCGTTACTTCCCGTTTCATTGTTTTCTGTATCCGTAACAACGATCATGATTATAAAGTGTCGTGGAGTTGTTCCCTTTCCTGAACGCCAGCCGTTCATCCCCGTGTTTCTTCAATTCAACCTTCATTTCCGGGCTTTTTGAAAACTTTCACAGTCAGCCTGTAATCTTTCCGGTTACATTAGCATCCTATAGACAGACAAATGATAAAAGAACCGTGCCGGTGATAACTTAGAAAGATATAATGAACAACAAAAAAACGGGTTATGAACAAGTCGCTTCACATCAGTACTTCTCTCGATCAGCCGGCGTTGCTGGAGGATATGGTAGAGAAACTGGCTTACCGCCGGGTTGATATCGGGTATGGAAAAGAAAAACTGGCCGGTGGCCGCAAAGCACTGGAAACATCATCCACAGAGACCTATGTCAGCGGAACTGTAGCCATAGAAGATAACGGAGAGATCATCAATATGCCATTCATTACCTGTTTCCTGTTCACCTGTATCAAAACAAACAACGATCCTTATAAACTATCCTGGGGTGCATCCCTGTCGTAATAAATAGCAAAAAGCTGCAGAACTGATCTGCAGCTTTTAATTTTACAGTACTGGTAACTTTCAACCTTTTATTGCTGTACCGGATAAAACAGCGCCAATTATTCTCTATTCACTTTCTCAATGCTTCCCGCAACTACAGGTCTCCACCTCTGTCTCAGTGCCATCGTGCCATGGGAAACTATCAGCGTTCTTATTTAACTCCCAGAAGAATTTTGTCCTGGGTTTATTGTAATTACCGATCTCGTTCATTTGTTCTGCATCGTACAATCTTCCGTTTACCATCGTATACCGTACGCTTTCTGTATTACGGATATTCTCCAGCGGATTTTTGTCCATCACGATCAGGTCGGCGAGTTTGCCTGCTTCCAGCGAACCGATCCATTTATCCAGACCTAAACTCACTGCCGGGTTAATGGTTGCCGTCTGCAATGCCTGGTGATTGGTCATACCCCCCTGCTGCATCATCCATATTTCCCAATGCACACCAATACCCTGTATCTGACCATGTGCACCCATGTTGACCCTTACGCCTTCATCCATCAGCTTCTTCAAACTTTTAGAGGTCAGGATATGTCCATTCACATACTCTTCTTCCGGCAGCATGGTACGGTGACGGCTGCGGGTATCAATGATCGATCTCGGCGTAAAGCGGAGCAATCTTTCATTCTCCCACACATTGGTATGCTGGTACCAGTAATATTCACCACTCATGCCGGCATAGTTCACGATCAATGTGGGTGTGTAAGCGGTCTTTGAATTCTTCCATAACTGTATCATATCATTGAATAAGGGCGCCACCGGGATATTATGCTCGATGGTAGTATGCCCGTCCAGTATCATACTGGTGTTATGGTAAAAGAATGATCCCCCCTCCGGCACTACTTCCATCTGCAATTCTCTTGCTGCCTGTATGATCATTTGTCGTTGTTCACGGCGCGGCTGGTTATAACTTTTTACAGAGAATGCGCCGAAGGCTTTTGTTCTTCTCAAGGCGCTTCTGGCATCGTCAATGGAATTGATAACCGCTTTGAAATCGCCATCTGCCCCATATAAGATAGTCCCGGTTGAAAATACTCTCGGCCCTACCATCAAGCCAGCTTTTACCAGTTCGCTTTGCCCGAATACCATTTCACTATTGGCCGAGGGGTCATGCATAGTAGTAACACCATAGGCAAGATTGGCATAATAAGCATTGTGCTTCTGTGGCGTGATGCCTGACCGGAAATGATTGCCGTGTGCATGGGCATCAATGAATCCCGGTAATATTGTTTTGCCACTGCAATCGATCACTTTTGCGCCGGCAGGAATTGTTACATTCTTTCCCACCTCCCTGATCAGGTTATCTCCTACGATCATGGTCCCGTTCTCTATTATCTCATCACCTTTCATGGTTATGAGGCGGGCATTAGTAAAGACTACCACTCCTTTTGGTTTATCCACGGCCACTTCCAGTCCTACATCTATCCCTTTTTCCGGTATTTTGAATAACGAATCAGGTTTGTTAGCTATGAAGTCAAAGCGTTCATCGAGGTTGATCGTGTAATACTGGCTGCCGAGGGTATAATGAAGTTGCTTATTATCGGCCGACCAGTGCAGGTTGATGCCCGCATCTTTGGAAACGATCTTGACGGGGAAATCTTTGGTACCGCTTCCGATATCTATGGTCTTACCTGTTTTGGGAAAAGCGGCGATATAAACTTCCCACAGATCAATAAAGGCGATCCATTTTTCATCCGGAGAAAGGGTGAACTGGCTGCCATAAGTACTCTTCAGGTGAATGCGTTCATCGCTGCCATCCGGTTTACAACTTACATAGTTCCTGTTCATCCCGCCACCGGCCTGGTAATATATCCTGTCGCCGGTATTGCTGAACTTCGGCAGATCTCCTTTTTCTGTTACCAGTTTTTCATTGGTACCATCAACAGACATAGTATAGATACCGGGCTTTGCTGTGTAAGGTTCTCCCAATGCATCGCTGCCGCCTTCTTTGCGGAATACGATCATCTTTCCATCCGGTGAAAAGGAGGGTAGCCGGTAAATACCTTTTGTCCTTGTGATCTTAACAGGTTTTGGCGCTACCACATTTTTTCCGCTTGCGGCAGGCTGCAGGTTCAGTTTCCAGATAGCCCCGGATGCAGTATCACTCCATGATATATATAATAATGTCTTGCCATCCGGAGAAAAAGCCGGTTCAAACTCGAAGTCGGTAGCGGTAGTGATGCGTTGCGGCTTACCGGAAGGCAATTCCTTTTTCCATAAATAACCCACTGCGTTGAATACGATCCATTTTCCATCCGGAGATGTAGTTGCCTGCCGGATCACATTGGCATTAAAAGCAGAAGGGTTGATGTCCTGCTGAAAACGAACGGCATCATAAATGCGTTGTTTAACAGTACAGGTAAATGGTATCTCCTTTGCCTTGTTCACACCATTCACCTCCACACTCATGATCTTTCCATTACTCCATATGATGATGTTTTTATCATCCGGTGTCCATGAATAACCGGTGTACAGACCAAACACAGACCATGCTTCCTGCTGATCTTTGCTCAACTGATCATAGACCGGCCACTCTTCTGCTGTTTCGAGATTGCGGAGATAGAGAACGGTTTTCGTTCTTACCCTTTTTACAAAGGACAAAAATTTGCCGTCATGCGATAACTGCGGACGTACAGCACCACCCGGCCCGCCGGTAATGGTTTCCGTAGTTCCTTTTTCCCGGTCAAAACGTTTGATGACGAATATCTGGTTGTTGGGATCCTTATTGTATTGAAAGAAACCACCGGGATACATGTCTTCGCTGAAATACACATAGCGTCCGTCAGGTGATACCACAGGTTCATTCACATCCTGCTGGTCATTCTTTCTAGCTGTCAGTTGCAGACCACTTCCGCCGCTGGTGTGATACAGCCACATTTCACCAGCGCCTAATGAACGGGTAGAAGTAAAATGTTTACGGGCGATGATATATTCTCCATCAGGCGACCAAACGCCATTGTTCAGTAACCGAAAACTTTCTTTCGTAATCTGTCTGGCGCCGCTGCCATCACGGTTCATCATCCAGATATTATCGCCGCCACCGGCATCGGAAGTAAACAGTATTTTTTTGCCATCTGGGCTGAAGCGGGGCTGCACTTCAAACGCATGGCCGCCTCTTAATACTTTTGCCTCGCCGCCTGTTGAAGGAATGGTATAAATATCACCCAGCAGGTCAAAAATGATCTCTTTCCCATCCGGTGAAATGTCCACGTTCATCCAGGTTCCTTCACTGACGGTAAAGGAAACCTCTTTATAAGGCCCTTCGGGATTGGACACATCCCATTTTTTGGAATCTTTCTTATCCTGGGCATTGACAAACGAAATAGTAAACAGAAATACAATTGCAGCAAATAATTGGCGCATCATGAAGATAGTTTTAGGGCTGGGAAGGTAAATAAAAGAAAGTTAGTAACGACCTGGTTGTATTCTACCCCTTTCAATCCCCCATTCACCGACTTTTCGTTCTCTATTGCCCATTGACTATTGCCTGTTGCTCTTTCCCCGTATAGCTTTACAGAAAATTTGAACCACAAATGAATGATTACAGAGACAGAAGGGAAGAAAGAAGAGACAGGTGGGAAACCCGCTGGGAAGCCCGGATGGAGCGCAATGAGGGTAAAGGTCATATATGGACAGGACTTTTCCTGTTGGTCGTAGGCGGACTGGCATTGGTACGGAGTTTTGGCATACCGATGCCCGTGTGGCTGTTCACCTGGCAGATGCTGCTCATCGGTATTGGCCTGGTCATGGGGCTAAAAAAGGGTTTCCGCGACGGTGGCTGGTTCATCCCTGTTATTATCGGTGGCGCTTTTTTGGTCAACGATTTTTTCCTGCATGGAGAACTTCGCCGGCATATCTGGCCGGTGATCCTGATCGTACTGGGCGCCCTGTTCATTTTTCGTCCACGCAAAAAAAGATGGCAAAGCTGGCATGAAAAAAAAAGCGATGGTGTGAAAGCCGAAACCATTACACCGCTGAGCGAGGCTGAGCATAGCAAAGACGACTTTATTGACAGTACCAATATTTTCAGCGGTTCTAAAAAAGTAGTGCTTTCCAAGAATTTCAAGGGCGGGGACCTGACGAATATTTTCGGCGGATGTGAAATAGACCTGACGCAGGCAGATATGGCCGAGTCTGCCGTAATGGATATCACTGCTATCTTTGGCGGCGCCACCCTGATCGTGCCTTCCAACTGGGCGATCAAAACAGAATCCGTCACCATCTTTGGCGGTATCAGCGACAAACGAAAATTTCCGGCCGCATCGGAAAGCAGCACCAAAACATTGATACTGGATGGAACTGTCATATTTGGCGGTGTGGAGATCAGGAGTTATTGAACTTCAATATTGCATGTACGGTGCAAAGGTTCAATGTCCTTTCCACTGATCTATCGGATACGAAGGCTGCCAGCTGAACAGATCACCAATGAATTTTGCCCTGCCCGGCAAAGAAAAGAGTAATATAACCGCACCCGCTTTACCCGGCAGGACTTACCAAAAACCAACTTGTATGAACTGGTATCTCGCAAAAATGGTCTTTCGCATCGTCTGTGGCGATGGCGACCACACAGCGCAGTTTGACGAACAACTTCGTCTCGTAGCGGCTTCCTCCAAAGAAGAAGCATTCAGTAAGGCGCAGGAGATCGGTCAGAAAGAGCAGGAAACATTCTACAACCGTAAAGAACAACTGGTGCAGTGGCAGTTCATCAACATCAGCGAGCTGTACCGCCTGAGCGACCTGATAGACGGCGCTGAACTGTATTCCCGGATCGAAGAAAAAGACAATGCAGAGTCTTATATCTATACAGTAAACCAGAAAGCAGAGAATATTTTCTTTACCCAAACTCACCAGCTATTACAACTGGCATAATGAACCATGTCTAACTCGCCTCTTTCGGCAACAAGATTCCGTCTCACCTTTGGTATCAGCTGGCTGGTATTGATGGCCGACCATGCCATGGTACTGCATTATTTTGATCTGCCCTGGCAGGAAGCGGTCATTGATAGTTGTATCAGTAATGGCATCCTGTTGCTGTTCTGTCTGCTCATCATGAACACACTCCGGTATTATTTGCCGCAAAAAGAACAACTGATCAACATCTTTGCATGGTGTGTGACCTTTTCCATTGTATGGCTGTTACTGACGAAATGGTTACTGAAACTTTCTTTAGGGTACCACCCCGGGTACACGGACCTGTTGTCACATTCAGGCTCTATCCGGTTCAGTATCGCATTTCTCCTGCTGGGATGTGTCACGATGATCAGCGTACTCTGGCAGACATGGATCATGCAGAAAGAAGACCAGGTACGAAAGGCCGATGCGGAGAAACTGGCCAAAGAGGCTGAACTGTTCAAACTGCGCCAGCAATTGCAGCCGCATTTTTTATTCAATAGCTTAAACTCCATTAATGCGCTGATCGGTTCACGTCCTGCCGAAGCCAGGAAGATGGTGCAGCAGCTTTCTGATTTTTTAAGAGGCACGTTAAAAAAAGAAGAAACACAATGGGTAACACTGCAGGAAGAATTACAATACCTGCAATTATATCTTGAAATAGAAAAGGTCCGTTTTGGCAACAGGCTGGCTACCGTGACAGAAACCAATGAAGAAGTAAAACAAATGAAATTACCTGCTTTACTTTTGCAGCCGGTAGTAGAGAATGCGATCAAGTTCGGGTTGTATGACACCACCGGTGAAACAGTGATACACATACATACTCACAAAGAGGGTAATGAATTAATGGTAAAAGTGAGTAACCCGTTCGATCCTGAAACATCCGCCCCCAAACAGGGAACGGGTTTTGGTTTGAAATCTGTGCAGAGAAGATTATACCTGTTATTCGGCCGCAGTGATCTGCTGGCCACAGAAGCAAAAGAAAATATATTTACTACAATAGTTAAAATCCCGCAGCATGAGCAAAGTAGTGATCGTTGACGACGAGATGCTGGCAAGAAGCATTGTAAAAGAGTACCTGGAAAAGCATCCGCAACTGGAACTGGCTGCAGAATGCGGGGACGGGTTCGAAGGCGTGAAAGCCATCCAGCAATATCAGCCAGACCTGATCTTCCTGGATATACAAATGCCGAAGATCAACGGTTTTGAAATGCTGGAACTGATCGAGCAACCGCCGGCCGTTATTTTTACCACTGCATTTGATGAATATGCTATCAAAGCTTTTGAAGCCCATGCGATAGATTACTTGCTGAAGCCATTTGACCAGGAACGTTTTGATAAAGCAGTGGCCAAATGGATGGATCAAAAACCTTCAGCTATTGAAAAAACGACACAGGAGTTATTGGAGACCGCCTCACATTCTCCTTCGCAAAGCCAGCGGGTGGTAGTGAAGAATGGCAGTAAGATCAAGATCATTCCTGCCCGTGATATCTTTTACCTGGAAGCAGCTGATGATTTTGTCAAGATACATACACAGGAAGGTTATTTTCTGAAAAATAAAACGATGAGCCATTTTGAGCAGACGCTGGACGAGCAGCAATTTGTCCGCTCTCATCGTTCTTATATCATCAATATACAGCAGATCACAAGAATTGACCCGTATGAAAAGGATGGGCATGTGGCGGTGCTGCGTACTGGCGCTAAAGTTCCTGTGAGCCGCAGTGGTTATGGAAAATTAAAAGCAATCCTTGGGATATAAACCTTTACTCGTTTCCTATTTGTTTGAGAATGTCCATCGTTCGCTTGTAAAATAAGGTGGCTCTGTCCGGTGATTCCCCGATACAGACAATACCCAGCTTGCCATACTGAGATAAAGCGCCAATCAGGTGAAACATCACTCCTTCTTCCGTTGTACTGTTATAGTGTATCTCATGGCTGATAGCAATATCTATCAGGTCGTGGGCAGTTAATCCTTTACAATTTTCACTGCTGAAATTATCTGAGGCCAGGTAATATCGTTTCTTTTTATCCGGCATTTCAAATTCGCCGGTACCAGCATTATAACTTCCACCCGTTAAGAACTGCAGCATCAGGTAAGGATGGGTAGTGCCTCCCTTTCGCAAATTGATCTCAATAGCAAAGTGTTTCCACAGGCCATTCTCTTTTACAGAAATAAAATCAATACTGAAACGGCCAAGCACCCCGAGATTTCTCATTTCTTCTGAGGCCTGTTTACCTAACCGCCCGACCTCCACGGCATAGTCTGAAGATGCCGGAAAGTTGGCGCCAAGAAATACCTGCCCTGCGTCTCCTCCCAGCAACTGGTCATGGGTAGAGATGATATCCACCTGACCCAATGGATTGATGCGGCATTGAACAGAGGGAGACGCTTTGACATCACCTTCAATGGCCGCTTCGACTATTCCCTGCATGCGGGTGAATTTTTTCAGGAAACTCCGGTAGTTAAGGTCAGGCGCAATAATATGTATGTGACGTAACTGCTCCCTGATCCATTCTCTTGACACTGTCTGGCTTGTTGTCTCCTCATAAGAAAAGATGGCATTCCCTTCGCCGGAAAAACCGTCGTTCATTTTTATGACAGCTCTCTTTAGTGCAGGTTCCTGCTGTTTCAATGCAAAAAGACTCTCAACAATATCATTTTCGCCGGTGAGATTTTCAAAGCCCGGTGGCATCAGTAAACCTGCTTTCCTGAATAATAGCCGGCTTCCGCTTTTGGTACCTATGTATAAAAGATCCGGATCACATCCATACACCGGCATTCCCATTCTTACGGCCAATGTTCTCTCTTTATCCGTCACATTAAAACAGGTGATATGTGCGGCATGACCCGGTGGTACGCTTTTTTTTATCCGTTCTATCAAAAGAGGTCTTTCCAGTATCTTTTCTGTCAGGGAAAGATGCGATACATCTGCACAGCTCAGCATCGTGAGCCGCTGACGGGCATGATACCCTGTAACGCCTGGAAGCAAATGCAGGTAATAATCTATGATCACAGGATCGATAGTAACGCTGGTAATATAGATCACATGCGTTCGTGGCATTCTCAGCAACATCAGCAGGCACAATAATCTTTCTTCATAATAATTGATGCCTTCGATCTTATTGAGGATCTCCTGGTCAAGAGTAAGACTGGGTATAATGACAACTGCTTTGGGCGCCATCTTATCCGGGAAGATGTCCCGGAACTGGTGAACGAAATTTAGCTGAAGCTCTTTGAATTGCCTGATCTCTTCTGGTGATCCGGGTGGTGGATAACGGCCTGCGGGCTTAGGCACAAAACCAATATTTCTTTCTTCCGACGGAAAAAGATATGACATACCCACCCTCTTTCCTGAAAGGTAATAGCAGTAATTATAATATTAGTCTGACCTGAACAGAGGAAAACACTGATTTTGATCAGGCTTCCTGCCCCATCCACAAAGCGCCGCCGATACTGGCCCTTGTTGCCCCGGTCACAGAAGAAATAACATTGTACTCTTCTCTCCAGCGAAGCACGCCGATCAGCGCCATGATCAGCGCTTCTTTATAATTCACGAGATTTTTGTCAGGTACCTCTACTTCTATATTCAGTTCTTTTAGTTTGTTGCTGAGTTCCTGTACAACGAAAGTGTTGAAGGCACCACCGCCGGTAGCAAGCAGTTTGCGGTTTGCAGTTCGTGGTTTATCGCTCTTTAACGCTGTTATATTTCTCCCGATTTGAACAGTGATATGTTCAACATATGTCCGGAGGGCATCATTGACAGGAATACCTGCATCTTTGATGATCGGATAAACTATATCGGTCCCGAAATCATTGGCAAGTGATTTAGGGAAAGACTGTTTGTAATAATCCAGAGAGTTCAGTTTTTCCAATAATACTGCATTCACGTTTCCCTGCGATGCCATTTCACCACCCTTATCATATTCTTTTCCGGCTTCATTGGCCAGCATATTCAATACCCGGTTAGCCGGGCAGATATCGAAGGCAACATACTGGTCAGCATTCACAGAAATATTGGCAATACCTCCGAGGTTGAGAAAGTAATCATAATTACCAAGCAGCAACTTTTCCCCGATGGGTACGATCGGTGCGCCTTGTCCGCCAAAAGCAATGTCCATAGCCCGCAGGTCGCTGACCACCGGTAATTGTGTTTCTGCAGCAATAGCGGCACCGTCGCCAAGCTGACCTGTCATTTTCCTTGCAGGGATATGAAAAGTAGTATGACCATGTGAAGCGACCAGGGCTACTCTATATTCCAGTTCGTTTTCCCGGATGAACTTATTTACCTGTTGCCCGAGATAATGCCCGTAATCAGTATGCAATAACTGGTAATCCAGCGCATTTAAAGACACCGCACTCTTTAACCGGGCTATCCACTCCCCGGAATAAGAATAACAATCCGCTTTTACGATCTCATAACTCCATTTGCCGCCATTCTCATGTAATGCTGCAAATGCGATGTCCAGCCCATCCAGTGAACTGCCACTCATTAAACCAATAGCCTTGTAAACCATGAATCAGATTTTAAGTTAGCTTTGCCGGAGTTAATAATCACCGGCATCCTGTATGTCAATAAGGATGTCAAAAGTAAATCATCACGATGATTGTAAACCTGAGCCAGCAACATTCTTTGGTCAGCAACTGGGTAAGTGAACTGAGGGATGTAACTGTACAAAACGACCGGATGCGTTTTCGCCGTAACCTGGAACGTATTGGTGAAGTAGCTGCTTACGAGATCAGCAAGGTGCTTCCATTTAAGGAAATAGAAGTAGAAACACCACTTGGAACAGCTACCAGTAAAGTATTGAGTGTACAACCCGTCATAGCCACGATCCTCCGTGCCGGACTTCCACTGCACCAGGGCATACTGAACTATTTTGACAAAGCCGATAATGCTTTTATTTCTGCTTATCGCAAACACCATAAAGACGGCAGTTTTGAGATCAGCCTCGACTATATTTCCTGCCCCGACCTCGAAGGCCGGGAACTGATCATCTGCGATCCCATGCTGGCAACGGGTTCTTCCTTAGTAAAAACAATACAGTTCCTGAAAGAGGAAGGAAACCCGAAAGATATCCATATTGTAGCGGCCATTGCCTGTACCGTTGGCATTGAATACGTTAAGCGGGAAGCTCCTTCCGTCACTATCTGGTGCGGCGATATTGATGACGAACTGACTGCCAAAGGGTACATTGTGCCGGGTCTTGGCGATGCCGGCGACCTCGCTTTCGGGGTAAAAGTACAGATGTGACCGGCAGCTTTTCCAGCCTGCTGACTGTCCTATTTACCTGGGGCAAATTTCCCCTGCTAACGGATTTGTTGTATTTTCCCGTTTCCGAATTGATGACCATACAAATATCCCGTAGAAAGGCGCAATTTGAAGGACAAAAAGGCGTTTTAGAACAGGACGGATTTCCCAAAATTTCACCTG
>JAEUVK010000010.1 GCA_016787135.1 Chitinophagaceae bacterium | reverse complement strand
TACTTTATACCTGAATGGTTCTGCTGCACAGAGTGTGAATGGGTCACAGCCATTCAAAACGTATCACCTGAATTCAGATAACAATTCCGGTATTGCCATCAACAACAATCTTAGCGTAAGCGGTATCCATACTTTTACCGGCGGGATCATCACTACATCAGCCACACCCAACTATCTTATCTATGAGGCCGGTTCTTCCTATACCGGCGATGCTGATAGCCGTCATGTGAACGGGTGGGTAAAAAAGATCGGCGCTACCAATTTTATATTTCCTGTTGGAAATGGAACAGCAGAACGGACCATTGCATTGAATAGCCTTACCGCCAGCAGTGAGTTCAATGTGAAGCATGAGATCAATACGCCTAATCTTAACCAGCTGGATATACAATTAATAGCGGTGGATACATTCGAATACTGGCAGGTGGACAGGGTATCCGGGGGCTCCGCTTCTGTTGTCATGAACTGGGACAATAGCAAAGTGACATTTCCGAACTGGGCTGTATCCAGGATCGCTGCTGCTTCTTATGTTTCCGGTCTTTGGACCGATGTGGGCGGCCCGGCAAGCGGCGCCACTGCTGCCGGTACTGTTGCTTCCAGCACTGTTTCTGTTTTCGGGATGTTCACTCCCGGCTATCGTTTATTCCCTTTACCAGTAACACTGATCAGCTTTTCAGCCAGGTACCAGGATAATCATACAGAATTAAAATGGACAACTGTTGAAGAACATAATGTAAGCCACTTCACTGTTCTCAGAAGTAATGATAATTCAGTATTCTATGAAGTAGGCCGCATGGGTGGCCGTAATAACCCGGGTGTGGAAACTTATACAACGTATGACAATGAACCTATCCATCGTATTGCCTGGTATAAACTTCGATCTACAGATACAGATGGACGGGAGAAATTTTCAAAAACAGTAGCTGTGTCAGCGGGCAGCAACAACCAGTTGTTATTGCTGACAAACCCTGTTCGTGACAGGATAACCCTTTCCGCCACCGGGTCTTTGAGTGGATCATTCACTTATACTATCAGCGCTATGAACGGGCAATTCATACAAAAAGGGAAACTGGCAATAGAGAACGGCGGATCATACCATATCTTTTTTGACAAGTATATAGCGCCGGGTACTTATACACTGGAAGCCGGTAACGGTAATGAAACGTATGTATTCAGACTGATAGTGCAGTAAGGGCTGTGTGAAACTGTTTATATGACCGGGCGCAGTCAGTATAAACAAAAGAGCCTAAGTTTCCATAGGCTCTTTGCTACAAATCGAATTTGACCTTAAATGTTGTTAACATATTGAAGTTATTATCTTATTGAATTCAAGTATCAATAGTCAAATTATTTTTTAATGACTAAGGGTTAGCTATTATTTTATTTATAGTGATTTTACGAATTTTCTTAGTCGCATATCTTCCGACAACGTTTCCGAGTCACTTTATCTCATAGACATTGTCTTTCGGATCACTATCCGGCGTATGTGGATGAAACAATCTTAAATGACTGACAGCACCTGCTGCCACAAAAGTGACAGTAGTGACCTTATTTCCTTTTTCCCATACGGCTATACTCCGGTGGATCGTTTGTGTACTGCCATCTTTGTATTCAATGATAAGATCGACCGGCACAGGCTTGCTGCCCTTTAAAGTGATCAGCACGTTTATTTTGTTCCCTGTTCTTTTCACTGATGTGATGGCCAGGTCGGGCACCCCGTTCTCAAAAAACCATTTCTTCCAGAACCAGTTCAGGTTTTTACCGGCCCCCTCATTCATACTATAAAAAAAATCATTAGGCATCGGGTGTTTGCCTTTCCATTGGTGAATATAATGGTGCAGCGCTTTGGTAAAAAGTGCATCACCGAGATAATCTTTAATGTACAGGTAACCCATTGCCGGTTTGGGATAGGCATTGGTAAAGTAGGCCTTGCTCCATTCCGTACTGGGAGTGATAATGGGCAGGTCTGTCTCATTGCCTGCACTGGCGGCTGTTGGTGCTACGCCATATTCGTCAACGATGGTGGAGTCTATCATCGGGGTGATCAGCCATTCACCAATGGTGGCCCATCCTTCATCCATCCAGGCATATTTGGTCTCATTGGTGCCCATATAAAAAGGGAACATGGTATGGAATACTTCGTGATCGGTCAGCGAAATGCTTTCGGCCCGGTCCTCAACAGGATTATCATTCACCATCATTGGATATTCCATCTGGTCGAGCCCGTCGAAAACGGTGATATGTGGGTAAGGGAATGGCCAGGCCGGAAAGGTATAGCTCATTGCTTCCACCGTTTTGCGTGCATCACCGGCCACATTGAAGTAGTCATGATGTTTCGGATGGAAGGCGGCATCTACCCTTGTTCTTCTTTTTGTTTTCGGGTCAACGATGATACTGGAAGACTGCCATACATAGTGATCACTGACGGCGAAAGCAAAATCCACCACATCATCCGCATCAAAATGCCAGGTGTTATACGCACCGGACGAATTGGTAACATTTCCTTTTTTCAGGTCAGTGGTATCAATGATCCAGGACATGGCATCGTTCTGTTCCGCTTGTTGCAAACGCTGGTAATAAAGCGGTGCCAATACTTCATTGCCATTTTTGAGATCGCCGGTGGCCCATACAATGTAATTGGAAGGAACAGTGACCGCAGCAGAGAAATGGCAGAAGTCGTTATAGAATTCCTGGGTGCCGGTATAGGGAATAGTATTCCATCCGTCAATATCATCATATACGGCCACACGGGGAAAGAAATAAGCGATGAATGCAGCACCCGGTTCTATCTCACCGGTACGGATATGCGAAGATTTGTTCAATGTATAGTGATACACCATACGGAATCGGATAGTTTGCCCGCTGGCAACGGATTGATTCCGCAAGGAACCGTTGGTACCATTGACCATGATAGCTGTCGAAGGAACTATTGTATTATTTATCCATAGCGAATCAATGATCATTCCGTCAGTGAGGTCTTCAGCAGCTACACTTTGCTGCCGGGCAGCTCCCTTCTTATAAATATTCGGGTAAAACTTGAACCAGATCTGATTCAATATATCGGGACTATTGTTGATGTAATAAATATCAGCAACACCGGTAATCAACCTTGTTGCCGGATCAAAGTTTATTTTCAGGTCATAGTTGGCGGTGTTCTGCCAATAGTTCTTTCCTGGTTTTCCGGCCACTGATCTTGTACCCTTATCGTAGGTGGCCTGTATATTTCTGGCAGTGGGCAATAGAGTCTGGGTATAAGTGACCATGGACAAAAAGAGCAGAATACCTATCAGGATATAGCGCATAGAAATATGATGAGAGTAACGCAATTTAAGGATTTCATTCCTCGTAAAGACAGACGAAAGCCACAGCTAGTTTCTCCAAATCACAGTATATATGTGCTCATCTTTTCTATGAAGTGGTTTAAAACCCTTTCTTTTCGTCTGCAGAAAAGCGGTTATTGCCGGCATCTGCGTCCATGAAAATTCCCCCTTCCAATTGTACAGTTTCTATTTTCTTTCTGGTAGTTACCGGTACAGCTATTTGTTTCGCATTCTTTTCCCATACTGCTGGCGTCAGGTGTTTTGTTTCTGTTGTACCGTCTGCATATTTTAGAACTACATCCATCGGGTAAAAAAATCCGCCCATGTTCTTAATTGAAATAGTGTAACCGGCTGATGACTTTTTCACATCTCCGATGGCCATATCATTATAATGAGTACTGAAGAACCAGTTGTTCCAGAACCAATCGAGATTTTTTCCCGACGCATTATTAAACGTGTTAAAGAAGTCCCAGGGCAGTGGATGTTTCCCGTTCCAGCGGATCATATATTCATGCAGGCATTTCCTGAACAGTTCATCGCCAAGCAGGTCTTTCATGGCCAGGTATGCGACAGCAGCTTTACCATATATGTTGTTTCCAAAGCCGGCACCGGTCATGGCATCTCCTGGCGTAATGATGGGTATCTGCATTTCGGAGGCATTACTATTCGTCCAGCCCTGCACCCTGAAACGTTTGAAAATGGTTTCTGCCCTTTGTTTCCCAATATCATCATAGCCTATGAGCAATTCCAATGCGGTAGCCCATCCTTCATCCATAAAACCATAGCGGGTCTCATTGATACCCATATAAAAGGGCATATAAGTATGTGCGATCTCATGCTCGGCTACAAAGCGTGAAAAAGCCGTATCCGGAAAAGTGCTGTTATTTGCCATCATCGGGTACTCCATATCAGCATATCCCTGGAAGATCGTTGTCTTTTCGTAAGGATAAGGGATGCCCGGCCATTTATGTGAGAACCAGTTCAGCGAATGCCGTGCATATCCGGAGACATAATGATAATCTGCCGCTGTGTCATTATATGCAGCCTGTGCGCTGGCTCTGCGTCCAGTAGCATCATCTACCACTACGCTGGAGCCATCCCACACATAATGATCGCTGATGCCAAATGCAACATCGGGAATATTGGAAGAAGTGAACTGCCAGGCATTTAATGGGTTCCGGGCAGTTATATTACCCGCTGTCAGGTCTTCCTTTGTGATAATGCGGATTACTTTGTCTGAAGCCAATGATGCTTTAAAACGATCGGCAAAAACCGGCTGCAGCACAGATTCCGGTTTTTGTAAGGTTCCGGTACCCCAAACGATGTAGTTCTTCGGAACAATGATCGTGACATTGTAATCATTGAAGTCGCTGTAAAATTCATGTGAGTCCATAAAGTTCATTCGATCCCATCCATTGTAGTCATCATATACTGCTACGCGGGGATAGAAATAAGCCAGGAAATAAGTGGTGGAGTCTATCATACCTTCTCTCCCGCTTTTCAATGATATCTCATAGTGCCAGTCAAAGGCCAGTTGTATTGAATCTTTTGGCATCAATGGTCTGGATAAATGGACCTGCTGGTTAGTGAACTGGCCGGGAGGCCAGTTAGTTTTTTGACTGTTTATAGAAAAATTATCAACGCTGACACCACTGGTGAGATAATCAGTTGAGGCTCCCCCATTGCGGGGAGCACCCGGCTTATGTATGTTTAAAAAAAGTTTGATGTTAATGTTTCTCAGTGTATCAGGACTATTATTGATATAGGTGATCGTTTCACTTCCCTTAACGGTGCGGTCGGGAGGCATCGCTGTAATGATAATGGTATACCTGCCATAGTTCTGCCAATAATTTTTACCAGGTCTGCCGTCAGGCGACCGTGTTCCTTTTTTAAAAGCCTGCTGAATATCGCGGGGCATGAATAATTCCTGGGAACCTGCCTGGAGGCAAAAGAAAGTAATGATGACTGAAAATGCAAACCTGTACATGCTGTTGATTTTACCGGGCAAGGTTAAATAAAATCAACGCATATCATCTCCCTGATGTGACAGATGGTAATCGGCCTTGATAGCTGTATATACGGTTATTCTTTCCTGCTCCTGTCAGGGATAGCATTTGAACCTGTTATACGTCATGCAGAATCCTGCCCTGTTGATGAGCCAATACCCGGCTGCCTCAGCTATATAGATGTACCATTTTTTCTTTTCATATCCTGCGATCTTAAATGCCACCGCCCCTGATAAGAAGAGATGATCGGCAAAACGTGTCAGATGATAGCCGTCGGTGGTGAACACCAGCCATGTGCGGCTGCCCGGAAATTTCGCTCCCTGTTTTGGGTCCCCGTTTTTATACTTGTTGGCGCCACTTAGCGCAGGCTTCCAGAACTGATCATTGGCATTGGGAAACGCTTTCTTGAAGCCGGGATACTGAAACTGCAATGCCTGGTTAACGCCGTCAGCAGCGCCGGCAAGCATGACAAGTGAACCTGTGACCACATAATTTGTCACTCTTTTTTTCCGCAGTTTCTTCAGGTCTTCTTCAATAGTATTTTGAGAAAAGGCCGGCAGCATTGCCGCCAGTAAGGCAAGTGAAAGAACAGACTTTCTCATAGTATTGCTTTTACGTCAGTGATTGGTTTAACCTTGAACTTAGATAGTATAGCTTATCACATCAGGACTACGCCCGGAGATACTGGCATTTTATGGCTGTAGATAGGATATCATGGAGAGATAACGGATCATACCTGCTCAGATGATGACAGGTAAATGCCAAGGTTTATAAAAGCTCTCTTAAGGGGGAAGTATTCAGAAGGCCAAAGGATCGGGAGGTGGAATAATCGAAGCTGTACCTAAGGTAAGGGAATATTTTAAAAAAAGTACAAACCGGTCTTTTTTTAGATAAATGAAAAAAAGGATTGCGGATATTTGTCTGAGCATAATCTATGCGACTACTCATTATTATTACTTGCGTGATGCTGGCAGGGTGTTCGGTAAATGTGATGCTGAAGGCAAAGGAACCCGGCAAATTCTTTGATAATTATTTTATTCTGAAAAACAAAAGGTATTCCTATTACACAAAAGCGATCTTTCGTCAGCGTCAGATGTATGGACATTATGCTTTATCTCATGACAGTATTTACCTGCTCAGGAAAAGGAAAAAATTGTATTATATGACCGGATACGCCTTAGTGAACCAGGATACTTCAACCATTATTGTGTATGGGCTTGATACGACCAGGAGCAAGTTGCTTAATATTCTCTATTACAAATAAATAAGGCGGTAGCCTGCAGTACCGGATCAGAGGGGCGGTAATTTTGCCTATTCCCTGTTTTCAGATAACTTCGCACCTCATTATTAATTAACTAATCAAATCACTATGGCATACGATGTAGTTGTGATCGGCAGCGGCCCCGGCGGTTATGTGGCAGCTATCCGTGCATCACAGTTAGGATTTAAGACAGCGATCATTGAAAAAGAAAGCCTCGGCGGTATCTGCCTCAACTGGGGCTGTATCCCTACCAAAGCGTTGCTGAAAAGCGCCCAGGTGAATGAATATATCAAACATGCCAAAGACTATGGTATCAATGCCAGTGGTACACCGGATTTTTCCGCGGTGATCAAAAGAAGCCGTGGTGTAGCGGAAAAGATGAGCAAAGGCGTCCAGTTCCTGATGCGTAAGAATAA
>JAEUVK010000206.1 GCA_016787135.1 Chitinophagaceae bacterium | reverse complement strand
TACCGTCTCGGCGATCACACAGGCGGTCCGTTCTGTTATCTCATTCAGTGATTCAAAAGAATTATACTCAAGGTGCAACACATCCGGTAGTAAAGGACGAAAAGCATTGCGCCAGTATTCATCACCCATGATGCTCAGCGCCCCCTGCGTGGACCCGTGATAGGAATTTTTAAAAGCGATGATCTGTGTGCGGTTCGTTACACGTTTGGCGAGTTTCATAGCCCCTTCCACCGCTTCAGCGCCGGAATTGGTGAAATAAACGGAATTCAATGAGGCGGGTAAATGATCCGTCAGTAGTTTGGCATACTGCACCTGCGGGCTTTCTACAAATTCGCCATAGACCATGATGTGGAGATATGCCTCTGCCTGTTTGTTTATCGCTTCAACAACTTTCGGGTGACGGTGGCCCACATTGGCGACACTAATACCGCCGATCAGGTCAATGTATTCTTTCCCGGCCGCATCATACAGCAGTGCCCCTTCCGCCTTTACGATCTCCAGCGCTAAGGGAGATGGAGAGGTCTGTGCTACATGTTTCAGGAAAAATTCACGCTGGTTCATGATCCAAATATCGTTCATTACAGCAAACCTGTCCCGCCGGTGGCGGGAGAATGCAAAGGCTCCGCAAAGGCGCAAAGAAATTATCTTTGCTTACTACAACTGATCCAAAGGGGATCTGTTTGTAAACAAGCCGGTGGCTTTTGCACTGATGATCCAACTTTAAACGATTAAACTTTCAACTATATCATGCCCGTCATACTTCCTGTAGAGAACAAACACCCGCAATTTGGCCAGAACGTATTCATTGCCCCCAATGCCACCATCGTCGGCGATGTGGTGACCGGTGACGACTGCAGTTTCTGGTTCAATGCCGTTGTCCGCGGCGATGTGAATTTTATCCGTATGGGCAATAAAGTAAATATCCAGGACGGGGCTTGCATCCACTGCACGTACCAGCGCTGCGGCACTACGATCGGCAACAATGTCTCCATTGGGCACAATGCCATCGTGCATGGCTGCGAGCTGAAGGATAATGTGCTGGTAGGGATGGGCGCCATCATCATGGATAATGCGGTAGTACACAGCAATACGATCATTGCCGCCGGTGCGGTAGTACTCGAAGGCACTATTTGCGACAGCGGGAGCATCTATGCCGGCGTACCAGCCAAAAAAGTGAAAGACATATCGCCCGAAAAAGTCAATGGAGAGATCAACCGGATCGCTAATAATTACGTTAAGTACGCAGACTGGTTCAGGGACCAGCCGGGAGTCAAAAGTGAGGAGTCAGGAGCAGGTGTTTGAACTAAAAGACTGTGCCTCATCACTCCATACTAACAACTCATAACTACTGACTATTTATTACGGCTCGTAAGTTTACTCTGGCACAGGCAATTATTAAATTGTAAATTCGTTATGAAAGCTATAGAATAATACACCAATGAAAAAACCAGTTTTAATTGTAACCATTCTCAGTTTTTTAGTGATGACGACAATGTCATGCAGCCTGTTCAAAAAAGGATCGGGCTGTCCGACCAACGGTAAGAATGTTGGCGCCGAAAAACTGGTGAGCGGCGATCCGGCAGCCGAAAAGGCAGCACGGAAAGCAAAGAAGTTCAAGAGTTGATCGCAGATTAATTTCAGATGAAGTGCAGCGATTGCTTCCGTACCCGGGTCTAATAGTAAACAACCATCAAACACGTAAACTTTATTTACTATGGGCCTTACCCTACGAACAACACTTGGATGCACCGAAGCCATCATTGCAGATGACGGCGGTCTCAAAAGATTCTACCAGGTAGCTGACATTCTCAACAGCGATTTCCGCATTCATTTTACCCACAAGGAAGACGACTTCGACGCTATTGACTGGGAGTTCAAATACAAAGGACACCAGATGACACTTCATTACAGCATCTATAATGGCATTTCTCTTTTCCCGACAAAGACCCGTGATGCCCTTAACAAGGATAACAAAGCGGTAGTGGATCTGGCCAATCAGATCGAGAATAAGCTGTTCAATATAGAGAACAGGAGAAATATTGCATAGAATATATTTTCTCCGGCTTTCGTACTACTATCAGCTATTGTTGCGTCGCACACTTCATCTTTCTGTACGCTAATGGGCTAATAGGTCTTCTCCTCTATCGAATCAAGAATATTGACATAGCTGACATACCTGTCTTCTGATATCTCACCATCCGCCACAGCCTGCTTTACGGCACAGCCCGGTTCGTTTACATGCAAACAGTTATTGAACTGGCAATTCACCAATCGCTCCCGCATCTCCGGAAAATAATGCGACACTTCCTGTTTCTCAATATCTACCAGGCCAAATTCCCGCATACCCGGTGTGTCAATGATACAGCCTCCGCCGGGCAGATCGAACATCTCTGCAAATGTAGTAGTGTGCTGTCCTTTGCCGCTCCAGCCGCTGATCTCTCCTGTCTTTAGCTCCGCATCCGGCAGGATCACATTCAGCAAAGAAGATTTGCCTACGCCGCTATGCCCGCTGATCAGGGTGGTCTTGCCAGCCAGTTCTTTCTTTATTTCCTCTATCCCTTCCTGATTGCCCGCACTGGCAAGAAAAACTTTATACCCTACCTGCTCATACATTTCTTTCCATTGCTCATACTTCTCTATCTCCTTTTTCCTGTACAGGTCTGATTTGTTGAACACAATAATAGCGGGGACATGGTACATTTCAGAAGCCACCAGGAATCGGTCAATAAAGCCCTGCGAGGTCCGGGGTTCTTTTAAGGTAGCTACCAGCAATGACTGGTCGAGATTGGCCGCTACAATATGGTGCTGATGCTTATGCCTTGGCGATTGCCGGTTGATGTAATTTCTTCTTGGCAGTATCTCTGTAATAATTGCTGTTTCCTCGGTCTCATTCTCTACATCAATATCCACTTCATCCCCTACGGCTACAGGGTTGGTGCTGGTGATCTCATCGATCTTAAAAATGCCTTTCATGCGGGCATTATGCCATTTGCCTGTTCCATCCTTCACCGTGTACCAACTACCGGTGGATTTGTAAACTATTGCTTTCATCAGGCCGCAAAATTACAGGAATGAGCAGGAATGAGAAGGCTGGTCCTCAAGGGAATCGTCTGAAAACCGTCATCCGCAGCAGTACTTCAAGAAAAACAAATCCCAGGGCAGCCAGCACGAAGGGCAGGAATCTTTCTTCATAGCGCTTGAAAGAAATGACGTCAACTTTGGATTTTTCCAGCTTGTCGATCTGATCGTAGATGTATTGTAAGGCCTCTTTATCCTTGGCCCGGAAGTAACGTCCTCCTGTTTGTTCTGCTATATTCTGCAAAAGCTGGACATCGATGAAATCGATGGCCGGGTTTTTAGGCGCCGGTGTATTCTCCTGTCTTTCTACGATGGTAGAAGGCATGGCCCCCATCCCGATGGTATAGACCCGTATCCCTTTTGTTTTGGCAATCTCCAATGCGGTCAGGGGGTCTATCAGTCTTGTTTCCGGGGGATCTTCTTTACCATCGGTGAGCAAGATGATCACTTTGCTCAAGGCACTGCTTTCAGACAACCTGTCCACCGCAGTGGCCAGGCCTTCGCCGATCACTGTTCCATCAGCCAGGTACTTACGGCTTTCAAGAGATTGCACTTGTGCAAGCAATGTATTCTTATCCGTGGTCAGTGGCACCAGGGAAAATGCCTCTCCTGAAAATATCACAATACCGATGCGGTCAACCGGCCTGCTTTGAATAAACTCTGCAGCTACTTCCTTCGCAACTTCCAGTCTGGATGGTAAAATATCTCTTGAACCCATGCTACCGCTTACGTCCATGCATAAGACGATATCAATACCTTCTCCCTGGGTTTGTGACTGGTCATTTCTTTTTTGCGGTCTTGCTAATGCCAGTATAAGTGAACTGATGGCCAGCAGGCGAAGAATAAAAGGAAGATGCCTGAACCTGTTCTTCACAGTTGATACGGTAAAGGACTGAATGGATGACACCCGGATCGTCGCCTGTTTCTGGTTGTACTTTTTTACATACCACCATATCAAAACCGGTATCCACGCAAACTGTGCGAACACCAGCGGCTGGGCAAAATCTATTTCTTTTAACCAATTGTACAGCATCAGTTCAGTTGTTCTATTTCGCTGATCGTTCTTTTAATGGTTTCGAATGTATTCCTGTTGTCATCGTCAGACGGAATGTATTTGGCAAATTTTACAAAGTCTGCCAGCCGCAACGACTGGGATAATTTTTCAAACAGATCCCTGGTCACAGGTATAGTTTTCAGTTGCACTACCAGGTCATCTGTCGTTTTCTGCAGCGAATGAATTCCCTTTTTCTTTTCTACATACAGCCTGAAAATATCCACGAGTTTCGAATAATACTCTTTATGTTCCATTCGCTGCGACAAGAGTTTTTCCAG
>JAEUVK010000057.1 GCA_016787135.1 Chitinophagaceae bacterium | reverse complement strand
GATGCCAAAGTAGAATGGAATGAAGCTGAAAGTTTTATTTACGGGGATAATAAACCATTTATCGGGCCTGATGCAGTAGTAAATGGGGTATTTGCAAAAATTGGCGGAGAATGGGATGGATTCACTATTACCAACCTGCAGGTAATAAATATGGACAACGGAATGGTATTGGCGACCGGTCGCTACCAGGCAAAATATAAAAAGAACGGTGCCGTGCTGGATGCGCAGATGGCTCATGTATGGACATTGAAAGACGGAAAGATTGTAAAATTTCAGCAATACACAGATACCAAACAGTTTGCGGAAGTAATAAAAAAATAAAGAAGGCCTTTAATGAAAGCAAAATCAATCAAAGGGAAATCAACCGAAGAAATTCAATCAACATTGAAGCAAAGTATGACCGATGGTTTTAAGCCAACATTGGCCATCTGCTTTATTTCAAAAAGCCAGGATAGAATGGCCATTACAGAAATATTGGATTCAAAAGACATTGCGGTGTTTGGCTGCACCACTAATGGAGAGTTTACTGACGAAGAAACAGAAAAAGGATCAGCAGCAATTTTGTTACTCGACATGAACAAGGATCATTTTCAAATCTATTTTGAAGAATACCCGGAAAAAAATTTCAGAGAAGTCGCCAGCAACATTGCGAAAAAAGCAGCGGAAAAATTTTCCATCCCTGCATTTTTAATTGGCACCAGTCATGCATCAACAGATGGAGAAGAAATACTACAGGGCATTGTAGATGTTGTAGGCACACAGGTAAATGCATATGGTGGTGCTGCCGGTGATGATTATTCTTTTACAGAAACATTTGTTTTTACCAATGGAAGAGATAGCGGTAATGCGATGGTATGTATTGCTGTGGATGAAACGAAGGTGGAGATAAAAGGTATAGCTACCTGCGGATGGAAAGCAGTAGGTACTGAAAAAATTGTGACAAAAAGCGAAGGCAATCATGTGTACACCGTTGATAATATTCCTGTGCTGGACATCACAGCCAAATATGGCGGGCTTGAAAATGTTACAGCGGAAAATAATAACCTGCTTGTTGAAATAGCTGCCAATTTTCCATTGCAATTGCAAAGAGAGAAAGGCGATCCGATTATGCGGCCCGGCCTGCAGGTAGATTGGACAGATCATTCATTTTACACCAGCGGGTCGGTACCCCAAGGCTCCAAAGTAAGGTTTTCATTACCTCCCGATTGGGATGTAATGGAAAAAGTAATTAAAGGCGTTGAAAATTTGAAAGAAACGGAGATGCCCGAGGCAGATGCGCTGGTGGTATTCAGTTGTGCCGGAAGAATACTTTCACTGGGGCCATTAATGAGTATAGAACTGGAAGGCGTAAAGAATGTATGGAATGTACCTATGGCAGGTATGTTCTCCAATGCAGAATTGGGAAGAGCAACAGGAGGTAATCTTGAAATGCATAACCTCACTACCTGTTGTGTTGCATTAAAAGAAAAATAAATGAATCCTCAATTACAAAATATACTGGATCGCATTCATCAATCACAACTAAGTGATACGGATAAAGCCGCTATTGGAAAAGCGGTGAAAGAAGCTGACAAGGCTTTAGAGATTGCCAACTTCAAACTGGATCGTACCGAAAAAGTAAAACGCACCACAGCCATACTGCTTGAAGAAACTATACAGGAACTGGAATTAAAAAGAAAAGCTGTTGAGGAATCAAATGATGCGTTGCAAAAATCTTTGGAAGAATTAAAAGCAGCGCAGGCACAACTGATTCAATCCGAAAAAATGGCTTCTTTAGGCGAGCTGACTGCAGGTATTGCCCACGAAATTCAAAACCCGTTAAACTTCGTCAACAATTTTTCGGATGTGAGTAATGAACTGGTGGATGAAATGAGAGAAGAACTGGATAAAGGAAATACAGATGAGGCAAAAGCAATCGCCTATGATGTAAAACAAAACCTCGAAAAGATTTTACACCATGGTAAACGTGCCGGTGATATTGTAAAAGGCATGCTGCAACATAGCCGGACAAGCACAGGGCAAAAAGAATTGGCTGATATAAACGCTTTGGCTGATGAATATTTACGATTAGCCTATCATGGTTTGCGTGCAAAGGATAAAACCTTTAATGCAGCTACAAAAACCGATTATGATTATAGTGTCGGATTAGTAAAAGTTATTCCGCAAGATATTGGACGGGTTATTCTCAACCTTATTACCAATGCCTTTTATGCAGTAACAGAAAAGAAAAAACAACAACCTGAGGGGTATGAACCGGTTGTTTCAGTCAGCACTAAAAAACAAAAAGACAACATTGAGATAATTGTAAAGGACAACGGCACTGGTATTCCCCAAAAAGTATTGGATAAAATCTTTCAACCCTTCTTCACTACCAAACCAACCGGGCAAGGTACTGGTTTAGGGTTGAGTTTGAGCTATGATATTGTAAAAGCACATGGCGGAGAATTGAAAGTGGAAACAAAAGAAGGCAAAGGAACAACATTTATTATTCAATTACCAGCAATCTAGAAATGAAAACAACTTTAAGCATCCTTATTCTTTGTGCCATATTGCCATCCTGCAACCAGAACAAGGTTGATAACAAGGTACCTAAGCAATCTGAAATTTCGGAAAATGCTCCCGCCATCTTACTCGTATTGGATATTACAGTGAAAGACTCAGCGAAGTATGAGCTATACCGTGAAGCTGTAGAACCATTAATAGAAAAATATGGGGGTTCTTACCTGGTACGTTCCGGCGGTATGGCTTACGATAAAGACCCTGATAGAAAACTAATTCCGGCAGAAGGCGGCTGGAACCCCAACCGGTTCATTATTACCCGGTGGAAATCGATGGAGCATCTTCAAACCTTTGTCAAATCTGATGATTATAAACCGGTGGCGGAATTGAGGAAGCAATCTGCCGAAACCAAATCAATTATTGTAAAGGAATACCAGGCGGATAAATAAACTCAAATGAACCTGACCAAACAAATCAAAGCAGATTTAGCCAGGGCCTATCAATGTGCTATGGAAGTGAGTATTCTCGATATGAAAGCTCCGTTTCGTTACATCAACCAATACATATCAGAAGATGTAAATGGTTATGGAACCGCTAAAGATGAAAAAGTATTATCGAGAAAAGATTACAGGAAAATGGTAATGGATTCGAGGCGGCAGTCAAAAGGCATGCTGTTCAACGCCAAAATACTTACCCCCTATCGCCCAAAGTTTGTTGATGAAACAACAGCACAGTTCCGGGATGAGATAGTAGTGAAAATTGGTGATAAGAAAAACAAGACCTCTCTTCATTTGTGGTTTAGTACACTCTTTAAGTACCAGCATAATAAATGGCAGATGGTGATGTTTCATGGTTCTATGCCAGATTCCGGAAGCAGTTCATCCGACACATTTCATGTAGCTGAAGCAGAAAAAAAGCTAAAGGAACTGGGGCAGGTAGTTGCACAGCGAACGGCGGACCTGCAAATGAAAACACGGGAGCTTGAAATAGAAGCATCGCTGGAAAGGGTGAGAACGGTAACAATGGCCATGAATACACCCCGGGATATTCTGAATATTTGCAAAGTTTTTTTTACGGAATTACAGTCGCTCGGTTTTAAGAATTTGCGAAATGCCCTCATCAACTTCTGGGATGACGAGAATGGAGTGTTACACGACTATGATTATTCAGATTTCGCCGGGGGAAACTTTGCCAAACTTGCCTACAGCAGCCACCCCGCATTTGAACAGTTTCAAAAGAAAATAAGAAAAGCCAAAGATGCTTTTGCAAAGCTGGTGGTAAGAAAAGACGGGTTAAAAAGTTGGCAGCAAAGAAGGCGCAGCAGCGGTGAATACAAAGATCCGCGGCTTAATAAAATTGCTGCGCTGTATTATTATTTCTATTCCACAGGAGTAGGTGCATTAGGTATTTCCACGTTTAGCCCAATATCCAAAGCCGAAGTTGGGCTGTTAAAAAAATTCCGCAATGTATTTGACCTGGCTTATAAAAGGTATCTCGACATTCAAAAAGCCGAAGCACAGGCAAGGGAAGCACAAATAGAGGCTGCGTTGGAAAGAGTAAGAAGCCGCAGCATGGCCATGCACAAAAGTGAAGAACTCAAAGAGGTCATCCAGGTTGTGTACGAACAATTGGTTCACCTGAATATTCATACCGAACATGCTGGGTTTATCCTGGATTACAAAACAAGGGATGATTACCATAGCTGGATAGCCGATAAACTCGGTTCTCCTTCACAAATCACTATACCTTATTTTGACTGTATCTATTATAACCGCTTTAATGAAGCAAAGAAAAAGGGAAAAAACTTTTTTTCACTCTCCCTTTCGCTCAAAGAAAAAAATAAGTTTTATAAAGACCTTTTTAAACATCTCCCCGGTTTTCCTGAAACGTCAAAAAAAATGATTATCAGTCAACCCGGTTTTACCATTTCCACAGTATTGCTGGAAAATGTTGCCCTGTACATTGAAAACTTTACCGGTGTTCCCTTTTCAGACGAAGAAAATAAAATATTGCTGCGTTTTGGCAAAGTATTCCAGCAAACCTATACCCGCTTCCTTGATTTACAAAAAGCCGAAGCACAGGCAAGAGAATCACAAATTCAATTAGCATTGGAAAGAGTTCGTGCAAGAACGATGGCGATGCAAAAAAGTGATGAATTGCTGGAAGCAGGGGAGCTTTTGTGCAATGAGATGACCCGTCTTGGCATCAGGTCGCTGACCAGCGGTTATGTATTGATGGATAAAGATGAAAAAATTGGATGGAATTATACTCCTAATCCCGGTACCGGTAAAATAATGCAAACTGCAGTGGGAATTCCCCATACTGAAACGAAGGAAATGAAAAAAGTGCTGGAATACTGGAAAAAGCAGGAACCCTTCTCTGTTATAGAGATAAATAAAGAAGATACCATCAGGCACCAGACTTTCATTGCAGAACGTAGTATCAATTTTCCTTTATCCGCACAGGAATTACTGGCGATTTCTCCTCCCGGAATTGTGTTGCACAATTTCAATTTCAGGGAAGGGTATATATTGATTGTTGGAGGAGAAAGACTGAGCGGGGAACAACTGGAAGTGATGCTTCGCTTTGCTAAAGTTTTTCAGCAAACCTATACCCGCTTTCTCGATCTGCAAAAAGCAGAAGCACAAACAAGACAGGCACAGATAGAAGCAGCGATGGAAAAAGTAAGAGCCCGGGCAATGGCCATGCAAAAACCCAGCGAATTGATTGAAGTAGCCGAATTACTCCGTAAAGAAATGGGTTTACTTGGTGTAGAAGAATTGGAAACAAGCTCCATCTATATTCATCATGAAGAATCAGGAAAAACAGAATGCTGGTATGCTATAAAAGATGAAAACAAGTCAGTATCTGATCACATGACGATTGATTTAAATGAAACATCGGTCGGCAGGCAGATGCTTGCCTTTTGTCGTTCTGACGAAAAACATGTTTCTATTGTAATGAAAGGAGATGAGAGAAAAGAATGGATCAATTATTGTGCAAATCTTTCTGAAGTGCTGACGGGTTTCTATGGAGATGCCATTCCGGACAGAACATATCACTTATATAAATTCTCCAATGGCTACATGGGTGCCGCGTCACCCGGCGATATTTCAACCGAAAGCCGGAATCTCTTGCAAAGAGCCACCAATGTTTTTTCATTGGCCTACACCCGTTTCAGTGACCTGCAACTGGCAGAAGCCAGCGCCAAAGAAGCGATCAAACAAGCGGCCCTGGATCGTATCCGTGCAGATATCGCATCGATGCGAACAATCAGCGATCTTGACAGAATAACTCCGTTAATATGGAATGAACTCACCACTCTCGGTATTCCATTCATCCGTTGCGGCGTATTTATAATGAATGATGCGCAACAAGTGATTCATACATTTCTTTCCACTCCTGATGGAAAAGCGATCGCTGCCTTTCATTTGCCGTATGATACACCCGGCAATATCAGCCAGGTGATCAGCAACTGGAGATGCAATGATAACTATATTGATCATTGGGATGAAACAGAATTTTCACGATTTGCCGATATGCTGGTGCAACAGGGTGTGTTGCAATCGGCAGGAAACTATTTGAAAACCATTCCTGGTGGTGGTTTCTATTTACATTTCCTTCCTTTTTTACAGGGGATGTTGTATGTCGGTAATTCGACACAACTCGGCGAGGAGGATTTAAAATTATTACAGTCGGTAGCGGATGCCTTCTCGACAGCTTATGCCCGTTATGAAGATTTCAATAAACTGGAAGCAGCCAAAAAACAGGTAGACAGTACATTGACTAAACTTCAGACTACTCAAAAACAATTGATACAAAGTGAGAAGATGGCAAGCCTTGGTGAACTTACCGCAGGTATTGCCCATGAAATACAAAACCCCTTGAACTTTGTCAATAACTTCAGCGAAGTAAGTAAAGAACTACTTGACGAAATGAAGGAAGCCATTGAAAAAAGCGATACGGAAAATGCAAAAGAAATCATGAATGATGTAATTCAGAACCTGGAGAAAATAAACCATCACGGCAAACGTGCCGATGCCATTGTAAAAGGAATGCTGCAGCATTCAAGAAAAAGCGAGGGCAAAAAAGAGCCAACGGATATAAATGCTTTATGCGATGAATATTTAAGATTGGCTTATCACGGCTTCAGAGCAAAAGACAAATCATTCGGTACAACTATGAAAACCGATTTTGATGAAAGTATCGGCAACATCAATATTATTCCGCAGGATACAGGCAGGGTGGTTTTAAATTTAATTACCAATGCATTCTATGTTGTAAATGAAAAATCAAAACAGGGCATTGCGGGTTATGAACCAACTGTTGAAGTAAGCACAAAAAAAGAAGGCAACAGGGTTTTGATAAGTGTAAAAGACAACGGTAACGGTATTCCGGATTCAATTAAAGAAAAAATATTTCAGCCGTTCTTTACCACCAAACCAACAGGCCAGGGAACAGGGCTGGGCCTGAGTTTGAGTTATGATATTATAAAAGCACATGGTGGAGAGCTAAAAGTTAACACAAAAGAAAAGGAAGGAACCGAATTTATCATTCAACTACCTGACACCCTTAATTAATGAAATATTTTATCATACTAGTTTCGTTAGTGTCACTTCCAGTGGTTGTAAAGGCTCAGCTAATACTGCCTGACAGTTTGCGGATGGCTTTTCAGGCAGCTACTGATGATTCTGTAAAGTTTAAAGTTTCCAGGGCGGTTTATACATTTTATGAAGAAACTAACCGTGATTCTGCACTGCATTACGCTCAGCTTCGCTATGCAATTGCCAGGAAATATAACCGGAAAATTGAAGAAGCCCATACACAAGGACAAATAGCCTATCAGCAAATTTACCTCGGACGCTTTAGCGAGGCATTAACCAACCTTACAGAAGCTATACAGGTTGCCGAAAAAAGTAAGAACACAACAACCTGGGAGCTTACCGCCTTCAATACACCGGGTAAAAGCCGGGAGGTCGCTTTATCAATGCTCAATCATATGTATGGCCATTTAAAATTGCAAACGGGCAGTGCTGAAAGCTTGTATTATTTTAAAGAAGGAAGAAGAATCGGGCTGGAAATCGGCAATGATTTCCGGGTTACAGTCGCTGATATGGTATTGGCTACAAATTATTTGCGCTTAGATCAACCCGACTCTGCATTGATTTATGCAAAGGAAGGCGAAGCCTTTGGCATTCGTGGTGGTATACCTAAATACGTTGCTAATATATGGTATGCAATGGGTGCCATTTATTTGAAGAAGGGAGTGGATTCGCTGGCATTACCGTATTTTAAAAAATCACTGGACTATGCTATACAGGAAGAAAACCTTACGGTGGTAGCCAGTGTGTATGAAAATCTTTTTACGTTTTACCAACTAAAAAACAATGCCGACTCAGCGCTTTACTATGCAGCTGAAAATATTTCGGTAGTAAAGTCGTTAGGTGCTATTACCTCTTTTGCTGTGAATGAAATAAACCTCGGTAAGGCTTACCAAAACCTGGCAACAGCTTATTCATTACAAAACAATACCGACAGCACGAATAAATACCTGCGGCTGTCATTAGCAGTTAAGGATAGTTTAACTGCCACCAAACTAAAAAGGCTGGCAGACTTTCAAAGGCTGACACTGGATGAACAGTTGCGGCTGCAAAAAGAGGAAAAGGAGCGTACAGCCTTTGAAAACAAAAGAAGGATGTATGTTTTGTTTGCCGGGATCGTTGTAGCTCTTATAATCATGTTGCTTATCTATCGCAATAACCGGCAAAAGCAAAAAGCCAACAGCAAACTGGAAAAAACGCTGACAGAGTTAAAATCCACCCAATCGCAACTTATTCAATCCGAAAAGATGGCTAGCCTGGGTGAACTTACCGCCGGTATTGCCCATGAAATTCAAAACCCGTTGAACTTCGTTAATAATTTTTCGGAAGTAAATTCAGAACTGATCGATGAAGCCAATGCAGAAATGAATAAAGGAAATATTCCTGAAGCCAGGAATATTTTAAATGACATCAAAGAAAACGAACAAAAGATAAATCACCACGGCAAACGGGCCGATGCCATTGTAAAAGGCATGCTGCAGCATAGCCGCAGCAGTACCGGTCAAAAAGAGTTGATAAATATCAACGAACTGGCAGATGAATACCTGCGACTGGCCTATCACGGGCTGCGGGCCCGAAACAAATCTTTCCAGGCAAGCTTCACTACCGATTTTGATCCTTCCACCGGAAAAATAAACATTATACCGCAGGACATTGGAAGGGTTTTGCTTAACTTGTTCACCAATGCCTTTTACTCCGTAATGGAAAAAAGCAAACACCGTCCTGAAGACTACCAGCCAACGGTTTCCGTCAGCACCAAAAAACTAAATAATACTATCCTGGTCAAGGTCCGGGACAATGGTATGGGTATTCCAAACGAGATCATTCATAAAGTGTTTCAGCCATTTTTTACCACCAAGCCCGCCGGACAGGGAACAGGACTGGGTCTGTCATTAAGCTATGATATCATCACCAAAGGGCACGGAGGAGAATTGAAGGCAGAAACGAAAGAGGGGGAATTTGCAGAGTTCACCATCATTTTACCATCATAAAAGTTATACACAGGTATGAAAATCCTTGTTGTGGACGACGAAAAAGATGTACAGGTACTCTTTGAACAACGCTTTCGGAAAGAGATCCGGTCCGGCGAAATGGAATTCATGTTCGCCTTTTCCGGCGAAGAAGCACTCCAGTTCATGCAGAGTAATGAACACGAAGCGGTGCTCATCCTTTCTGACATCAATATGCCAGGGATGAGCGGACTGGAATTGCTGAAACATATCAAGGAAAAATATGAGGCACCTCCGCCCGTTGTCATGATGATCACCGCTTACGGCGACGCAGACAATTATAACCAGGCGATGAAACTGGGCGCTGATGATTTCCTGACAAAGCCTCTTGATTTTACGGTTTTAAAAGAAAAGCTCAAAACAAACCTTGTATGACCAAGATACTGGTAGCAGATGATGAGACTGATCTCGAAGTATTGATCCGGCAAAAATTCCGCCGGCAGATCAGGGAGCAGCAATATGAGTTTGTCTTTGCTGTAAACGGTTCTGATGCTTTGGAAAAACTGCAGCAACACCCGGATATTGCGATTGTACTGAGTGATATTAATATGCCTGAAATGGACGGGTTGACCCTGCTGACAAAGATGACTGACATGGCTCCTCTTACCAAAGCAGTGATGGTATCCGCTTATGGCGATATGGATAATATTCGAACAGCGATGAACCGCGGCGCTTTTGATTTTATCACCAAGCCGGTGAATTTTGAAGATCTCGAATTGACTATGGAAAAAACCATCCGTTATGTATCCCAGTTAAAAGAAACGTTGCAGGCGATCAAGGAGAACAATATCCTGAAAATGTATGTAGATGCCAATGTGCTCAATTTCATGGGTACCCGGGAATACGAAAATTCGTTAACGGCTAATGAAATAGTAGAAGCGACCATTGCCTTTATTGATATCTGCAGCTTTACCTCCATCAGTGAGAAAGAAAGCCCGGACACGGTAGTGAAAATGCTGAATAAATACTTTGACCTGATCGTAAAAGAGGTCATTGCACAAAACGGGATCATTGACAAATTCATCGGAGACTGTGTCATGGCAGTATTCAAAGGAGCTTTTCATTTAGACAGGGCCATTGACGCCTGTATCGCTATCCGGGATAAAGTGGATGCATTACCTGCTGAGCATAGTTTTTCCCCAAAAGTATCTATCGGCATTAATAGTGGCGAAATGATCTCAGGCAATATCGGGTCTGCGACATTACGCAGGCTTGACTATACAGTGATAGGCGATACAGTCAATACCGCCCAGCGACTGCAAAGTGCAGCGGGCAGCAGCCAGATCGTGATCACAGAAGAAGCGTATGAAAAAGTAAAGCAGTCTTTTAGTTGTCAGAAGATCGGTAGCGTCGCTCTGAAAAATAAAGAAGCGCAAGTGATGTTGTACGAAGTGTTAAATTAATTCATATCAAATAAATAGCTGAATGCAATACGAACAGGTCCATTCTTTTCTGATCAGTAAATTAGAAACCGGGTTGCCAGGCTATATCACGTATCACAATGCACAACATACAAAGAATGTGATCACTGCCGCCGAGCATCTTGGTTCAGCCGAAGGTATTTCAGGTAATGACCTCGTGTTGCTGAAAACAGCTGCTTTATTCCATGATGCCGGCTTTTTACAGCATCATCATGATCATGAAGAATTATCCTGCAAGATCGCCAGGAAGATACTGCCGGATTATCAATATACCCCCGAACAGGTAGAAGATATCTGCCAGATGATCATGGCCACCAAACTTCCACAGTCAGCTTCTGATCAGTTGAGCCGCTTACTCTGTGATGCCGACCTGTATTATCTGGGCGGCGATGAGTACTCTGCCAATGCAGAAAAGTTATTCAATGAGTTTAAAAAATCAGGAACAGTAAAGACCTCTGCAGAATGGGACCTGAAACAGGCTGAATTCTTATCAGCACACAAATATTTCACAAAGACGGCCATCGCAGAAAGAGAAGAAAAAAAGCAACAAAATTTTCAACTGTTGAAAGCGAAAATAGGAGCTGCTGCCGTTCATAGTAAAACCGGCCGTATTGCAGAAATGATACAGGATGCCTGCCTGATGATCGCCGGTGTGACCATGGCGGGTATTGCCCTGAAGCTTTTCCTGGTACCTAATCATTTTTTTGATGGTGGTATTACTGGTATATCACTCCTTATTCATGAGATCTATCACTATAATCTTGGGCTTGTCATCCTCTTGCTGAACCTTCCGTTGATCGCTGTGGGATATTTTACCGTAGGGAAAAAATTTGCTTCCCGTACCCTGATCAGCGTCGTATTGCTCGGGGTTGCTCTGCTACTAATCCCCATGGAAAGAGTGACCGCCGACAAACTGCTTATTTGTATTTTCGGAGGCGTATTCCTTGGTATTGGCATCGGGCTTATTATGCGGGCCGGCGCCGCTCTTGACGGCATTGAGGTACTGGCACTTTATACCCTGAAACGAACATCATTCACCATTACCGAGATCATTCTAGGTATTAATATACTCATCTTCACTATTGCTGCGTTCCGGTTTGGAATAGAAACAGCCCTCTACTCCATCCTTACCTACTTTGCTGCCACTCGGAGCATTGATTACGTAGTGGAAGGCTTACAGGCCTACACGGGTGTTACGATCATCTCCGGTAAAAGCGAAGTGATCAAATACCAGCTGGTAAACAAACTGGGAAGAGGGATCACGGTTTATAAAGGGGAACGGGGTTTTCTGCCTGGTAATTTCGAAGTAAGCGCTGATTGCGATATCATCTTTACAGTGATAACAAGACTTGAGCTGCGAAAGCTGAAAAACCTGGTCAATGAAGTGGACCCTCATGCGTTTGTTTTTGCCAATACTATAAAAGAAGCTTCAGGCGGTATTATTAAACGTCGTCACCAGCACTAAAAAATCAATGCTTTCAGTAACTTGTACCCATGAAATGGCTCTTCATTCTTTTATTATTTCCCTTAGCGGGACTTACCCAACATGAAGCCTGCGATCTGCTCATCATCAATGGCAAGATCATTGACGGTACCGGTAATAGCTGGTATTACGGCAATATTGCTGTAAAAAATGGTAAGATCGCAAAGATCGGGAGGGATGTAATCATGCCTGCCTTAAAAACCATTGATGCAAAAGGGCTGATCATTACTCCCGGCTTTATTGATGTACATACCCACCTCGAAGGTGATGAGGGTAAGGACCCCATGGCCCAGAGTTTTATTTATGATGGCGTCACCACCTGTGTCAGCGGCAATTGCGGTTCTTCCAATGTTGATATTGAAAAATACCTGCGTTGGGTTGATTCCTTACGGCTTTCTATTAATGTCGCTACACTGGTTGGTCATAATGATGTTAGAAAAACAGTGATGGGAAGAGTAAACCGGGACGCTACACCGGATGAAATGCGGCAGATGGAAATGATTGTTGATAAAGCGATGAAAGACGGGGCGGTGGGATTATCTACCGGTCTTATCTATATTCCCGGCACCTATACTAAAACACCAGAGATCATATCACTGGCAAAAGTTGCCGCAAGATATAATGGTGTTTATGCTTCACACATGCGGGATGAAGGTGACAGCGTTACTTATGCGATTGAAGAAGCCTTAACAGTAGGAAGAGAAGCAAAAATACCTGTAGAAATATCTCATTTCAAGCTAAGTGGTCAGCAAAACTGGGGAAGAAGCAAAGAAACGGTATCCATGATAGAAGCTGCAAGAAAGGAAGGAATTGAAGTAACAATTGATCAGTATCCCTATACAGCCAGCAGTACTTCCATCAGCACATTGATCCCTGATGAAATACTTGCAGACGGGCAGGATTCTATCAGGGCGAGATTGCAGAGACCTCAGATAAAAAAGTATGTGATCAGCTCTATGCTGGAACGGTTGAAAAAAAGGAAACTAAAACATTTTGGATATGCGGTCGTGGCCAGTTATCCTCCTGAGCCTGCCTATAATGGCAAAAGTATCGAGCAGATCAACCTGATGATGGGGAGAAAGCATAAGGCAAAAGAAGAAGCGCTTACTGTGATCGATATCATGATAAATGGCGGGGCCAGCGCTGTTTTTCATGGTATGAGCGAAGACGATGTAAAACGCATCATGAAATACCCTTTCAATATGTTCGCCAGTGACGCCAGCATCCGGGTATTGAATAATGGTGTACCACATCCCAGGGGTTATGGCACTAATGCAAGAGTGTTATCAAAATATGTTCGTGACGAAAAAGTCCTTTCATTGGAAGAAGCAATAAGAAGAATGACATCGCTTCCTGCGCAAACATTTCAGCTGAAAGACCGGGGCTTATTAAAAGAAGGTATGGCAGCTGATATTGTGGTCTTTGATGAAAAGGAAGTAAAAGATATCTCCACGTTTGAAAAGCCTCATGCCTATTCCAGGGGTTTTCATTATGTAATCGTAAATGGTGTGGTAACGGTAGAAAATGAGAAGCATATTGGAACAAGGGCCGGACAGGCATTGTACGGGCTCGGCTCAGGCAAATAAATAGTGATGAAAAGACCGGTGATATACGCAAGGTATATACCGGTCTCCTTTCACATAATCTGTTTCAATATCTCCCGATGGCTGCTCACTACATGCTGTTTGAATTTTTCATACCATTTTTTCCAGGCAGCCTTGCCCATGCTTTCAGCCAAAGACCTTTCATATCCTGCCAGCGAATCATACCCTTCTTCAAAAACCAGGCGATAAGAATCACCGGTAAAATCGGATAAGATTCTTGATGATTTTGCATCGGGAAGTATCCCTTTACTATAGGCTTCATCCAGCAATGCCTTTGCTTCTTTATAAGCGCCAAACCGAAGATGAAAAATATCACGGACGATATACATAAAAAATGTTTACGGTTAACTGTCGCTTATTTCTTCCTTGCATAATCGACCATTCCCTGGAAATCGACTACGACAGCAGGCTCGGTGCCTACCACCCACGCATCATGTCCCATGGGAAGTAATGAAGCATCTCCCGGTTTGCATTCCAGCAAAGTGCCGTCGTCCATCTTAACCATCAACACCCCGGAAACATGATACTGGTAATGCGGCGCTTCACAACTTTTTGTTTTGACCAACGGCTGCACCGATTCTGACCATTTCCACCCGGGCTGAAAAGTGGCCCGACCAATGGTAGCTCCTCCAATTTTTATCAATTCCAGTTTTCCTTTAGGGAATTCCCGCAATTCATCCGGCTTGCCAAAGCTTTTGAGTTCTGCTTTATCCATTATCTTAAATGGCGATGAATGAGGGGTGTGAGACACCAGTAAGGTAAAAGCGCTGATAGCAATAAAAAATAAAATCGCTTTCATTGTAATAAGTTTTGATAATAAAAGATCGAAGCTGATAGAGGGTCGACATAACCGGCGCCGGGAATGAAGAACGATCAGCGATTAACAAAACAAAGATGAGGTAAGAAGAAAGTGGTTTCCTTGTATAAACTTCGGCAGTTTATGTACCGATCAGAGTTTCTGACGAAGCTGAAGAGGTGTACAACCTGTATGTTGCCTGATAAACCGGTGAAAATGGGACTGATCTTCAAAATGAAGCAGGTGGGCAATTTCTGTAATGGTTTTATCTGTAGAGCCTAATAAGACTTTGGCTTCCAGTAACAGCATATCGTTGATAATATCACGGGGAGATTTACCGGTGTTTGCCTTTACTACTTCCGACAGGTGTTTAGGCGTGATACAAAGCTGTTCCGCATATTGCTGTACTTCCCGCATATTAATAAAGTTCTTTTCGACCAAATGCCTGAACTGGTTAGCTATCTTCATGGAACGAGTGGCATTCTCACCGATCTTTTTAACATACGGACGATATATTTCACGAATGCGCAGCAGAAGTATGTGAATATAATTGCGGAGCAAGTAGTCCTTCTCAGGCGAAAATCGTTCATACTCGGAAATTATATCCCTGAATGATTGCTGTATCAAGTCACTCTCTGCTGTAGTAACATTGACAATATGTTCCGACTCCAGGTCAAAATAAGGAAACTCTTCAGCCAGCGGTCCCTTTAGCAAAGGCTGTATAAACTCTGTTTTAAAGTGCATGCAGTATCCCTTACAATTCCTGACATTGGAAGAAGCGTATAAAAAATTCTCCGGTACGATGACAAGGTCATTCGGTTTTAACCACCTGTAATCAGCACCTAAATGCACATCATGCACTCCTCCGATTAATATATACACAAGATTGAACTGACGCCGCAGAGCCTGTATGCCTTTTTCAGGATCAACATCCTTATGCTTGTCCTCGAGGGTCCCTGGCATTACCATCATGTTGATGTCATAAGGGCGGCTATCCCGGTTGATCTTTTTTTCAAAATCAGCCAGGTTCTCAATGATCAATATGTCCTTTTTAGACATATTCTGTGTTTAGTGACTATAAATTTACAATACCAGGGTCGTAATTATTGTACGATAGTTTTTTCTTTAGGCACTTCTTTTATACGGTATTCCTGTATCAACGGCGGGTTTTCCGGCGATAACGTGAAATAAATTTCAATACCCGTTTTTTCTCCTTCTATGATAAAGGAACCCCGCAACTGGTTCTCCGGTTTCATCTCTTTTACAGCAATGATCTTTCCGGCTTTTGCATACAGCTCTTTTGCATATTTTTTCAATGTATCTATCGGGTAATCGGGAAAGAAGTTCTCGGCAAAAATGCCGCTTGCTTCTGCATTGTTCCATCCAGGCAATAAGTTAACCAGTTCTGCCTTTCTTTTTTCCAAAATAGCAGAAACCGGAAGCTGCCGTGGTAATAAACCCGCCATCTTTATCAAAGTATCCAATACCCTTGTATTCACAAAACCTGTTCCACCGTAGGTGCGGTTAGAAAATGCTACGACACCTATCCCATAATCAGGCATGATGCGCCATTGACTGCCATATCCGGGAAGGCCCCCGCTGTGACCAATGAATACCCGTCCGTCACAATCCCTTGTCCATCCTAATCCATAACAATAGGCACTTGCTATTCCGCAAACCCTGCCATCAGGATACTTATAATCAGGATTCATCCCGTTGAAACGCCAGGGGTGGTGCATTTCCCGTATCGAACTTCTTTTCAGCGTCCCCATTTCTTCTGCATTCGAAGGGGGCCAGGCGGAAAGATGCAGCACCATATAATTGGCAAATTCGTCAATAGACGTGATCATGCTTCCCATAGCACCCCATGATCCGTCAGGTGCATCATGCAAAGGCGTTTCTTCATTCCATTTTTCGTTCAGCCAGCGGTAACCATGCGCAAATTTCTCCGAGGCTATATTGCTATACTCCCATTCGGATGTTTTCATTCCGAGTGGCAACCAGATATTCTCTTTAATATAATCCTGGTAACGTTTGCCGGAAACACTCGTAATGATCTTTCCCAGTAATGCAAAACCCAGGTTACTGTATTCATACGCAATACCCGGCGGATTCGAAAACGAGATATGTTTTCCAACGAACTCCATCAGGTCTTTATCGCTATCGGCCAGTTGCCGGTCGCCCCATGGATTATCTTCAGGAAAACCTGCTCCGTGTGTCAATAAATGACGGATGGTAATACGCGGTGCATCCGCAGTCGGGTACCTGATATCTTTCAGTTGCGGTATATAAAGGTCAGCAGGATCATCCAGGTCCAGTTTCCCTTCATCCCTCAGTTTTAAAATAGCCATGGCTGTAAAGCTTTTGCTCATAGAAGCAATGCGGAATAACGAAGTAGAAGTGACGGGTATCTTATTTGCTATATCAGTATAGCCATAATTGCCGCTGTACTCCAGTTTGCCATCTACCACTATTCCGAATGCAATACCGGGGAAATGATTGTCGATCGCATAGTTTCTATACAAACTGTCTATAACCGGGAACATCGCCTTTATCTTTTCCAATCGTAACGGGTCGGTAAATGCAGCCGGGCGATACAATGTGTCTGACTGAGCCTGCGCAAGAACCTTTCCCTTCTCCTTTTCAGCACAAGAAAGCAATAGGATACAAAAAATAACGGGAATAAACAACTTTTTCATACTACCGGGAATTATGACTCAATTTATCTCATTTACCGCAAAAGAATATTCACCTACTTATGGAGACATTACTTCTTTCATATTCGTTTTCTTCATAGGTTGTTTCTTCCAATAGGTAAGGCTGCGCCAGGCCCATTCCAGCGGGCCAAAACG
>JAEUVK010000166.1 GCA_016787135.1 Chitinophagaceae bacterium | reverse complement strand
CGGGCCATGAATGGAAAGTGAAGGATCATCGCAGATCAGCTCATTTGAATTGAAGACAGCGGTGTAATCCCTGAGTTGGTTTTCATTCACCGACAGGACGATCGGCATTTCAAGTGCTGTTAACTTATCAACAGCGGTTTGTGCCCATGTCTTGGCCTCCAGCTTCAGCAGCCCTTTATCACTTCCCATCCGGGAACTTTTACCACCGCAAAGAATGACGCCTAACATAATGAGTTGCACAAAGCCAAAGAGATCACAAAGTTCTTTTATCAGTTTTTTATGTGTACTTCGTGTCTTTGTGGGATAAATATTACTGATGATGAGTTTTTGTATCGGTATGACCCAGGCTTTTTCCCGGCGCTGCAATATCCCTTACCAGTTGTTTCAGTTCTTTGATCTCAGGAAAACCCCCGTATTCCTTTCTATCAAATATCTTTTTGCCATCTATGCTGATATGAAAATCACCGCTCACTTCACTGGGTTGCAGGGTCACGGCTTTCAGTTCGTTCTCAAATGTGGTTAAAAATTCCTGCGCCATATAGGCGGCCCGGAGCAGCCAATGGCATTTAGGACAGTATTCAATAATAATAGTTGGTTTCATATAGATGCTTTATACTCAGCATAAAGTTCGGGAAATAATCAAAGTGTAGAGAACTAATTATGCTAAAGTAAGCGCATGAAGAACAGGTGTTAGGATAGGGAAAATAATCAATTAATTAGTCCACTAAATCAGTAGGAAATCAGTATGTTTGCAATTCATAAAACAGGGGAGGGTGGTATGTTCAGTTACGATGCTTATTTACAGAACAAGATAGAGCAACTGAAAGAGTCAGGAGCTTATCGTTATTTTCTGGAGGTCAATAAGAGTGCACAGCACTTCCCGAAATTCCATTACCAGAACAGTGAGGGGGTGCAACGTTCAGCCGTGAACTGGTGCAGTAACGATTACCTCTGTATGAGCACACATGAGGAAGTGATCGGTAAACTCAGCCACGTTGCTTACCGCAGCGGAACAGGCAGTAGCGGCACCAGAAATATCTCCGGAACTACGGTGCATCATCGTGAATTGGAAAAGACCTTAGCCACATGGCATAAAAAGGAAGCTGCCTTACTTTTCAATGGTGCTTATGCTGCCAATGTTACTACGCTGCAGACATTAGGAAAAAATATTCCCGGGCTCGTTTTTATATCGGATGAACGCAATCATGCTTCGATCATTGAAGGCATCAGGGGTTGCAGGAATGAGAAAAAGATATTCAGGCATAATGACGTGGGTCATTTGGAGGAAATACTACGATCCATTCCGGCCGATCAGCCGAAAATGGTGGTATTTGAATCTGTGTATTCTATGTCAGGCAGTATCTCCCCGGTAAAAGAAATTGCAGGCCTTGCCAAAAAGTACCATGCGTTGACCTATATAGATGAAGTGCATGGAGTAGGCCTTTACGGTAAAAGCGGCGCAGGTATCCTGGAAAGAGAAGACTTGCAGCAAGAGATAGATATCGTTAACGGTACGCTGTCAAAAGCCATTGGTGTTTTTGGCGGTTATATTGCAGCTTCTGCTACCATAGTGGATTTTATCCGCAGTTATGGCAGCGGTTTTATTTTCACCACTTCCTTACCGCCGGCTGTTTGCAGTGCAGCGAATAAAAGCATTCAGCTTATTCAGCAGAATCCGGAATGGAGAGATGAATTTCATCATAACGTTTTGCGTTTACGGGAAGCATTGACGCAAAATACTGTTGAGTTTTTGGACAACCCTTCTCATATCACTATTGTGCCGGTAAGAGAAGCGATACGTTGCCGCCAGGTAGCCAGTGATCTGCTGGAAAAGCAGGGAGTCTATCTTCAGCCGATCAATTCTCCTACCGTACCCAGGGGGGAAGAGTGCCTTCGCATCATTACTACGGCCAGGCATTTGCCCAAACATATTAATCACTTAGCATATAGTTTGAATAAAATATTAAATGGAAACGATCAGGCTCATAGGGCGGGGATCGAGACTGTCGCTGCTGCAACTGGACAAGGTGAAGCAGAAGATTGAGACAGTATATCCCGGCATGAATGTACAGGTCATTGCCCGCAACAGTCGCGGCGATGCCCTGCAGGATGTTCCATTGCATACTGTGGAAGGGAGTGACTTTTTCACACAGGATATTTTTGATGCGTTGGCCAATAACGAAGCCGATATCGCCGTGCACTCATTAAAGGATATGAGCAGCGAACATTTCTTTGGTGTTAACAAATTTGCTGTTGTGGACAGAGATGATACGAGAGATGTGGTGATCCTGAATCAAAACGTGGAAACCAAAATTCAAAAAGGGGAGACGCTGATCATCGGTACCTGTTCGCCGCGAAGGGAAGAGATGGC
>JAEUVK010000142.1 GCA_016787135.1 Chitinophagaceae bacterium | reverse complement strand
TTTGTAAGTTCCATCCCATCCGGATAAAGCATTATTCACCGGGAAATCGTGTCTTTCAAAAACTATCTCACCCCAACGGTTAAAAATGCGTAACGTTTTGATCGAATAAAGCCCCCTTCCTCTTGGATAAAACCTGTCATTGCTGCCGTCACCGTTTGGCGAGAAAGTATTTGGTACAAAGAGATTACTGTTCTGGCATACAACAATGACCAGGATCGTATCCCTGTTGCTGCATCCGTTATCATCTGAAAACAATACCTGGTAAGTTGTATTGAACCGGGGACCGGCATCAGGAGCGGGACAACTGGTGCAACTCAGCCCTGTTGCAGGTGTCCAGGTCCAGGTGTCAGTACCTGCAGAATAGGTAACAGGTATCTGCGCCGGAAAGCCAACCTGTATGGTCATTTGAGGGGGCATGGTAGCAGTCGGAAGCGGATGAACAGTTATATCTTGCGTTGCTGTGTCTTTGCAGCCACTGCTATTGGTGGAAATGGCAGTAACAGTGAAGTTGCCTGCTGTATTGTATGTTTGAATAGGTGGATTCTGAAGTGTTGAAGTATTTCCGTTAGGAAATGTCCAGGCCCATGTCACAAGAGATGTATCGGGTCGCAGGAAGATACCAGAATGTAAGATCGTTTCATTGATACAAATATCATTGTCGCCTGTTATACCTATCAATGGCCTCAATACTACTTTCACCGCAGCCGGAATTGTGATGGTATTAAAACATCCGCTTTGTGTTCCTACCGTGAGTGATACATCAAATATCCCGGGTGTAGTGTAATTATGAGAAGGGTTTTGCAGAGTGGATATTCCCCCATCTCCGAATGTCCAGTTATAACTGGTGATCGCATCACTCGTTGTGGTGGAATCTGAAAAACTAACATACCCTGAATCACATAAAAGAGCAGGAGTATAACCGAAGTCAGGATTAGCGCCAACAACTTTAACCGTATCTATGCCGGTGAGCGGAATTAAACATCCTGCAGGATCAAGCATGATCACTTTGGGTACAAAATTCCCAAATGAACTATAAGTATGTGGTACTGTAGGGGAGGTTGTTGTTATTGTGTTGCCATCGCCAAAGTCCCAGAAATATGACTCGATAATGGCAGAAGTAACAGTATTAAAAGTGACCGGCAATGGATTGCAACCTGATATAGGTGTATAGTCAATACGTGAACCGGTTGTATCGTTCACGGTAATATTTATAAATGCAGAATCTGTACATCCGCCTGCGCTGGTAACGATCAGCCTTACGCGGTAGGTACCTGGTACCGAGTAAAAATGTACCGGGTTAATAAGCGTTGATGTACCTTCACCGGGCCCGAAATCCCATTGTGAAGATGTGTAGTAAGTTGAAGTATTGGTGAACTGAACTTCTAAAGGCGTACAAGAGCCTATTGAATCGTTGACAGTAAAACTTGCATCCGGCTGATCTACACGTATGTAATTGTTCTTTATTACCGAGTCGGTACATCCAAAAGCGTCAGTAATTATCAACTTTACAGTATATATTCCTGTTGCAGTATAGCTATGTGTCGGGGATATAAGAGCAGATGTATTGCCATCCCCAAAATCCCAGAATGAGCTTGCCGGTGACGGGGACGAAGTATTGATAAAATTAACAATAGCGCCGGGACAGGATAATGTATCACCTGATATAAAATCAGGGACGGGGTCAGTAACAGTTATCATATTTGTCCGGGTAAGGCTATCAGCACAGCCAGATGCATCTGTTATCCTCATTTTTACAGAGAATGTTCCTGTTGCCGTATAGGTATGTTGAAAAGGAGGTGAAGAGAAGGTCTGGGTATTGCCATCTCCGAAGTCAAAGAACCAACTGGTTATTGGATTTACACCATCCGTCAATGAAAGATCAATAAAAGTAGTAGTCAGCCCCACACAACCCGACAGATTCGCACTGGCATTGAAATTTGCATAAGGTCCGTTGACACGGATAATGTTGTTCTTTGTAATGGAATCTCTGCAACCATTAAGGTCAGTAGAAATAAGTGTAACAGAATAGGTGCCGCTGGCGGTATATTGATAATTAATCGGCCCGACGCCTGTAGTGACCTGGATACCATTGCCAAAATCCCAGAGTAAAGAAGAAATAGTTCCCGGCGATGCGAATGCCGGGGTAAAAGTGGAGGGGTTTCCCCGGCAAATTGGACTGGCGTTTATAGTGAAGTCAGGGTTTTGATCTATTGTCTGTATGGTATGTGTTACAGAATGTAAACAACTGCCATTAGTGACGGTTAGTGTTACGGTATAAGACCCAAACGCCGGGAAGATATGTACAGGATTTTGTAAAAGAGAAGCCGGACTGCCATCCCCAAAATCCCATGACCAGCCCGTTGCACCTACCGATTGATCAGTAAATGTGAATTGCAGCCTGTTGGAACAATTAGCTGCCGATATAAACCTTGCTATGGGAGGTAATACCTGGATATAATTGGGCCGGGATATTGTATCGGCACATCCATTATTAGCAGCAATAAGCGTTACTGGAAAATAGCCTGTATCAACATACGTATGTGATGGGTTTTGCAAGACCGATGTGTTGCCATCCCCAAAATCCCACAACCATTCATCTGCCGGAACTGTAAGGTCCGTAAGCTGTACAGGCTGGTAAGCACAAACGGGGATAGGTGACGCAGAAAAATCAGCCACTGGTTTCGAACCCACTCTTATGGCATTATTGATAGTGATCGAGTCAGTGCAACCAGTGCTGGTAGTGATAACAAGTTTTACAGTATAAGTTCCTTGTACGGCATAAGTATGTGTTGGGTTTGATGCAACCGATGTATTGCCATCACCAAATGTCCACAGGTAAGAAGTGATTGCATCAAGCGCATTTATATTCGGATTAAATGTAAAAAGAAAAGGAATACATCCTCTGGCGGGTAGCCCGGGAATATTAATGATAGCTCTACGGATGGTGACAAAATTGGATCTGATAATGACATCCGTGCAGCCAAAGGCATTTGTCACAAATAAGGTCACTGAATATGAGCCGTAATTTGTATAGGTGTGAGAAGGGTTTTGAAGGGTGGAAGTATTACCATCTCCGAAATTCCATTGCCAGCTTACCGCTCCAACAGAAAGATCCTGGAAGTTTACTGTCAGGTTTGGTTCGCATCTTGTCGTGACCGGCGCCGTAAAATTGGCAACCGGCAGCGGGTTTACAGTAATCGTACTGATAGCTGAATCGGTACAATTGGCATAAGTATTATAAAGTCTGATTGTATAGGTTCCCGGTGCTGTATAAATATGTGTTGGATTGATCAGGTTAGAAGTACCGCCATCACCAAAAGTCCAGAATGAACTTACAGGAGCAGGAGAGGAGGTATTAGTAAAAGCAGCAGTAGCATTCGTACAAACAGATCCCGGGCCAGTGAAGCTTGTGGTTATGCCTCCGATAGTAATAGGTACAGATGTCCGGACCGTGTCTTCACATCCCGCGCTACTGGTAGCTACCAATGTTACATTATAATTGCCTGGGGCAGTATAAGTGTGAACAGGGTTTTGCAATGCTGAGACCGGGCTGCCGTCCCCAAAGAACCATTGCCATGATAATCCCCCCGGACCTGTAGAATTATTGGTAAAGCTGATGTCAGCAGGGGCGCTGCATACGATGGGTTGTGTATGGCTGAAGGCTGCTGTTACCCCGGGAGTCACTGTTATATAGTTAGGCCTGCTGATCGTTTTCACGCATCCTTTGTCATTGGTCACCCTTAATGTAACAATATAATTGCCGGTTGCAGTATAGGTATAAGAAGGATTTTGTAAGACGGAGGTACCGCCATCACCAAAGTCCCATTGCCAGCTTACATTGGTATTGCCTGCCCCTGCTGTTGAGAGATCTGTGAAGTTGACACGAAATGGAAAACACCCGCTCTGGTTATCCGCCATAAAGTTTACTGTCGGTATATCATATACCGTGATATACTGGGTACGGGTAAGAGTATTATTTCCATTTGCATTTGTCGCAGTCAGACTAATAGTATAAGTTCCCGGTACGAAATAAGTGGCCGTTGGGTTTTGTAGTGCAGATGTGTTGCCATTGCCAAAATCCCAGTTCCAGGAGGTAGGGTTGCCGGTAGAAAGGTCCTGGAAATTGACAACCAGGGGAGAACAGCCTGCTAAAGGGGAACCCGAAAAGTTTGCAACGGGAGATTGACCGGAAGCTGATGTAGCGCCGGCCGTTATCATTACGAAAAGGATAAGGGTTTTCGTAAGAGTTTTATATAAAAAAGTCTTCAGTGTGTTGGATTTAGTCCTGTGAACCCGGGGGTAACAGAATCCGCAAAAATTGTTCCTGTACCGTTATCTGAACGCAAATTCATTTGCTGAAGTTGCGAAACTGCTCCCGGGACATTGTGTTATCCCGAAGGTTCAATAAAAAGCACAGCGAACAAAATTGAAAATAGGACAGAAACAGGATAAAATCAAAAATCAGAGTTTGTCAAGGCGCATCGTCTTTGTTTCCCCTGTAATGGTTTGAGTGGCTATTACATAGGTCCAACTGCTGTTGTCTATATGCCAGCTTCCGTTAATGAGGGTTAAAGGCGCTGTAGCCCCGGTAAAATTGGCCCATGTCGTCATCGTGGAGGCATCGCCATCCCAGGTGCCGGTTTTTTCTACCGAACCATTTTTGATGGCATCTACGGTCTTATTACTATAATATTGAAATTTATAGCCGGTAAAATTGGTAGTAATGTCTGAACCGTTTTGCACAAAACTGGTGACCACCCACTGACCATCGGTCATGGCTTTGATGATCGCATCTTCCTGCATCTTTTCAATGGCTTTTTTACAGCCGAAAAAAGGAAACAATAAGCAAATAAGGGGTAAAAGTTTCTTCATAAGGAGTATTAAGTCATCTAAAATAGAAAGAACATTTTGCCTGTGCAAGCGTAATTTAACTCCGGCACGCAGTACTTTAAGAAGATATTATACGGGTCTTTTTTGGCAGGTTATCATTTACGGATTACCTTCAGATACCAAACTATACAAGAGCCATGCTGAAAAGGTTCCTTATCCCCATTGGTTTCATTTTCCTGCTCTCTGCCGTACGTTCCCAGCAACCTGAAAAGATATTAAGTAACTGGTCTGCTGCAAACCCCATCGAAAAAGCCTACCTGCATTTTGACCGGGATGATTATGTGGCCGGTCAGACAATCTGGTTCAAGGCATACCTATCTTCAGATTTTTTACCGGCAGAAAAAAGCACTTCACTGTATGTCGAGATGTTGAATACATCGTCATCCATGATCAGCCGGCAGGTGTTTCCCGTCTTCGGGGGATTCAGCCGGGGGCAAATAGAGCTGCCGGATACCTTGCCGGAAGGGGATTATATTATCAGGGCTTATACGGCTGCTATGCTGAACCATGATCCTGCTTTTGTCTTTAAAAGACCATTCTACATTTTTGGTAATAAGAAATTGCGTACAGATGCCGGTTTGTCAAAACAGCCTGTTGTGCAGATGGATTTTTTTCCTGAGGGCGGCAATCTTATTTCCGGATTATCCAATTCTGTCGCATTCAAGGCAACGGACCAAAATGGGTTACCGGTTCCGGTGAACGGAGTGGTGAAGAAGGATAATGGAGAAACGGTGGCAGAATTTTCCGCTTACCATGATGGTATGGGCTATTTTGATATAGTTGCAGAAGCAGGGGTAAAATACTATGCAGTACTGAACAACGATGTGTCATTACACCAATATTATTTGCCACAACAAACCACTAAAGGGGTAGTGTTGCGTATCATCAATGTGGGTACGACTAAAACCTACGAGATATTACAGCGACCCAATGACCCGGTATTCAAAGCTGCCTATATGGTCGGGCAAATGCAGCATCATCCGGTTTTCAGGAAAGAGTTCAAAGAAAATTCTGATGAAATGACCGGGATGATACAGACGGACAAACTCTCGTCGGGGATTCTGCACATTACAGTTTTTAATAAAGACGGTTTGCCGCTGGCCGAACGGCTGACCTTTGTTGACAACAAAGAATACATTCAGCCCGGTGAACTTACAATTGATACGCTTGATTTTTCAGAAAGGGCAAAGAACCGGTTTACTCTTTCGTTGAAAGATACCGTGAACGGTAGTTTTTCGATAGCTATTACCGACCCCGCTTACGATTTGCAGCCCGCCCGGGACAGGAATATTTTTTCTGGCCTGTTGTTGACTTCTGACCTCAAAGGTTATGTACATAATCCTGCTTATTATTTTTCAAATGCCAATACGGATTCTGTTCAAAATGCACTTGACCTCGTGATGATGACGAATGGATGGACACGTTTTAGATGGGAACAACTAAACGAAATTTATCCTGCGGCAAAACATAATGATCCTGCTTTTATTAGTCTTTCCGGAAAGATATCCTTGCAGGGTTCCGGGAAGCCTTTTGCTAATAAGGATCTGTTGATCTATATCGTAGCTGCGGACTCAAGCAGGAATATGCAATTGGTGACCACTGATGTTGACGGTAATTATAATTTGGATTCACTTATTTTTTTTGGGAAAGCTAACTTGTTTATAAATATCGTAAACAACAAAAAAGCGCAATTGATTGATCTTCTGCCCGGGGAGGATTCATTGCATCGTTATTATGCGATAGGAGGAACCAGCAATTACCCTGATATAAAGATTGCCGGTAGAAGCTCAGATGATTTGCTTTCGAAAAAACTACCACAGGAATACAGGATAGCAATCGAGAATGATAAACAAGTTCTCAAGGAAGTTATAGTTACTTCTAAATTAAAAACCCCACTTGAATTACTAGAGGGAAAGTATGTGAGTGGGTTGTTTTCGGGGTATTCGCAGCATACAATCGATCTTGTGAATTCTGACGAAGCAATTACTTATAGCAACATTTTTGAGTATTTAGAACTAAAGGTGCCTGGTCTTACGGTGTTGAAACCAGACTATGAAAGTGAAGATAAACCTGGTAGTACATCTGCTGATATGCTGAAAGATTATGGGCCCAGATATGAGTTATACTATCGGCAGAGTTTTGTATCTGTCAGTTCTCAAGGGCCTATTCCTATGACCATTTATCTTGATGAAGTAATCGCCAGCACACAGACTATTGCAGGTATTCCGGCACATGAAATTGCAATGATTAAGGTGTTTGGAAGTTTTGTTGGGTTTACCGGCGGGGGAGCAGGTGGAGTGCTTGCGATTTATACTAAAAAGAATGGCGAGAATTTAAATCGTCCTTCTCCAAGCCAGGTAATTCATTATAACGGCTACTCAGTCATCAAAGAATTCTATTCTCCCGATTATACTGTGAAAAGTAAAACGACAACACCCGACAACCGGACCACTTTATATTGGAATCCCACAGTTTTCGCCAATGGGATCGATCCTTCTTTCCCGGTCAGGTTTTATAATAACGACCGGACCCGGCAATATAAAATCGTGATTGAAGGCATGACCTCTACCGGCAAGCTATTACTGATCGAAAAACTTATCGGAGGCAAGAAAGCTTTCTGACTAAAAAACCCCGGCGCTGATGCCGGGGCGGAGGTTTTTCGTCCTCTGACCATCCCTTGATCTCTTTATTTCTTCGGAAAAGACGGAGATCGTTTTATCTCATTGATCTTTTCCGCAACATAATAACTCCTGTCTGCAAGCAGCAAATAATACTGGTAACAATCTATCCATCCTGCGGGAGTTGACACTACGTGGTTGCGCAGGTCTTCGGTAGAGGTCCGGACATATTTAATATGGTTATTTCGCATAGCGTTGAACTTCTTCAATGCTTCAGATGGGCCCTTCCACATCTTTTTTTTCATATTGTCTGTAATAACAGCTTGGCACAAAGAATAATTATTGTTGGCCAGCAGTTGCTCGTCGGTGACTGCGATCTTTAACCTGTCTTCTGACTCGGATGGTTTTTCGAGACTGGTTTTGATCTCTTCGCTGCACTTTATTTCCAATGCCACCATATTCATGATCAATTCGCCAATGGAGAGTGTTTCTTTTGCAGGTTTATAATTGATCTGCCGTTCTGATAAACCGTGTAGGGAACTGAATATTTCCGCCCGACTGTTTTTTATCAATTGAATGGCTTGTTTTCTTTCCCTTTGTGAAAGCGAACTGTTATTCAGCGTTCCTGCAAGGCCGGTTATGACAAGCAGCGTAAGCAGCAAACGTCCTGTGGTTCTTTTCAGCATGGTGAAAAGTTGTTTTTAAATAAGCGGATGGGTGGTGGCCATGGGTGGATAGGTCGTAAAAGTTATTAAAGGTATAGTTTTTCCGGGGAACAAACTTATGAACAGTTGTGGTTAATGCTCTTTGAGGGGTCTCTTTTTAACCATTCCACCCCTTGTGTCCTTAATGCTTTGCATCACGATAAAGGCGTTAGGGTCAATTTTTTCCACTTCAGCCGTCAGCCGGCTGATCTCTAAACGGGTAACGACAGTGAAAATAATATCGGTGGCATGTGCCGTTTCACCTCTCTTACCATAACCCCTTTTCCCGGAATAAATGGTCAGGCCCCTTCCCATTTTTTCTTTGATCAGTTCGGCTACTTCAGCAGTATGGGGTGTAATGATGGTGACCCCGGTAAACTCTTCAATACCTTCCAGAATAAAGTCAACAGTTTTTGCGGCTGAGAGATAGGTAAGAATTGCATATAAAGCAACATGTACGCTTAACAGGTAGGCAGCTGCGGAGAATATGATGACGTTAAAGATCATAATAAAATCACCTACGCTCAGGCTTCGCTTGCGGCTCAAGAAAACGGCCAGGATCTCTGTTCCGTCTATAACAGCACCGCCCCGGATCGTGAGCCCGATACCGGCGCCCAGGAAAAAGCCGCCAAACACTGCGATCAGCAATTTATCGTCTGTCACTTTTGGATAAGGAACAATGGCCACTACCAATGCCAGCAAGGATATGGCTATGATACTTTTTATACTAAATCCTTTGCTGATCTGCTGCCAGCCAAGGAGAATAAAGGGGATATTGATAAGTATAATAAGGGCGGAAAGCGAGAATCCGGTTCTGTTATTTATCAGAAGAGAAATACCCATTGCACCACCGTCCAGAAAACCATTAGGTATTAAGAACCCCCTGAGGCCAAAGCCTGCTGAAAGGATACCCATTGCCATAAAAATGCCACTGCGAATAGCTGAACGGGTTGATCTTTGTCTTTGCCAGGCCTGTTTTGCTTTTTGATAATGACTTAGCCTGGGTATAGTCGCTTCAGCTGCCGAGTTCCCTGTTTTATTTTGTACTGAGGCAGTGAGTGTAGATAAATTGAACTTAGCCATTGCTTCAAAGATAGCTAAACTGCAAAACGCAGCCTAAAACCATATCGATGAATCATTATCTTTAGCCAATGAAAATTGGCGAAGCAATTTCGTTTTTGGAATCATTGGCTCATCCATCGCTGCAGGAACATTATGATAATGCCGGATTGATAACTGGCGATAGCGGATGGGAATGTAAGGGCATTATTTGTTCACTGGATGCAACAGAAGAAGTAGTAAAAGAGGCGGTAGAAAAAAAATGCAACCTTATTGTGGCCCATCACCCGATCATATTCGGAGGATTGAAAAAAATAAACGGAAAGAACTATGTGGAGAAAACAGTGATCAGGGCTATCAAGAATGATATCGCTATCTATGCCATTCATACCAACCTGGATAATGTAATAGATGGTGTGAACGGAAGAATGGCAACAATGCTTGGCCTTCAAAATGTTTCGGTACTTTCTCCCAGGCCCGGAACGCTGAAAAAGCTTTTCACATTTGTACCGGTTGATAAAGCAGAACAGGTTCGCAACGCAATTTTTCTTGCAGGTGGCGGGCATATCGGCAACTATAGTGAATGTAGTTTTAATGCGGAGGGAGAGGGTACATTCAAAGCCGGGGAAGGGGCAAATCCATTTGCAGGCGATATCGGTAAAAGGCACTTTGAAAAAGAGCTAAAAGTAGAGGTCATACTGCCGTCATTCCTGGAAGGGAGGATCGTCGCTGCTATGAAGGCCGCACACCCTTATGAAGAGGTGGCCTATGATGTGATAGAACTTTGTAATACGAACTACCGTGCAGGGTCGGGTATTTTAGGGGAATTGCCGGAAGCCATGAAGGAAACCGATTTTCTTGGCCGCCTTAAGGAGGTTTTTGGATTGAGAATGGTCAGGCATACCCGGCTTTTGAAAAGGCTCATAAAAAAAATAGCTTTATGTGGTGGTGCGGGCAGTTTTTTGATTTCCAAAGCCTTAGCTTCCGGAGCTGACGCTTTTGTAACGGCAGATATGAAGTATCATGAGTTTTTTGATGCCAATGACCTGATGCTGATAGCAGATATTGGCCATTATGAAAGCGAACAGTTCACTATCAGCCTGCTGCACGAAGTTTTAGAGCGAAAATTCCCTACCTTTGCCGTCCTTAAAACAACGGTGGAAACCAACCCGGTACTGTATTTCTGATGAGCAGCGGAATGGAAGATGAGCAGTGCGACGCAACAAAAGTTGAATAGAATTACACCAGCCGGTTAGCAAACACAAAACATTTCAAACTATAATCAATAATGGCAAGCGTTAAAGAATTTTCGGTTGAAGAAAAATTAAGCTCTTTGGTTACCCTTCAGAAAATTGAAAGCAAGTTGGATGAGATACACATTCTGAAAGGCGAATTACCGATGGAGGTGGCTGATCTCGAAGACGAGATCACTGGTTTGAGGTCCCGCCAGACACGTATTGAAGAAGAGATCAACGGCGTAACTGAATTCATCGCACAGCGTAATGAAGCGATCAAAGAAGCGCAGGCATTGATCAAGAAATACGAAAAACAGAGCAGCAATGTGAAGAATAACCGTGAGTTTGAAGCCATCAACAAAGAGATGGAAATGCAGCAACTGGAAGTAAAGTTGGCTGAAAAACATATTAAGGACGCTACCGAAGAAATTGCTGAGAAAGCCGTGTTGCTGGAAAAAGCCAAAAAGAACATCGCTACCAAAGAAGGCGTATTGAACACAAAGAAAGGGGAGCTGGAAAAGATCATTATAGCCAACGAAAAAGAAGAAAAGCATTTCAATAAACTGGCAGAAGAAGCAAAATCCCATGTGGATGGCCGCTTGCTGACCAGCTATGAAAAGATCCGTAAGAGCTATCGCAACGGCCTGGCAGTAGTACCGGTGGAAAGAGATGCCTGCGGCGGATGTTTTAACGCCATTCCTCCTCAAAAGCAAAGTGAGATCAAACAGCATAAAAAGATCATGGTGTGTGAGAACTGCGGACGCATTCTTGTAGATGAGGCGCTGGCAAACAGCATCGAAGTAAAATAACCCTGAAGAATATTTTCTTTTTATTTCCCCTCCCGTCTAAGACCGGGAGGGTTTTTTTTAACTTCGTTTCATGCTGCGCAAATTGCATATTGAGAACTACGCTATCATAGACAGTCTGCAGATAGACTGGTCTGAAAAAATGAACGTGATCACCGGGGAGACAGGCGCCGGCAAATCCATTATTGTTGGCGCATTGGGGTTGATATTGGGGGAGAGAGCAGATTCTTCTGTGCTGGTGAACAAAGAACGGAAATGCATAGTGGAGGGTGTTTTTAGTGCCGGGAGACGAGAAGCGATCAAAGAATTTCTGAAGGATAATAACCTGGATACAGACGACGAGCTGGTTTTACGCCGGGAGATAGGCACTAATGGAAAATCAAGAGCATTTATTAATGACACTCCGGTCAATCTTTCACAACTGCAGCAACTTAGTGCTATGCTGGTTGACCTGCACCAGCAGTTTGATACGTTAGAACTGGGAGAATCAGATTTTCAGCGGGAAGTATTGGATGCTTTGGCCGGCCACTCCGCCTTATTGGATAAATACAAAGTTGTGTTTCAGCAATGGCAGCAAGCGAAGAAAGAATGGGAAACGCTGAAAGAACAAAAACTGCAATTTGATAAAGAAGCTGATTATAATAAATTTCAGTTTTCTGAACTGGAAGAAGCTGGGTTTAAAGAGAATGAGATCGAGAGTATTGATGCGGAGTTGAAGATGCTCAGCCATGCGGAAGGTATTAAAAGTGCGTTGACCAAAGTTTATTTTGAACTTCAGGAAAACGAAAACCCATTGGTGCAGCAGTTGAAGTTGCTGCAAAACCAATTGGGCGCCTTTTCCTCTTATCATAGCGATCTGCCTGCTCTGATACAACGATTGCAGTCTTCACAGATTGAATTGCAGGATATTGCTGAAGAGGTGGATCGTATCAATGGTCATGTGAATTATGACCCGGAAAAAATTGAACGGTTGAATGAACGTTTATCAACAGGCTACAAGCTGATAAAAAAACATGGGGTACAAACCACCAATGAGTTACTGAAGATACAGGAGCAGTTGCAGGAAAAATTACAGACTGTTTTGAATATTGATATACAGATAACTGAAAAAGAAAAAGAATCTTCTGCACTTTTCAACGAGGCAAAAGACATGGCTGTTGAAGTGTCGGAAGGCCGTAAAAAGCAGGTGAAGTCATTGGAGGACAGGGTGAATAAACTGTTATTCCAGGTAGGAATGCCCAATGCGGGGCTGAAAGCGGAAATAAACGCGACTGCGGATCTAAACCTGTATGGAAGGGATACAGTTGAATTTTTATTTGATGCCAACAAAAGCAACCAGTTTCAGCCGGTAAGAAAAGTAGCCAGTGGCGGCGAGCTCAGCCGGCTGATGCTTTGTATCAAATCACTGGTGGCGCAATCCATTGACCTGCCTACGATGATCTTTGATGAAATAGATACAGGCATTTCAGGAGAGGCTGCAAGACAGGTTGGCATTATCATGAAAGAACTGGCCGCCCAAAGACAGATGATCTGTATCACCCATCAACCCCAAATTGCCGGTAAAGCAGATGCTCATTTCTTCGTGTATAAAGAAATTGTGAAGGATGCTGTCAAGACCAGTATCCGGCAGCTGACCACAGAAGAAAGGATCACCACCATTGCCAAAATGTTGAGTGGCGAAAAGCCGACCGCTGCGGCTATTGAGAATGCAAGAGAAATGGTAGGCAATTGACAAATATGCCGATGAAGCTGAAAGCGTTTGCCATATTAGCCATCATTCTTCTTTCGCTGATCCCTGTTTATATTGCCAATAAATACCTTCAAAAAGCGATACGGCCACGGGAAACACTCAATCGTTTATTCATTTACCTGTTATCCGGCTTTGTGTTGATATTCGGCTATACTTTTCTGGTTGTTTTTATAATCAAAAGCTTCTTTCCGGGAGCTTAAAAATAACTTCTTACTTTTACGCCGTTTAAAATCAAAATCATGTCTAATAACTTACTGAAAGGAAAGAAAGGCATCATCTTCGGGGCGCTGGATGAAAAGTCTATTGCCTGGAAAACTGCTCAAAAATGCTTTGAAGCCGGTGCACAGATCGTCTTGACCAATGCTCCAGTTGCACTCAGAATGGGAGAGATCAATAAACTGGCAGAGCAATGCGGTAATGCACCCGTGATCGGAGCAGATGTAACCAATATGGATGACCTGAAGAACCTCTTTGAAAAATCCATAGAACATTTCGGCGGTAAGATCGATTTTATACTTCATTCGATAGGTATGAGTCTGAACGTAAGAAAAGGCAAGCATTATACAGAGATGAATTACGAATGGAACCAGAAGACCCTGGATATATCTGCGATGAGCCTGCATAAGGTATTGCGTACTGCCTGGGATATGGATGCGCTGAATGAAGGCGCCAGTGTTGTCGCACTGACCTATATCGCTGCACAAAGAGTGTTTCCCGATTATAACGAGATGGCCGACGCCAAATCACTGCTGGAAAGTGTGACCAGGATGTTCGGTTATTATTATGGTGTCAAGAAAAAAGTAAGAGTAAATACGATCTCTCAATCACCTACGAGGACAACGGCCGGCAGCGGTGTAAAAGGATTTGACGGGTTTATCAACTATGCAGAAAAAATGAGCCCGCTGGGTAATGCCTCCGGAGAAGATTGTGCTAATTATTGTGTGGTTATGTTCAGCGATCTGACAAGAATGGTCACGATGCAGAACCTGTTTCATGACGGCGGTTTCAGCTTCACCGGTGTGACACAGGCAGTGATAGAACAAATGGAGAAATAGAACCCCAACCCGATGCAAGGCATCTTCTGGGAAAGAGAGTTATGTGAAAATTTATGTTTAGTATTCGATTTCTAAATAAAGCTTTATGTTTTATCCCATTTGTTTGGGTTATTTGCTTCTTCACAATGCCAATCATTGGTACACTGAAATTGGGGAAAATACCAACTTATGGAGTTGATCCCGACCCTTATGCACTAGGGATAGACTGGATGAACTTCGTAATGATATTCTCATTTTTTCTTAGTTTTTTGTCAATCCCCCTTAATCTTGCGTTGACATTAGAGTTAATTGAGAAGAAAGTAAAGTTTACAATCGGCGAGAAAATTATCCTGTTATTACCCATTTTCAGCATAGTCATATTCTTTGTATGCAAATTTGTTTTTACAAACTTATTTGAATGGGTATTGGACTGAATCCTCACATAGCAACTATTTTTTTGGGTTATTCAAATTAAGAAAGCCACACTTTTGGTGTAGCTTTCTTATATAGCAATTTTCTTTTTCCCTTTAGGGGAAGGGGTTAATATTCATCTTCATTGAACAGGAAGTCATCCTGTGTTGGGTAGTCAGGCCAGATGTCTTCGATCGTTTCATATACATCCCCTTCATCTTCCAGTTCCTGCAGGTTCTCTACAACTTCAATAGGGGCGCCTGAGCGGATAGCATAATCGATCAGCTCGTCTTTTGTAGCGGGCCACGGAGCGTCTTCCAGGTACGAGGCTAATTCCAGTGTCCAAAACATATTTTTCGGTGGGTTTATTAAATTCAGGAATCAGGTTACGGGGCTGTCACCCCCTCAAATTTTTCGCAAA
>JAEUVK010000052.1 GCA_016787135.1 Chitinophagaceae bacterium | reverse complement strand
GTGGGCAGCAACAATGTACTTTATCATCTACTCATCACTGTAGGGTTGTTTGGACTGGTGGCCTCCTTTCATGGTATCATCCTCGCGGCCGGAAGATCGAGTTTTGAATTTGGCCGGGTGAGATTCGCCCCGGCGTTTCTGGGAAATATCCATCCGAAATTTCAAACGCCGGCGAATGCCTTACTCGTCAATATGGGTATCGGCATCATTGCGCTGCTTACCGGGAGAACGTCTGATATCATCACCATTTCCGTATTCGGGGCGCTGACCTTATACATCATCTCCATGATCTCCCTGCTTAGGCTGCGGAAAAAGGAGCCGCAGTTGGAACGCCCATTCAAAGTACCCATGTATCCCCTCTTCCCACTGGTGGCGCTGGCAATAGCCTTGTTTTCCTTTGTAGCTATGGCGATCTACAATAAGGAAATGGCGCTGGTGTATTTTGCGATACACGGTCTCTCCTACGGTTGTTTCCAATTATTTAAAATAAAAGACGGCAAATAATTAGTATTTTATCGGCTGAAAAACAGTGTCCTTATGAACACTAAAGAGATCATACAATATGTCAAAGACCATCCTTCGGGAAAGGTGAAGATCGCCTTTGCTGATATTGACGGCATCCTGCGGGGCAAATACATTTCCACAGAAAAATTCCTGTCAGCCATGGACAATGGTTTAGGCTACTGTGATGTGATCTTCGGCTGGGATGCTGGCGATGTAACCTATGACAATGTACAATACACCGGCTGGCATACAGGCTATCCCGATGCACCTGCAAGAATTGACCTGGCGACTTTCAGAAAGATACCCTGGGAAAATGATGTCCCTTTCTTTTTGGGAGAACTGACCGATGCCAAAGGCGACCCGGCTTACGTTTGCCCACGGCAATTACTGAAAAAAGTACTTGCCGATGCGAACAAACAGGGATATGCACCTTTCTTTTCCCAGGAGTTTGAATGGTACAATTTTGCCGAAACGCCGCAATCGGTAAATGATAAACAATTCAAAAATCTTACCCCGCTCACACCGGGCATGTTCGGATATTCGATATTGAGAAGTACACTTGAGAACCCTTATTTCAGCGACCTGTTCGAACTGTTGAAGGATTTCAATGTGCCCCTCGAAGGCATCCATACAGAAACAGGTCCCGGCACGTATGAAGCGGCCATCGTATATGCAGGTATTCCTGAAGCGGCCGACAGGGCCACGCTATTTAAAACCGCTGTCAAAGAGATCGCTTATAAACATGGCATCATCGCCACGTTCATGGCAAAGATCAATGAGCACCTGCCGGGCTGCGGCGGACATACACACCAGAGCCTGTGGGACAAAGCAGCAAAGAAAAATCTGTTCTATGATGAGAAAGATAAGATGAAGATGAGTGAGACGATGAAAAGTTATATAGCCGGCCAGTTACATTGTTTGCCGCATATACTGCCGATGTTTGCGCCTACTATAAATAGTTACAAAAGATTAGTAGAAGGTGCATGGGCGCCAACGACGCTTACATGGGGAATGGATAACCGTACCGTTGCACTGCGGGTATTATCCGGCAGCAGTAAGTCATGCCGCCTCGAAACAAGAGTGCCGGGCGCCGACATGAACCCGTATCTTACGATGGCTGCCTGCCTCGCTGCAGGTCTGTATGGAATAAAGAACAAACTGAAACTGAAACAGCCTGCAACAGTTGGCAATGGTTATAAGAATTTTTCCAATGGCATTTTACCTTCAACATTGATAGAAGCGACACAACAAATGAAACAATCCAAAATAGCAAAAGAACTGTTCGGGGAGAAATTTGTGGAGCATTTCACCGCAACGAGGGAATGGGAATGGCGGCAACACCTGAAAGCTGTAACAGACTGGGAGTATAAACGGTATTTTGAGATAATATAAATTTGGAGATATAACGATGCCCATTTCCAAATCATCCAATTTCCAAATCTCCAAATCATCATAATGACATTCGATAAAGTTTATCAATACAATTTCCCCACGACCATCCGGTTTGGTGCAGGGGCCAGTAAGGAGCTTGGTGATTATTTGCTCAGGAATAATTTAAGCAGGCCATTGATCGTTACAGACACTACTGTATCGCAATTGGAGTTCTTCAGACAGATCACAACCGACCTGCAAAAGAAAAATATCGCTGTTGAGGTTTTCTCCAACATACATAAAAACCCGGTAAAGTCTGATGTCTATAAAGGAACTGACTTATATGATAATACGAAAAGAGATTCCATCATTGGCATTGGTGGCGGCGCCGCTTTGGATGTGGCAAGGGCCATCGTATTGAGAGTAAATCACCGGGAAGACCTCTTCAAATATGATGACCTGATCGGTGGTGATGTATTCGTGACCAATGATGTACCCCATTTTATTACAATCCCTACTACAGCCGGTACCGGCAGCGAAGTAGGCAGAAGTGCCATCATAGCCGATGATGAAACACATCAGAAAAAAATTCTTTTTTCGCCGAAACTGCTGGCGAAAATTGTTTTTGTCGATCCTCTGCTGACAATGGATCTTCCTCCTTTTGTTACTGCCGCCACAGGTATGGATGCACTCACCCATAACATGGAAGCCTATGTAGCCAAAATGCCACATCCGTTATGCGAAGGCATAGCACTGGAAGGCATCTCCCTTATTCACCAGTCACTGGAAAAAGCGGTGAACAAACCTGATCTTGAATCAAGAAGCAAAATGCTGATCGCTTCACTGATGGGAGCAGTTGCATTCCAAAAAGGATTGGGTGTGGTTCATTCACTGGCTCATCCACTCTCCTCTTTGTTAGATACGCATCATGGTTTGGCCAATGCAGTGAACATCCCTTATGGGATGGAGTTCAATATTGCAGGCTGTGAAGATAAATTCAGGCGCATAGCCCGTACACTGGAATTAAGGGAAGAAACGGGTGAGGCTGTGGTGAAATACCTGTTCGACCTGAACACAAAAGTGAATATACCCCACCAACTCCGGGATATCGGGGTAAAGCAGGAGCATATTGAAACGCTGGCCGACCTAGCCATTGCCGATTTTGCACATCCGAATAATCCCAAACCGGTAAGCCGGGAAGATTTCAGAAATTTGTACAGTAAGGCGCTTTAGTGTTTGGCCGGAAGAATTTTGTTATTGTCTCATCACTATTTACCATGAAAAAGAGAATTGGGATCAGTTATACCCGGACATTATTTGAGAACTACTGGAACTGGTTCACACCGGCCGACCTCGGTAATGACGTTGAACTGATGGAACTTTCCTTTGAAAAAAACAATACAGGAGATATTTATCAATGTGACGGGTTTATCCTGACAGGTGGAGTAGATGTACATCCGTCATTCTACAAAGGTAAAGCGGACTATAATAATAGTCCTGATGCACACCAGGCAGAGAGAGATGTTTTTGAAGCAAAAATTTACAATTATTCGCAATTACATAAATTGCCGGTACTTGGTATATGCCGGGGCATGCAATTGATCAACGTCTTGCAGGGCGGCAAACTGATACAGGACCTTGACAACGGTAATGAGCGGCATAAGAAAGAAGAGTCGGATAAAGAACATCCGATCATTGCAGAGAAAGATTCTTTACTATACACTATCGCCGGTTCAATACGCGGTCATATCAACAGTGCCCATCACCAGGCCATTGACCCCAATGGCATCGGCAGTAATCTTAAAGTGAATGCTTATGACGACGATGATGAACGCATCATTGAAGGACTGGAATTTGCCAATAAGACTAACAAAGGATTTATGCTTTGCGTACAGTGGCACCCGGAAAGAATTAAAGAAAAAGAGCATAACCCCTTTTCTGAAAAACTAAAGAAACAATTTCTCACGGCCATAAAGGAAACGAACATGAAGAAAATTGTTATTATAAATCCTGCGACCGAAGAAATTATTGCAGAGGTAAATGAAGACACCCGGGAAAGCCTGCATAGTAAACTAATTTCATTACGTGTCGCTCAACCGGCATGGCACGAGATAGCATTAGCAGACAGGGTCAAAGCACTCAACAGTTTTGCTGCGTTGCTTGAAAAGAATATTGAACAACTGGCAGCAGTGCTGACAGCAGAGGTAGGTAAACCTTTGCAGCAATCCCGGAATGAAATAAATGGTGCAAGAGCAAGGATACAATGGCTGACGGACAATGCAGCAAAATATTTGTCAGATGAGATCATGAGCAGCGGCGATGGCATGGAAGAAAAAATATCGTACGAGCCGCTGGGAGTTGTCTGTAATATTTCTGCATGGAATTATCCTTATTTAGTAGGCGTAAATGTTTTTGTACCTGCCCTGCTTGCAGGCAATACGGTAATGTACAAACCATCTGAGTATTCCACTTTAACAGGATTACAGATCGAAAGATTGCTGAAAGAAGCTGGTATGCCGGAAGATGTATTCCAGGTGGCTATTGGCGGAAAGGAAACCGGTGAAACTTTACTGGAACTTCCTTTTGATGGCTATTTCTTTACCGGCTCTTACAAAACGGGTAAATACATTTATGAAAAAGTGGCGCCCAAAATGGTACCCTGTCAATGTGAGCTTGGTGGCAAAGACCCGTTATATGTTGCTGATGATATAAAAGATATTAAAGCCGTTGCTGCAGGCACTGCTGACGGAGCTTTTTATAATAACGGGCAAAGCTGCTGCGCCGTCGAACGGATCTATGTCCATGAGAAAGTATATGATGAATACGTCAGTGAATTTGTAAAAGAGGTAAAGTCATGGAAGATCGGACTGCCTACAGAAGTTGGTGTGTATATCGGGCCGCTAAGCCGGAAGGATCAATTGTCCGTATTGGAAAAACAAGTAACTGATGCAGCTTACAAAGGCGCCACAGTACTGGCAGGTGGCAATAAAATGAAAACAAAGGGATATTATTTTGAACCTACCGTACTGGCCAATGTAGATCACAACATGAGCGTCATGAAAGATGAATCGTTTGGCCCTGTGATCGGCATCATGAAAGTAAAGAACGATGAAGAAGCGATACAACTGATGCAGGATACAGAATATGGCCTGACCGCTTCTGTTTACAGTGCCGAAAGAAAAAGAGCAGAAAATATCTTACAGCAGATCAATGCAGGTACCGGCTACTGGAATTGCTGTGACCGCGTCAGCGCTGCATTGCCCTGGAGTGGAAGAAAGCACTCCGGATTTGGCGCCACACTCTCTCACATAGGTTTAAGGGCATTTACCAGGCCTAAAGGGTATCATTTGCGTGGATAGGCTATAAAAGAAGAGAGCTCACCGTGGAGCCCTCTCTTATCCTAACCCGTGAACACTGTTTTCTAATTTGTCTTGATCAGCTTCATCACTTTTTTCTCTTTACCCTGCATCACTTCGACGAAGTAGATCCCTGCACCCCAGTTGTGACCGATCTGTATGATTCCCGGAGCAAGCTTTTGGCGGGCCTCGATACCTCTTCCTGCGACATCCGTAACCCGCAGGTTTATGGCGGTATTGTTATCTCCGCTGATCACCAGGTTAAAATAACCTGTACTCGGATTCGGCATTGCTTTTATCTGCAGGCTTTCGGTTACCGCAACAGGTTTCAGTGCTTCTTTAACCGGCGGTACAGACCTGGCATCATTACTTACCGGGGGAGGCGGCGTTGTTGTATTTTTTACCGGTGGCTTGACAGTTGTTAAATAATGGCGCCCGTTTCCTGATCCCGGAGCAAAGACAACATCAACAAAATAGTTTGTTGACTGGTATGTTTCATCCGGGAAAACCGAAGATGATCCGTATTTATAAATACCATTACCGCCATCTTCCCCATCAGCCAATGCCCGCAACGGACCATTGACCACAGCAGAAGTAAAATATGAATTGCTATAACCATATTTACCCAGGCTGCTGAAATAGGATGCGATGTAGGTCTCCCCTGCCGTAATGGCTACAGGACTACTGAATAAAACCTGCTGCCAGCCGGAAGCTGTTTCATTGATAAAAGTGGCCTCTCCAAGCATAGTACCCGAACTATTCCACAGGTGCCCCGTATGTGTACCGTCATTCCCATCTCCTTTATAGAAACGGACACCAAGGATGAACCCATCCACTGAACTGTTGAACTTAACGCCCACTTCAATAGGCTGATCCGTAATAACCGGAACATCGGGAATATCAGTGACGTCGAATATTGTGAGTGGCATGGTCGTAAAGGTCCATATATAATCGCCTGCAAGGCCATTTCCGGCCAGGTCTTTAACACCGGCACTTCCTCCTGTGATCTTCGCTTTATAAATAACTCCGTTAAGTAATGAAGCCGATGGGGTCAGTGTAACTGTTCTTGAAGATGCATTATAACTTACCGATGCCGGAACAGATGCATTGGAAGCATTCAGCAACTGTACCGTTGTTTCGTTAATGGTTGACGCATTCATCGGTTCGCTGAATGTTGCAGAAACTGTTGTATTCACCGGTACATCCGTATCTCCGTTTTCCGGCGAAACAGATGTGACGGATGGAGGTACTGCATCGGCCGTGGTGAATGTCCACGAATAATTATTCACCATAGCATTGCCTGCCACATCTTTTACACCGGTAGCTCCTCCTTTTACAGTCGCCTTATATACGGCAGATCCTGCAAGCGGGGCCGAAGGTGTCAAAGTTGCTTTTTTGGCAGCGCTGTTGTAACTGATCGTTGCAGGTATCAGCACATTGGCAGCATTTCGTAATTCAAATGTTGATGTATTAATAGTTGAAGCATTCATCGCTTCATTGAATTTGGCCGTAACGACAGTATTCACACTTACACCCGTTGCTCCGTTTACCGGTTCAACAGATTGAATAACCGGAGGTGTATTATCCGCGGGAGCCACAGTAGTAAACGACCATTGATAATTCCCGTTCATGGTATTGCCCGCAGCATCTCTTACTCCATTGTTACCACCTTTTACTATTGCTTTATACACTGCCGCATTAGCCAAAAAGCCTGAAGGCGTTAGTATGGCTTTCCGTAACGAAGAATTATAACTGATGGTAGCCGGCACCAGCACATTTCCTACAGTACGCAGCTCAAATGTTGATGCATTGACTGAGGCAGCATTCATCGCTTCACTGAAAACCACCGATACAGTGGAAGAAGTGCTCACACCCGTAGCACCATTGGATGGTGAAACGGATAATACAGTAGGTGATGTCAGATCAAATAGCGGGATCATGATAAAAGTCCAGGTGTAATCAAAGCTCATAGGATTACCGGCAAGATCCTTTACCCCCAAAGCCCCTCCTTTGACTCTTGCGGTATATAATACCGAAGTAAGCGGCGATGCAGGAAAAAGCCTTGCCGTTCTTGTTGCAGCCGTATAAGTGACTGTTGAAGTCACTAACGAACCTGTTATTGCATTTCGTAATTCAAATGTGGCACCGCTGATGGTAGCCGCATTCATGGCTTCGCTGAAAATTGCCGATACGCTGGTTCCGGCATTCAGACTTACCGAATAATGGGGTGGCGAAACTGACAATATTGTTGGCCTGGTGACATCTGCCTTTGCAGTAGTAAAAACAATAGAAAATAAAAAAGTAAGAAATAAAAACAGGTTTCCCTTTGGGTTTAATTGCATAGAATTCCTTTCCATAAACGATGTAATGGTTTAAACAGTGAATAATTGTCTCTTTGCTGCCCTTGCCCGGTTTCTTTAAAATGGGATATTTAATTCTACGGTCTAAGAAGGATATGTCTGGTCACAGCCGGGAAAGATATATTGGCCGTAGAAAGGTTTTGGCCAATATATCATTTACTGTTATCGTATGGTTCTCCTTTCGGAAAAAAAATTATTGTATTTAAAAATACGTCATAAATCAATTCACTTTTACCAGCCGCACAACTTTTTTCTTATCTCCCTGCACTATTTCTGCAAAGTAAGTACCGCTTGTCCATGTTTGCCCGATGCGCAGGATACCTGTTGAAGCAACCCTTTGCTTTTGTTCCACCACCTGGCCAAACATATTCATTACGGTCACTGATACGGGTGTGGCATCATTGCTCGATATCACCATATTGAACTGGCTGCTGGCGGGGTTAGGCAGTACATTGACATAAAGCTTATCGCCAAGTGGTACACTTTCCGTTGCCTCACTGCTTTTGGCCTGCTCTTCTGTTACGATTGATTGCGTGTTTGCCGTGATCATTCTGGCTGCGGGAGCAGAATAAACTGCGACATAATTATGTATGCCGATAGCAGACGTAAAGAGTCCATACTGCATTCCTTTAATCGTTTGCGTAGTGAATGTAACGGGATTGCCATCCATGGTCACCGATAACAACTGGCCTCCTGCAGAGTTGAACGGCAGCATGGTCATCAGGTTGTAAGCGTTGCTGCGTGCAACAATGGTAAAGCTAAGCTGGTTGTTATTCCATGCAATATTATTAAAGTAAGAATTGCTGCGGCTATCCAGCCATGTCAAAGCCTGCCGCGCAGTAATGATAGGTACATTTCGGGCTTTTGCTGAGGCAATGATGGCATCTGAGAAAGTGGTATTGGTGTAGTCATCATGAGTTCCAAATATACCATAATAACCCTGTGTGCCGAGAGCATTATCCAGTAGTGTATTTACACCCAGTGTATAATTCACCCCATTCTCGTTCACAAGCTGGCTGACTCCCTGGTAAATGTCAAGCATGGTTCCATCGGTATCTGCAAAACGCATCGGCATACCAGACCCGGTGAACAAGCCGGGACGTCCGCTTACCCATGTTGATGGCCAGTAATAATAATCGAGACTCAGACGAATGCCTCGTGATAACTCTACTTTGGCCTGTGTAGCCCAGTCGCTCCAGGCAAGGCAATGGAACCTGTGTGTTGTCTGAGCAGGCAGACCAGGATACGCTGACTGGAAGTTTTGAAGTTGTGTATTATAACTGGCATCGAGATTCGCAAATGATGTGAAGTTCACACAATTGTTCTGTACATGGACACCCATTTCGAATCCTTGTGAGTTATATGTCACTGCCTGTGCATTCGTCAGCGGTATGCCCTGGTAGAACCAGGAAGTGGCCCGGTAACATTCCCAGTTATTGACCAGGCAACCTACTGTACTGTTAGTAGTCATTTTGCTGAATATAGAGGAAGTGCCTGCAGACGTACCATGGTCATCCAAAGCGTAAATGACCGCAGCTTTGATACCATTGGGTAAATACCAGAATCTTGGAAGTGGTTTCCTGGAAAGATTCGTTTGCAGAATGATGTTTGCCAAAAACCGCTGTTGCTCATCGGCCTGGGGTATGACAATTTTGTTGAAGTCAACCCAATCAACACCAGTGCCTGCGGGCTGGCCAAAATACAGGTCGTCCGGACGAATGGGACCTGTTGTTCCATCTCGTTTCTGACCAGCCCATGCAGGATTTCCTTGCCTGGTATAAATAATAGATTTCGGCAGATCATAGGTAAACGCAACTGCTACGCCGCCATTGGCCCCTACATTCCTTAAAGTAACTGCAGGATTCGAGGTGGCTGTTGTAGCGTTTGAATATAATGTGGCAAGACTGCTTGCACCACTTAATGTGTGCAGGTTAGCTGTGCCATGGAATTGAATGGTTTGATTAACAATACCTGCACCGGGGCCTGATGCCGTATTCACCAGTAAATATTTATCGCTTAATGTACCGCTGGCCGCAGATATGCCCATCAGTGTATTTAATTGTGCAGAAGGCTTGAAAGCGATCAGCTTTCCGCCGGCATTTACCCAATCGGTAAACATAGTGGCCTGCGCAGCTGTTACGGTCATTTCACCTAAAAGCACAACGTCATAATTGTTCAGCATTGTAGCAGTAACGGCCGATATATCCGCTGCTGCAAAATGATTCAATCCTTCTGCCCGCAATATCTCCAGCGTATAACGGCTGAAAGGATTGGTGGACGAACTGATGGCCAATATAGGGCCACCCGGTCCTTCCGTCATAGCGATCAATGGTGGCTCTGCCGTAGTGAATGAAGAGATATAATCACTGGTCATTGTGCCACCACCTGCATCTTTTATTCCCGAAGCGCCGCCTTTAATGGTCAATGTATAAACCACAGAGTTCGCCAGCACAGACGAAGGGGTCAGCGTAGCAGTACGTGTCGTAGTGTTATATGTCACTATTGACGGGATCAGAACATCCGACGCATTGCGTAATTCAATAGTGGAGCCATTGATAGTTGATGCATCCATGGTCAGGTTGAATACAGTTGTCACTGTCGTGTTTGTGGCAACACCTGTCGCTCCATTAGCCGGGGTCACGACCGGAACAATGACATTCGACAAAGCCGAATTCATATCGGTTTGTATCTCTGTTGCCGTCAGAAGTCTTGTATAGAATCTGAATTCATCTATTGAAGCATTGAGGTATTCGCCAAAAGGCTGGTTGGACCCGATACGGATATTGCTGGGATTAATAGTGGGCAATGTACCAGTCGAACTGATATCAGATGTAGCCGTTACATTCACCCCGTTCACATAGATCGTAAACCGGTTAGCCTGTGCCAGCGTACCATTATAGGTTATAGCTACATAACTCCACTGGCCCGCGGTCAATACATTATTATTACTGTGGGCGCCTAATTTATTCGAGCCTCCGTTGGCCCACCAGTACACAGAAATACCATTTGTGACGGGACCTCCGTCCGGATCAGTAGTGGTATGTGCATAGAAGTAGAAGAAGTTATTCGCATCAACGGTCTGACTCCATACGGTAGCCCATTCGTTGAAGTTGTTATTTTTTATCCATCCACTCCAGGTATAGCTTTGCGCCGGATTAAGTGTAAAGTCGTCGTGATCCGCAATATTCACATAATCGTTCGTACCATCAAGATTCACCCCTTGTCCGTATTTACCGGTTCCCCAGGTTGGGCCATTCACCAACGTGCCCGGGTGGTTCTTACCGGATATATCTGTAGCTGTTGTCCCTGTTCCTTCGTTGAAGTTGAGAGCCGCGATCAGGTTGGTATTGTTATTAACCGTGACGATGACACCCGCTGATGTAGTGATATTGCCGGCTTCATCACGGGCACGGGCTGTAAGTGTATAGGTAGCGTTGACCGATGTAAGCGTATTCCAGGATATACTGTATGGAGAGCTGACATCCTCTGCTCCAAGGCTAACTCCATTCAGGAGAAATTGAACACCTACTACACCTACGTTATCGGCAGCATTGGCATTCACATTGATAGTGCCTGTAACTGTGCCTGCTGCAGGAGCCGTGATACTAACAGTTGGCGCTTGTGTATCCGGTATATTATTTACCGTCACCACCACACCCGCTGATGTGGTGATATTACCGGCCGCGTCTCTTGCCCTGGCCGTTAACGTATAGGTGCCGTTGACAACCGTGGTCGTATTCCAGGAAACAGCATATGGTGTCGCCAGGTCCTCGCTACCGAGATTTGCTCCATTCAACAAGAATTGAACTCCAACAACACCTACATTATCTGTTGCATTGGCTGTAACATTTACTGTTCCGGAAACATTTCCTGCAGCCGGTGCCGTTATACTTACTACCGGGAACTCTGTATCCGGAGGGTTATTCTGAACAGTTACAACCACACCCGCTGATGTGGTAATATTACCAGCCGCATCTCTTGCCCTGGCGGTCAATGTATGAAGACCATCTGTTATCGTTGTTGTATTCCATGAGATGGAATAAGGAGATGTTACATCTTCTGCGCCAAGATTATTACCATCCAATAAGAACTGCACGCCGGCCACACCAGTGTTATCACTGGCATTGGCTGTTACGCTGATCGTTCCATTGACTATTCCGGCGGCCGGTGCTGTTATGCTTACTGCCGGCGCCTGTGTGTCATTATTTACAGTAACAGCTACACCTGCCGATGTAGTGGTATTTCCTGCTGCATCGCGGGCACGGGCAGTTAATGTATAATTACCGTTAACGGCTGTTGTAGTATTCCAGGAGAATGTATAAGGAGAAGTAGTAACCTCTGTTCCTAAGTTAGCTCCGTTCAGGAGGAATTGTACGCCTGCTACTCCTACATTATCACTGGCGCTGGCGGTTACATTAATGGTTCCTGTCACTGTGCCTGCAGCCGGGGAAGTTATACTCACTGCCGGAGCCGTGTTGTCCGGCGCCAGTGGTGTATTCATATCTGCGGCTACCTCTGCAGCAGTAAGCAGCCTGCTATAGAATCTTACTTCATCTACCGAACCGTTAAGATATTCCCCAAAGGGCTGATTAGAACCAATACGGATATTTGCTGGGTTAATGACAGGTAACGTACCTGTTGAACTGACATCACTTGTTGCTGTTACATTCACCCCATTCACATATATAGTGAACCGGCTATTTTGTGCAAGAGTACCATTATAAGTAATCGCTACATGACTCCATTGGCCGGCTGTCAGCACATTGTTATTGCTATGTGCGCCTAATTTATTTGAGCCGCCATTCGCCCACCAGTAAACAGATATACCATTTGTAACGGGACCTCCATCTGGATCGGTAGAAGTATGGGCATAGAAATAAAAGAAGTTACTGGCATCAACAGTCTGGCTCCAAACTGTACTCCACTCATTAAAGTTGTTATTCTTTACCCATAAACTCCATGTATAGTTTTTGGTGGGATCAAGAGTAAAATCAGTATGATCCGCAATATTGACATAGTTATTAGTGCCGTTCAGGTTTATACCTTGCCCGTATTTTCCTGTTCCCCATGTAGGGCTGTTCGTCAATGTACCGGGATGGTTCAGGCCGGATATATCTGCTGCCGTGGTTCCCGATCCCTCATTCATCGGCAGTGCGGCAATAAGATTGGTGATGTTATTGTTTACGGTCACCACTACTCCTACGGATGTAGTGGTATTACCTGCAGCATCTCTTGCTCTTGCCGTTAAAGTGTATGTTCCGTTTGCTGAGGTCAGTGTATTCCAGGAAACCGTATAAGGTGCAGCGGTAACTTCAGTACCAAGATTAGCACCGTTCAGCAAGAACTGAACACCCGCCACCCCTACATTATCGCTGGCATTCGCGGTAATATTGACCAGGCCTGAAACAGTACCAGCAGCGGGAGACGTAACAGATACTGTTGGCGCCTGCGAATCAGGAACATTGCTGACCGTAACGACAACGCCGGCAGAGGTGGTGATATTACCCGCAGCATCTCTTGCTCTCGCAGTCAATGTATAAGTACCATTGGCAACGGTTGTTGTATTCCATGAAAACGAATACGGTGATACAGTAACCTCTGTACCAAGGTTAGCACCATTCAATAAGAACTGGACACCTGCCACCCCAACATTATCACTGGCGTTGGCAGTAATATTCACTATACCGGAAACCGTTCCTGCTGCGGGTGCGGTCAGACTGACCGTTGGTGGTGTTACATCAGGTGCAATGGTTGTCTGATATACCACATCCACAAAGTAATTACTCGACTGGTAACTATTAGTAGGGAAAGCACCTGTTGCGGTAAGTATATAAACACCATTTACCCCGTCTTCACCATTGGCAAGGGCACGCAGATATCCATTCACTACTGCTGTTGTAAAATAGTTACTCGTACTGGCATAATAACCAGAACTGCTGTGATAAGAAGCGACATAAGTGGTATTTGCATTTATAGCAACGGGAGTAGCAAATAACATCTGCTGCCAGCCGGAAGCTGTTTCGTTTGTAAATATTACCTCCGCCAGCTTGGTCCCTGTGCTGCTCCAGAGATGACCTGTATGAGTTCCTGTATTACTTGTCCCTTTATAAAAACGGATACCGGTGATATAACCACTTTGTGTTGATCTGAATTTCACTCCTGTTTCTATCGGCTGGCTGTCTGTATCGTTGGGTGTTGCCGGGGTATTGGAGGTAGTGAAAATAGTACAAGGGCATGTAGGTGTGCCCCCGCTGCCTATTGTTACAGTGATATTAGTAGATGATCCATTGGCGCCCGGTACACTCATATTACCACTATCATCGAATCCGCGTACTCTGATATTGACGGTTCCGGTAGTTGACGGTGTCCAGGAAAAACTCCATGACGAAGTCCCTGTTGCAGGTTGCCATGTTGTACCTCCGTCAATAGATACTTCAATACCGACCAATACGCCTCCTGCATCACTTGCAGTACCTGATACTGTGACGGCGCTTCCTGATGGTAATGTGGCTCCGTGAGCCGGCGAACTGATCACACATACCGGTGCTGTGACATCGGTGGAAGCCGTTGCAGCAACAAGGCCAGCCATTAATGAACCAGGCTGTACACCCATATCAGCGAATAGATTCACGGTCGCTTGCTGCATTGGCGTACTTGGCGCTGCACTTCCACGATCGTGTATATTATCAAGACCCCATGACCATTGAACTGTTCCCGCTCCGAATACCAATGCCCCGCTTGAATGACGGTATAAAGTCAGCCTGTGCTCTTTTCCACCAACTGTAGTACTGGATAATACGATCATCCCTGGCGGATAGCTTGACTCATATTGGCGATAATCCCACTCATAACCCAATGTACCACTTGGGAAGGTAGCCGTAGCGCCGTTAGCTAATGAAGCCACACTTGTATTTCTCCAGAACCGTAAATTCTTATAAGCAGACGGAACAGTGATAGAACTGGTAACGTCATTCCAGCTTATCTGGCCGGTCAGTGCATTTTCAGGTTTCCCGGCATCATACGCCGCACCATCGCGCCACAATCCTGTCCATGCAGTGGTCGGATCGCATTTATTCCCGCATACATTCTCGCCTAATGTCCCTTCTTTATAACAAACCAGTGTGCGGTTACTGTTCTCCCATCTTGTTTTCCAATACACTTCATTACCGCTGAAAAAAGCAAGATGCACCCCGGCTGCACGGGCAGCTTCGAATTTATTTCTTTCATTCAGCGACCAGTATTCATCGTGGCCTACCGACATGATCACTTTATGTTTTGCCGGAGTATAATTGATCGTGGTACGGTCCATATCCACATCAGTGGTATAGGTGATGTCATACCCGTTCCTTTCGAGAAAACGGATCATAGGGAACTCTGCATTCATGAACCAATCTTCCATAGCGCCACCGCCGCCACCACCATTACGGGTGATGAACGGGCGGTTATAACTTACTTTGGCAGCATGTCCATTGGGATAGGATGTTGAACCTACATACAAACTATTCCCTCCATAAGGATTATAAGCCTGCCAGGTAGCATCAGAAGTTTTAAATAACATAGCCGAAGTGCTGGCATCATCCCGGACGACAAATACTATATGGCTTGAGCCCCCATTACTTGTTTTAGTAAGTTTTGCAATGTATAAACCGGAAACAGCTGTTGACGGAACTGCCCAGCTTGCAGACACTGCCCAATTGCCGCAATCCACCAAACCCGTACTTGTATTAGTAGTCGGATTAGGCTGCGCAGTACCTGTAAATGATCCCAGGTTAGCGATAAGTCTGGCGCCGTTACCCTGGTAATATCCGAGACGATATATACTGATAGTATAGGCGGTGCCGCTTCCTGCATCTATCTTGAATTGGACGGTCTGTCCTTTATTAACGCTGATATCCGTTGTATAGCCCTGTATCGAAAGATCACCTGCACCGCTGATATCCCATTCAGATTTGGGATTACCGGTTAAAGCATTTTCCGTTACAATAGCATTTTGAGAATAGGTAATACTAAATGAGGCCAGGCCAAAAAACAATGCAAGCAATTGTTTCCTGCCGGCAACAAAGAAGGACAAGGGCTTCCGTGCCATGACGAGTTCTCGGGTTTAATGATAAAATAAAACAGTGGGTGCTTCTACAGGAGCCGTTTTTTAAAGAGGATATTATTCTTTTGAGAGGCTTAAGAAAGGATATTGCTCCTGGATTATAGCTAACTAAAGCACGGAAATCAAGGGTCTTTGATCAGAAAAATGAAATTACATATTTAATCATTCACACAAATCAAAAGTTCATAAAAAGTGAAAAGAAATCCTAAGGCCGTATCTATCAGCGTACTTCTACGAAACCGGCAGCCTTTTATGTTTTGCGGATCGGATACTGTATTTTCAAAAAACAGCCCCGGTTAATATCCGGGGCTGTTTTTATTTATAACATCTTTAGTTCGTTTTTATCAATTTCACTACTTTCCTCGTGTCTCCCTGCAATACCTCTGCGAAGTAAATACCAGCTGACCATCCGGAACCGACTCTCAATGTAGTACCCGGTGCTATCTTGGCGTGGGTCTCTACAATAGTGCCGTACATATCATGTATCCTTACCGCTATTGCCCCATCTTCTTTACTCTTTATTACCAGGTTGAAGTAATCCGTAGTCGTGTTTGGCATTGCTGTTACGGTGAGCGA
>JAEUVK010000120.1 GCA_016787135.1 Chitinophagaceae bacterium | reverse complement strand
GCAGGAACGGTCACATCTCCTGTTCCGCCATGCAATGCCCTGAAATCAGTAAAGGTCATATAGGTTCCCGGCGCGGGCGGCGGTACGGGATCGGCTTCAGTAGGACCTACCGGTAGTTTATCGCAGGAAGCAATGATCAGTGGCAATGCAACGATCAACACAACAGCCTGCCAAAGTTTTATATTTTTTAATTGCATAAGTTTTGTTTTTTAGAAACTGTCAGCAAATGATCATTATCAGAAACGAAGTGTTACACTGGCAAAAAAGTTCAGCCCGTACGCATAATAGAATTTGGGCGGAAACTTGCCGGTGCTAACCGGGTCGCTGGCGGCAGTTTGTGCATCGAAACGCAGTTGTTCAAAACCACCGGTGATGATACTTTTATTGTTGAGAATATTATTCACCCCAAGATTGAATACAATATAGGTAGGCTTGTGATTGATCTCAAAAGCTTTTGGCGCTTTCCATGAATAGCCGCCGAAGAAGTCAAGCGTATTTTGCGGATCGAATTTTGTCTGGTCAAATATCTCCTTATACCCTTCACTGCCTTTTTCAACAAACTTCAATGCATCATACGTACGGCGGAGCGGGTTGAAGCTAAGCCATGACTGGTCAAAATAATTGCCGGTAAGGCTGACAAACCAGAATTTAGGTGAGCGGTAAGTAAGGCCTACGCTATAAGCTTCCTGCGGGGTAGAGGGCACACGGAAATCTTTTGCGTATACGATCTGCTCGCCCAGCACAGAAGCATTATTATCTACTGTAATGATCGCTTTCTGCCGGCTGTCATAATAATAACGGCCGATAGAGGCAGCCGCATTCAGGGTTAATGACGTGGTCAGTTTTGTTTCCACTCCAAACTCTCCGCCGAAATGCAGCTTATCAATACCGCTGAGAGAGTAGTTCACAAAATTCTGGTAGGAGTCGTGATAAAATGACATCACATCCATTCCATCGGCAAAGTGGGTATAATAGCCGCCGACACGGATCTTCAATCCCGGTGCATTCATGATATAGCCGCCTTCTGCTGTATAGATGGTCTCGCTCTTTATATCATCCTGCTGGCTGTTGCGTGTCCTTGGTGAAATATATACATTCTCAAAATAAGGCGCCCGTGTCATATAAGACCCGTTCACATAAATATAATTACGGCCATCCAGTTTATAAGTCAGGCCGCCTTTCCCGGCATAATTGGTAAACTGGTTCACTGTTCCTTTGCCATAAGAGTTCGTTGGGAATAACCCGCTTCTTACATTACCCGTTCTCCAAAATTCTGTATAGGAAACCTGTCCTGCCAGGAAAAAATCAACTTTATTGAATTTAAACACACCCTGCGCCCAGCCTGATGCCCTGCTGATCCTGATATTATAATTGTATCCGAATTTATCACCTTCATGTAATATCCTGTTAGGATTGTCCAGGTCATTCTGGATAGCATCATTATCCGTAGGATAGTCCCTTTCCGCAAACTGGTTCAGGTCAACATAAAAATGACCTCCCAGCAGATCATCTACTTTTTTATAATAATGATTATCCTGCACCTGGTAAGAAGCGCCGGCTGTGAAATCTATATTGTCAGCAAATTTTGTATTGATGACAGAATTAGCGTTGAGTCTTTTTGTATTGATCACTCTTTCTTCAATGATATACCGGGAACGCAGGCCACTCACATCATTGCCCGGTATTCCGTTGGCATCATGAATGGTCGCATAACTGGCCCTGTTCACATCATACAATTTCTGCCAGTTGATCTGGCGATAGGTAATATCGTTTTTCATCAGGTCGTACAACTGTTGCCCCTGTACAGGATCCGGTACGCTGGCCCATGTAGTAGTATAGCTTGGCAGATAGCGATAGTAATCAGGTCTTGGATCGGCCGCATTATACCAGTCCAGCGCAGTTATACTTCTATTGCCAAATGAATAACCGGCTGCCGTGGTCAGTGTGGTATTGTTACTGATCCTGAAATCATGTGTTAGGATAAAGACGGGCTGATTGGTCCTGCCAATGCTGGCATTGCGTTTCTTTCCGTTCTGGTATCCCCAGTTAGGGTTATAATAATTGGTACCTGCCAGATCCATCATTTCCTGAACAGAAGCGCCCTGTCTTCCATTCTCAGTAGGTGCACCAAATGCAGTCAATGAAAGCAAGTGGTTTTGCCCTATTCGCTTATCGACGGCAGCAAAATAACCCCAGCCATCATAATACGTGCCCGGCACATATCCTTCGCCGGCCCAGCGACGGCTTCCGCTCACAGAAAAGGCCCATCCCTTTTTACTTAACCCTGTTGAGTGGGTGATCATGATACGGTTATCATAATTGCGGTTGGATGCAGCATAACTGATACTTGTCTGCGCCCTTTGTTTACTGGCCCTCGAGTCTATATTGGTATTACTGCCGATGTCGCCAAAGGCAAATGTGTTATTGTTCAGGCCCCATGATATATCCCTGTTGCGCATTACATCATTCAGTCCGCCCCAGAGGCCATAAGGAGTGAAGCCATTGTCAAGATTATCCATGGGTATCCCGTTCATGTAAGTACTGAAGAGATCATTATCATAACCCCTGATCTTGAAACGAACGGCACTGAAGTTGAAAGATGCAGCAGAGTGGAATGGATCCCTGCCCGCACTCAGCAGGGAAGAAATGTTCTGGGAGCCTCCGTCACCAAGGTCATTTTCATCCAGCGAAACAGTAGGAATATTATCAAGTACCCCCTCTTTGATCTCTTCCAGCAATGTATCTTTTTTGGGAAGGGTATCGGTGGGATTTTGCGCTGTGGCTATCAGTCCTGCACACAGGCAGAGCAGCAGCAGTTTAGTTCTTAGCATGCAAAAAAAAGTTTTGGACAAGGCGCAAAAGTACTGAGCTTATACTTATCGCCGTAAAAAAAAATAGACATATAATATTTTATTAACCGGCATACATCCTTTTATCTTATTTATCGTCCTTTGTTTCTGTAAGTTTGCCCTTTATTGACATTTGTATATGAAAAAAACAATCATCGTAGTTTTTCTAACCAGTTGCTTCTTTTCTGTCGTTGGCCAGAAAAAAGAATACAAACCGGTTATTGTCAGTTTTTATAATCTTGAAAATCTATACGATACAGTTGACAATCCCATCAAAGATGATGAAGAGTTCCTTCCTGGTGGCCCGCGCAATTACAATACGGCCATTTATACCGATAAACTGAATAAACTGGCCACTGTTATTTCCCAGATCGGCATTGAAATAAATCCTGACGGCCCTGCCATACTGGGAGTGGCTGAAGTAGAAAATGATACCGTGTTAAAAGACCTGGTCAGCCAGAAGCTTATTGAAAAAAGAAATTATAAGATCGTTCATTACGACTCCAAAGACATACGTGGTGTTGACGTAGGTTTATTGTATAACCCCAAATACTTTAAGCCGGAAGCCAGCGACAAATTATTTGTGCAATTACCCGGAGGTTCTAAGGATGCTTATTATACCCGTGACATTCTGTGGGTAAAAGGAAAACTGGATGGCGAGACCATTCATGTCTATGTCAATCACTGGCCGAGCCGCAGCGGGGGCGAAGAAAGAAGTGCTCCGGCCCGGGAAGCTGCCGCACAAGTCTGCAAAAATCACATTGATTCCATTTTGAAACTGGAACCCAATGCCAGAATAATCGTAATGGGCGACCTGAATGATGATCCTGTTAATGCCAGTGTATCGGCTGTATTGAATGCAAAAGGAAAACTGAAAGATGTACGTGCCGGCGGACTGTTCAATCCCTGGACCGAACTATACCGCAAAGGGCTCGGTACGTTAGCTTACCAGGATGCCTGGGGACTGTTTGACCAGATCATTATATCCTATCCTTTTCTGGATAAGGAGCAGAATGGCCTCTTTTTTTACCAGCAACATATCTTCCGCAGGGAATACATGGTAGAGAATAAGGGCCGTTATAAAGGATACCCGATGCGGACATGGGATGGCAATACCTACCGCGGCGGGTATAGCGACCACTTTCCTACCTATATTGTTTTCCTGAAAAAGTTACAGCCTGGCCTGAAAGCGTTCTGATCTAAAGAGCTGGTTAGCAATCAGAATTTTTAATAATACAGCCCTAAGCCGTACGCCGGACAGCCTATGCAATACAGTAATCAGATACTGAAGCTGGCCATCAAAAAAACACTTCTGTAGCTTCCCTTTTCTGGCCATAACCCCCTATCTTTGCCGCCCCAAATCTGTATTCGCAGATTCTTCAGTCTTAACAGGGCTGATGTCCAATGGGATAAATCGAATTATTAATTTAAAAACAGGTAAATGAACAATTACGAATTGATGGTGATCTTTACCCCTGTTCTCAGCGACGAAGAGTTCAAAGCTGAACAAAAGAAGTACGCCAAACTGGTGACTGACAGCAAAGGAACTATCGTAGCCGAAAATGCATGGGGATTAAAATCACTGGCGTACCCGATCCAGAAAAAGACAACAGGTCTTTACTGGGTACTGGAATACACTGCGCCATCCGACTTCAATGAGAAGCTGAAGATCCAGCTTCTGCGTGACGAATCAGTGCTCCGTCACTTATGCACCAAACTCGATAAATACGCCGTCGAGTACAATGCCAGAAAGAGAAGTGGTGTAAAAACAGGAACCGAAAAAGCAGTGGAGGCTTAAGCAATGGCAAAAAATGAAATCAAATACCTCACCGCGATCAAAAGCGACAAAAGGGTAAAGAAATTCTGCCGTTTCAAAAAATACGGCATACGCTACATCGATTATAAAGATGTAGAGTTCCTGAAAAAATTCCTGAACGAGCAGGGTAAACTGTTGCCCCGCCGCCTTAGCGGAAACAGCCTGAAATACCAGCGCAAAGTTTCTGACGCGGTGAAAAAAGCCCGCCAGATGGCATTATTGCCTTACGTAACAGATCTTTTAAAATAACCTCACCCTAATCCCGGTATGCCGGGTGACAGTCTTTGGTAATACAGGACTGGGTAATGGTGAACAAAAGAAACAAGATGGAAGTCATATTAATTCAAGATGTAGATAATCTCGGCGCCAAGAACGAGGTGGTAAAAGTAAGGAACGGCTATGCCCGTAATTTCTTACTGCCCCGCAAACTCGCTGTTGAAAGCAGCCCCAGCAATATGAAACAGCTGGAAGAAAGAATGAAGCAGGTGAAGAAAAAAGAAGAAAAGATGCTGGCTGAGATCAATAGCGTGGTAGCCAAACTGAAAGAATCAGCCCTGAAACTCGGCGCCAAGACCGGTACCAGTGGTAAGATCTTTGGTAGTGTAACGGCCCTCCAGATCAGCCGTGCTATCCGCGAGCAAAAAGGATTTGAAATTGACCGCAGGAAAATTTCTATCCCTGAAGAAGTAAAAGAACTGGGCGCTTATAAAGCAAACATCGATTTCGGCGCTGGTCATACAGCTGAAGTTGAATTTGAAGTTGTAGCTGAATAAGACGAACAGTGCTTAGCATATTAAAGCCCTTCTGTAACAGAAGGGCTTTCTTTTTGATAATACTTTTATTCCATACTCTCTCATGGAGTTGCTTTCACCTTTACTGACTTTGAAGTGCTGTTCAGTCCATGATCTTCGAACATAACAGTTACGGTATAGTCGGCAGCGGAAGTAACAGTCACACCATAGGTAATATTGAAATTGTATTGCGTTACTCCGTGTATCACGTATAATTGTTCTTTGAGAACGCTTCCCGTAGCATCGTTGGTGATGCGGATACTGCCCTGATAAAGTCCATCACCATCCGTTACTTTTCCTGTTATAGTAATTGTGCTTCCGGAACTGAACACCTGGCTGGCCGTTGGTGTGTTTATTTCTACAACAGGCGGAATAGTATCCTGTGCATTGATGACATGAGGGCTGCCGTTGCCACCACCGCTGCCATCGTCTCCGCCGGTACTGCCCCCTTTACTGCAGGCAGTTGCCCATAGCATAACAAGCAAAAGAAGATAGCTGACAAAAAAGCGCATGCCCATGTTTTAAAATTAAGGTTCTTTTTTCTCCCCTTTGTCACCACCCTTGCCCCACAGGTCAGAAAAGAAATTGGTCTTTTCCAGTTCTTCCATATCACTTAACTCCCACTCCAGCGCTTTGGTACTTTGCGATATTTCCAGCAAAGAAATGAACAGGGACACCAATAAACTAAGCAAACTCACCGCAAAAACATAGCTGGTCACATGGGTCCATTGCTGGTAAACGCCATACATTGTAACGACACAACAAAGAAAACTGAATACTCCCAACGCCTGCATCTGCCGCACCATATTGATACGGATGCGCAATATCTTGATCTGCTGCAGCAGGTGGTGTGTCTTTTCCCCTCTCATATACTCATCGTGCAACTTGCGTATCAGGTTGGCTAACGCAAGATACCGGTTGGTATAGGCGAGCAACAATAAGCTGATTGCGGGAAACAATAAAGCAGGGGTGTTGAAAGTGATTTCCATACCCAAAAGTAAGGTTTGCTGTGCTGGTAATTGGCGAAGATCGTTTTCAGTTAAGTATATCCCGGATCATTCATACCACATGCCACCAGGCGGCAATGAAAATGCCGGATCAAACCCATTGACCCGGCATTCCGTTACTGTCACTTTTGATCCTGGCAAAACTGGTCACGGCCAATTTTCGCCAGCGATCAACTGATCACATCGTTCTCAACGTAAAATTCAACGGAATGTTGAGTTTGACAGAAAAATTCCTGCCCATATTAAATACACCCATGCGGCCAGTGACCAGGTTCTCTGCCGTATATTTCAGCCGGCTCAGGTGGCTTTGATAAGCTACATCCGTAACATTATTAGCTGCGAGGTAAAGACTGAACACTGTTCTTCCTTTGCTCATTACATCCCCCCCAACGCCGATATTCAATAAAGAATAGCCGGGAGATGTTGTTTCGGTATTGTAACCGGTGAACGGTCTGTTCTGTGCAAATGTATTGTCCAGCTCGATCTTTGCATATACATTTCTGACAGCTTTTCCTTTTTTCAAAAGATCAGCCCGGAGTTCATTGATCAGCCTGGCAGCGGGTATGAAAGGAAGGTTCCTGCTGCCATCCTGCTGTTCACTGAGTTTTCCGCGTACATACGAAAAAGTATTTTCAATATGCAGCCAGTGCAAGGGATGCGGGTGAATATCGAGGTTCATTTCAGCGCCATAGAGACCGGCATTACCCTGCCTGAACCGGAAAGCAAAAAAATCATTCGCCCCATCCGTGATGACCGAATCACCGCCGCCGGCAGCCGATAGCTTGCTGTAGTAAATAAAGTCCTTTACTGCGTTATAGAAAAGACTGGCTGAAAAAGAAACGTGTTCATTATTCCATTCCATACCGGCATCCACCTGGAAACTATTTTCTGATCGCAGTTCCTGTTCGCCATACTCGTACCGGTTGGTGCCCTCATGGGCGCCATTGCTGGCGAGCTCGGGGATGGACGGGGCACGGAAACCACGGGCCAGGTTCAGCTTCATCACCACCTGCCCCGATACTTCATAGCTTACACCCGCACTCGCAGACACATTGGAAAAATCTTTTTTGAAGCCCAGGAACTTTATCCCTGTACCATCTGTCAGTTCTTTTGAATCAACGGAGCGGTTATCCAAACGCAGGCCCCCGCTAAGGGTCAGCTTATCTATCGTTTTCCTGGTATAAATAAAACCACCGATATCAAACAAGCTATATTCCGGTATCAGTTGTTCCACTCCTTTATTCTTATTGGTTTGCTGCATACCATTGATGCCGACACTGGTCTTCCAGTTATTTTTTTCGGCAAAATGGTATTGTACGTTATAGTTGACCGTATTCAGGTCAAAATACAATTCCCTTTCTTCCGGGTCCAGTACATTGCCCAGCTCCTCCCGGCGGTTACGCTGGTAACCGATATTCAAGGTCAGCCGGCTCTTACCGATATTAAAACTATTATCTGTGGTGATCTTAAAATGACGGATACGCTGCCTGGGAAAGAAAGGGGCGGTTGACCTGAAATCGGCGTTGGTGGCTATCTCTTCCGCTTCCACTCCCCCGTTATTGACCCGTTTCAAAAATTTTCCGGTTGCATCATCCCTGTCGCCTTCTATCAATCCCGGCATTTGATCAAAGCTGCTGACGAGTAAATGAGTAAAGCCCCAGCTCTTATTGAGACCGATATGCCCGCTGAGATCTTTTTCATTGAATTTGGAATTGAAAACATACCCATCATATTTGTTCTTATAGTCGGCTGCAGCTTTATACGTGCCATTCAATCCCCAGATAAAACCAGCATGGTTGCCGCCGACATCGCCATGAAATCCGCGTAGCCGGTTATTGGCCTGGTAATTCATGAACAGATTGCCCCTGATCATATCCTGCGGTGGCGGCACTACCGAAATGAAATTGATAACGCCTGCCAGTGCATCGCTGCCATACATGATAGATGCAGGCCCTTTCAGTATCTCTGCTTTGCTCACGCCATATTCATCTACTTCTATACCATGTTCATCGCCCCATTGCTGTCCTTCCTGTCTTACCCCATCATTGATCACCACCACCCTGTTGTATCCCAGGCCACGGATAGAAGGTTTGGAAATAGCAGGGCCGGTCGATACCTGCGAGACGCCGGGAGTTTTACTTAATGCATCAATAAGGTTAGAAGATGCATCTTTCAATAGATTTTCTTTCTTCAGTATGGTAACGGGTACCGGCGCTTTTTTGATCTGTGTGGCGCCAGACACTCCTGTTACTGTCACTCCCTGGTTTTCCACCACTTCAGGGCTTAATAAAAAATCCATTTGTATATCGCCATTCATAGTGACTGTGCCGATATATGAACCATAACCGGCATAGGTCACTTCCACCAGCAATTTTCCGGCGGGCAGGTTTTGGATACGATACGCTCCATTATTGTCAGCCACGGCGCCTGCCTTTGCCTCATGTACATAGACTGTAGCGCCGGGCAACGGTTCTTTTGACCGGGCATCCATCACCTTACCGCTCAATACTCCGTTGGCTGATGAAGAATTAGTTCTTTCTGAAAAAACGGCGGATTGCGCAATGCCTGCTTTGTATAAAAAGGAAAAAAGGAATACATTAATTATGAGCTTCATTACATCTTTTTTAATGATACAGGCTGATGCAAAAGCACCAGCGATCTGAATTAAGTTGCCTGCGGGAAAAAGGATAAGTTTTATGAAAACCTATCAGGCGATGGCGGGAGGGCCACGTAATGAAGTGTGTGATGCCGCAGTCGTATATACGCTGAATGTATAATGAGCAAGAGGAGAAAAATGAACAACAAGCGGGTGTTCAATATTTATTGATGGCTCACCCGTAAACGGTGAGTCGATCAGCTGCCGGTCCCAGTTACACTGAATACTGCTTTTAGAATCCCGGAGCTGATGTTCGGATGAGTCCTGGGCATAACTGTGTTTGTGACCCGAGAAAAAATCATGCAGCCACAACTTAGGCGCTATGCTAATAGCAAAGAGCAGGAGCATCAGCCCTGCAGCGAGGGATCGTATAAGTTGATTGGCTTTCAATTTTTGTTACGACGTTGCAAATTACTAATGCAGGCGGAACCCGCCAAAAGAATTTGCTGGTAGCGGCTAAAGTATTGGCTAGTTGACGACGACCGGTATAGAGGCCGGGCGAACAGGTTGCAGGAAGCAGACTCTTAGTTTTTGCGCTTTAACCGGGCAGTATGCATACAGTTACCATAGAGATACCTGCCTTTGCCACCGGGTTTTCCCCCTTTGAGAAAAGGCGGGACTGTTGTAATTTGAAGTATGGCCAGGCAGACAGGACCGATAAAAATCAAGGGGTGTTTTGACCATATCTGTTTTTACAGGATGGGCGGGGAGTATTATGCCCGCCGGAAAAGCTCATTGACGGGGAAGAGGGTAAAACGAGATCGTGCATTTGCCAAAACGATGGAATATGCAGGGATACTGGGACGTGCATCGAAAACCGCTTCTACTGTGTACAGGCTGATGAGTGCGGAAGAAAAAAAGGAAAGAAGTTTCCGGGTGGTAACGGGGGAAATAATGGCATTGTTGCGGGAGGGGGTTGCAGAGGAAGTTATTGTACTGCTGCTGCGGCCGGCGACTGAAAAAAAGAAGGCAGTAGTGAGGCGGGTACAGCAAAAGAAAGAGACCTTTTCCTTTGCAGAGGAAGTATTGCAAAGATTGTTTTGCCCGTGGCCGATCGCTGACGACCAGCAGCATCAAAAACAACTGAGTAAAGCGCCGCCATAGTACTTTACAAACGACGGCCGGTATTTGCCGCCAAAAAATTCTGTAACATTGTGGACTAAACCTTTCGGTATGGAAGAAAGAGCGATACATGAAGGCAGGAATGTAAAAAGAATAAGAGAGATATTAGGCGTAAAGCAGGATGCGCTTGCTATGGAACTTGGAATCAGCCAGCAGGCTATTTCAGCGCTGGAGCAAAGGGAAGCTTTGGATAAGGATATGCTGGAGAAGATCGGCAAAGCATTAAAGGTATCACCGGACGCAATCCGTAGCTTTCAGGAAGAAGCAGTCATTAACAACATCTCTTGCACGTTCCACGATTTTCATGACAACTCATCGGTTTTCCAGTTCAATCCTGTAGATAAAATAATTGAACTGTATGATAAGTTACTTAAGGAAAAAGATGAAAAGATTGCATTATTAGAAAAGCTGCTAAATAAATAGGCAGCCATATCATGGTATAGTACCCCTTCTCTACCCCTGCTGAAAACTCCTCCAGGTTAAGCTCCGATAAACAAGTAAGCATTAAAAATGACAGTCATCTGCGTGTGCGGATGTGACTGAGGGGCACGAAGTGCGGAAAAAACTTAAGGATGGATACATTAATAACCTTACAGCCCATGCATCACCGCGGGCAGGAGAGCATAGCGCTGCGTTATAAAAATGACCCGGCGCTGAACCGGCAGGTACGCATGCTGGCAAAAGCAAGGTGGAGCCAGACCCATCGTTGCTGGTACGTGCCGTTGAGCAAAGAGTCATACAACGATATCTGCAGGAAACTGAAAAACTCCGCCACCATAATAACGGATGAACTGAGAGATTATCTTGAAAAAAGAACGAAGGTAAAAGCAACGACCATTGAAAAAACAGTCATCACCCATTCCAAACCTTTGCCGGAAACAAAAGCCTGGCGCCTGAGTGCTGAAAACCTTGAGGCATTGAAAAAATTTGTTGAGCAACTGAAGCTAAAGTCATACAGTACTTCCACCATTACTACCTACCGGAATGAGTTCATACAATTGCTCCAGCTATTAAAAAACAGGCCCGCTTATGAAGTAACTCCTGATGAACTGCGACGGTATATGGTATATTGTTATGAAGAACTGCGACTTACCGAAAACACTCTGCACAGCCGTATTAATGCTATTAAGTTTTATTATGAACTGGTGCTGGGAAGAGAAAAGTTTTTCTGGGAAATACCAAGACCCAAAAAGCAGGTGCAGTTACCCCGGTTCTTCAACCAGGATGAAATAGCGGCTATCATAAAAGCGGCGGGACATATTAAGCATAAAGTGATGCTGATGCTGGCCTATGCTGCCGGGTTGCGGGTCAGTGAGGTAGTATCAATTAAAGTAATGGATATAGACAGTAAGAGGATGTGTATACTGATCAGGCAGGCAAAGGGCAAAAAAGACAGGATAGTAACACTGAGCCCGGTGCTCCTGGTGATGCTGCGTGAATACTGGAAAGCGGGAAAGCTGAGTAAAAACGGGTATCTTTTTCCCGGGCAGTATAAGGGAGAGCCGTACAGCAGCAGGAGCATACAGCTTGTGTTAGCTGAAGCAAAAAAGAAGGCGGGGGTGATGAAACCGGGAAGTATTCATGCCTTGCGTCACAGTTTTGCTACCCATTTGCTGGATAAGGGAACAGATGTGACGATGATTCAAAAGCTGCTGGGGCATAATGATATAAAAACAACGCTGCGTTATCTGCATGTTACCAACCGGGATATGCTACAGGTGATGAGTCCTCTG
>JAEUVK010000083.1 GCA_016787135.1 Chitinophagaceae bacterium | reverse complement strand
AGCCTGTATAAAGAGATGAGTAAACTCGTCCCGGAATCCGTTTACAGGAATTTTTATGATAAACACATAGACGTGCTGGAGACGGGTAAGCCGATGAAGTTTATCGAGAAGGTACGATTCGCCGATGGTACCAAATATATTTCGCACATCAATATTTTCCCGGTTGAAGGAACGAAAGGAAAAAAATTAGTAGGGGGCCATGCCGTTAACCTCCCTGATACCAGCCGGATCGAAAGCGAACTCCGTGAAGCGAACGAAAGGCTGCTCACCATCAGCCAGGCTGCGGCCAATGCTATCTGGGAATGGGATATGCAGACCGGGACCATCTTCCGCAATGATGCACTGATGGAAATGATCGGTTACCAGCCGGATCACTCCAAAGGACTTTCCTGGTGGCTGCGCCGTATCCATCCTGAGGACCGCAACCGGGTAAGCGATAAAGTAAAAGAAGCCACCGACAACAGCCTGCAGTCGTGGCAAGATGAATACCGTTTCAAATGTGCCGACGGGCATTATAAGCATATCCAGGATAAGGGCTTTGTTATCTATGAGAATGGATTACCTATAAAAATGATCGGCTCCCTGCTGGATATATCTGACAGAAAAGAACTGGAGGATAAACTCACTGATGAAAGGCTGGAACGGCAAAAGGAATTGTCGGAAACTGTGATACGTGTGCAGGAAAAAGAACGTACCCGTATCGGGCATGAACTGCATGATAATGTCAACCAGATACTTTCCAGCACTTTATTGTTTGTGGATATGCTCAACCCGGCAGACAAGGAACAAAAGCAATTAAAAAGCAAAAGCCTTGAATACCTCCGCTCAGCAATAGACGAGATACGCAAATTATCCAAAGAACTGGTAGTGCCGCATTTCAAGGAACAGGGATTAGTGGAAAGCATCAAAACGTTGGTGGAAGATATTCATATAACGGATGCCATCAGGATCAAATTCACGAACGACATAGAAAGCGATCTTCTTTCTCCCGGAAAAAAGATCACCCTTTTTCGCATTATACAGGAACAGCTAAAGAATATCCTGAAACACAGTAAAGCCAAAAAAGCAGAGATATTATTACAGACAAAAGGACACCATGTGGAACTGGTGATCAGCGATAATGGTATCGGCTTTGATTCACGGCAAACCCACCAGGGTATCGGGCTCTCCAATATTTATGAAAGGGTGAGTTTTTATAACGGTACAGTAAACGTACAGGCGGCCCCGGGCAAAGGTTGTATCGTGACCGTCATCCTCTCAGTGTTATAATCATTTCATACAGGCGGCGAGCAGCATTTGCAGATAGGCTGTTCCTTTCTCTCTTGCAAAACGAATATTACGTTCTGGTATCTGATCGGGATCGGGATATTTTTCCAATACTTTTTCAATGCTCTCTTCCCTAAGGAGGTGCAACATAGGATAGGGAGACCGGTTGGTATAATTAGCCGCATCGGTTTCCGGCGCACCGGCAAAAAGATACAAAGGATGAAAACTGGCTACCTGGTAAATCCCTTCGTACCCCTTCTTCTCTAACAACTTTTCTGCAGCAGCAAGCAGATCAAGATATTTTTCAAACGACGGAACAGCATTGGGCATGATCAGAAAAGTGGTTTCAATACCAGCATTATCATCCAGTCGTCTGCATTCCTGTAAAACAGATTGCAGGCATGTCCCGGGATCATCGCTTAATTCAACTAAATAGCACACCCTGTTCTGCTTCACTTCTTTGGCCGCGAAGGGACAAAAGTTGCAGGCAATCACCACATCGGTGATCCACTTTTTAGTTTGCTCAATGATCAATTCTGTGTTGTTCATAAACAGTAGGATCTGCTGCTCCCCGCAGTATCTGATATTCTTCCGCAGATAAAACGGGAACGGTCTTGCTTACATCTTCCAGTTGCTCTTTGTTCCTGATGCCGGCAACAACCGACGCTATGGCCGGGTGGTGTAATACATATTGTATGGCTGTCTGTGCCGGTGTCCTTTCATTGCCTGAAGCACTATGAATGGCTTTTTGAAGAGCTGATATCTCTTCTTTACTATAGCCCTGGTAGTCTTTTGCCGGTTTATTCACCAGCAAGCCCTGCGCCAGCGTACCCCTGGCCAGTACTGAAATATTGCTTTGGTGTAAAAGCCCGAGGATATTTTCTTCCGGTCTTCTGTCGGCAAGACTGTATTGCATCATCACGCTTACAATGGACGATCGATGCACATATTCATTGATCACATTCGGCCGGATGGAAGATATTCCATACTGCCGGATCTTTCCCTGTTGTTTCAATAGTTCAAAAGCCCCGATCGTTTCATCAACAGGGTCATCAATCGTTCCGCCATGCAACTGGTAAAGGTCTATATAGTCCGTTTGCAGGCGGCGCAGGCTTTCTTCCGCCGCCTGCAAAATGTATTCTTTCCGCGGGTTCCAGTCCCACCCGCTGCCATCAGCCTTCCATTGATTACCCGCTTTGGTTGCCAGTATTATTTTATTTCTCTTTTCTTTCAGCGCTTTGCCAACAACTGTTTCATTCATTCCTTTATCATACAGGTCGGCTGTGTCAAAATAATTGATGCCGAGATCCATGGCCTGATGGATAAGGGCTGTACATTCCTTTTCATTGCTAACAGGTAATGACATGCAGCCGAATCCAATAGCGGAGACCTGTATATCAGTATTACCTAAGCGGCGGTATTGCATATTGTAAAGATAACCACCGGGTTTGTGACCGGGGATAGTAAGGCGAAAAAGAAACCCTGCTCATTGGAATGAACAGGGTCTGATCAAGTAATGGACGGTTACTTATTAATGTCATCAGGCGGGTTCTTCATGCTCTTTGTCTGCTTACCGGTGACTGTCCGGTGTTTTCAAAGAGTCCTTCAAGGGTATTGGATAGCGCTGTGTTCTTTAGTTGTTTGCCTGAACGACGATACAAAGTAAATAAACAGGGACGGCCTGTGAAATAGAAGCTTTTCTTATTCAGAAGTCATCAACCGAAGACAGCAGGTGTAGTACTATGACTACAGTCATTCACCAGGTATTGAATATTTCCTTGTATTCCTAATGTCTTTTGCATGAAAAGATGCGATGATAAAATAGTATTTGTTTGGTTTGAATAATGTCAGTTCTTGAATTGTTACCAAGCATCTTTACTCATTGTAGCAACGAAATCCACTATGTTGACAAAAGTCATATAGAGATATTTGTACAAATGACAGTTATTCATTTTTTTGCAGTTAATGGTTAATTATTACACCCTAATACTTGTAAATAAATAATCATAAATTAAAAACTCCGGTGGAATTCTAACGCAAACCGGATGTTTTATTGCCGTAATAAAAGTTTAAAATCCGAACCCATGAAGAATCCATTTTTTGGTTGCATTTTCCTGTTGTTTTCTTTATCCTGTTTTAGCCAGGCTTCCAACACCTGGTCTGTTAAGTTTTCTGATGCTATTGAAAGCCGGTACACTCCCACTATCAATAATATGACCAGTAAAGGCTGGGAATATTCCAATACCATCATTACGCATGGCATGGAAAAAGTGTATAACTGGGTGAACGACGCTTCTTATCTCGCTTACATCAAAGCTTATATAGACCTGTATGTAAATGCGAGTGGCACGATTTCAGCAACGGTGAACAGCCTTGACAAGATACACCCGGGTATCACTGTCCTTTTTCTGTATGAAAAACTGAAAAGCAATGCCGCTGATTCTACCAAGTATAGAAATGCCGCCACCAACCTGCGGAACATATTGGTAGGGCCTTCCGCCACCTATCCAAAGACGGCCATCGGAGGGATATTCTGGCATAAGAACAATGGAAGTTATAATGATATTGTGATGCTCGATGGAATATACATGGGCCATCCTTTCCTCGCAAAGTATGGACGTTTATTCGGAGACAACGCGGCTATTGACACAGCCGTCAATCAAACGTTGTTTGTGTATAATCAATTATATGATAATACGACGCATTTAATAAAGCATGCCTGGAACCCCACCAAGACCCAGACATGGGCCAATGCAACCACCGGAAATTCTACTTCTGTATGGTCCCGTGCAATGGGATGGTATATGATGGCGCTGGTGGATATACTGAAATATGTCCCTTCATCGCATCCTAAACGGGCACAATTGTTAACGGCTTTGAATAACCTGGCTATTGGTATCGACACATACCAGGATGCTGCCACCGGTTTATGGTGGCATGTAGTTGACAAAACTGCCGGCACACTACCGGGTAATTACCTGGAGACCTCCGGCAGCGCCATGTTTGTGTATGCACTTAAAACGGCATCCGATAGTGGCTGGATCAATGCTGCTACTTACCTGCCTGTAGCGCAAAGTGGCTGGACGGGCCTTCAAGCAAAGATCGACAACTATACAGACAGCAAACCACGTATCAATGACTTCTCTCCGGCAATGAGTGTCCAGAATACCGAAGCCCTGTATGTGCAGGCATCACTTCAGCCGGTAGATTGCCCGGTAGCCGCCGGCACGCAGCATCCGCATGGTTATGCCGCCATATTAATGGCTGCTTCGGTAATGGAATTCCCGCTGGTTACTTTGCCCGTGCGATTCATCAGCTTCACAGCTAAAGAATACGCTGATAAAACACATTTATCATGGCAAAACGGTGATGAAAGTGAAGTAGATCATTATGAAATTCAAAAATCAGTTACCGGAAACGATTTCACAGTAATTGGAAGAGCCGGCGCAACAGGACTGCCTGTTTATGATTTCGATGATCAGGCTGATGACAACAAAACAGTTTATTACCGGATCAATGCCGTATCCCGAAACGGGTCAGCCCATTATAGCTCAATAATACCTGTCAGAAAGAATAACAGGAAGGATTTTGAAATCAAAGTTTCTCCTAATCCTGTGACGGACGGTGTCCTGAACCTGCTTCTTACCAATATCAGCCAGGGCGCCTATAAGATCAAAGTGATCAGCAGTACGGGAAACACCCTGTTAACAAGATCAATTACTGTAAATGATGAGAGCAGTCTTGTCAAGACTATAACACTACCGGCTGTTGTCGTAAAAGGAATACACTATGTGCAACTGGAAGGAAACGGGATAAAGATCAACAAAAGCATTATAGTGAAGTAAGAACAGAAAATGTATAACCGCCTACGAAAAACGAACCTGCAATTTCCATGACTATGAAAAAAATTATACCCTGGTTCCCGGCATTACTGCTTGTCGCCGGCAGCATACAGGTGCAGGCACAAATTTGCTCAAACTCAGCAGATAGTGTCTATGGCCTGAACTCAATCACCGGATCCGGGTCCGGCCAAATTGTTGCGATCAATGTAAACGACGCCGGGGCGGCCCTTGCAGGAAGCCCGGCAGCAGGTTCGGCCAATGCAAACGGGATAGGCTTCAGCCAGATCACCGGTCTCTTTTATTTTTTTAATCATATCGGCAATTCTGACTTCACAGAATTTGTTTCCTATAATCCCGTTTCAGGCAGCAAAGTAGCCAAAGCGATCCCTTCGGGCCCGGCCCTGCCCTTAGGCACAACCGGTAAGATCAGAACGGGCACGGGGACACGGGATGGTTCCGGCTATTATATGATTTTCCCGGGTGCAACGGTTGCCATGGGATACCCGGTTACTAATCCCGCCTTCTATTATTACAATATAGCCCTTGATACCTGGACATTGATCACGCAATCATTTGTGGATGCACTGGGTAGTAATGTTGCCCCTATCCGGACCCTTAACTCCGGGGATATGGCGTTTGACGGCAACGATAATTTATGGATACTGGCTTCAAACAATACACAATATGCACTGTACCGGATCAAAGCGCCCCTTCCTGTGACAGCGGTAGCCAGTGTAACAGTAGATACTATTGTACCCGTCACAGCCAACCCGATAAGCGGTGTAAGTTTTACCGGCATTGCGTTTAACAGTGAAGGCAAAATGTATCTTTCTACCGGGTCGTGTGCTACTCCGCCCTGTGCCGTACAATACAACAAGCTTTATGAGATGGCCACTCCCGGAGTACTGACGTTAATAGGCACACTTCCTGTTAACGGATATGGGGATGACCTGACATCCTGCGTATATCCGCCGGGAGTACTTGCTACGTTATGGGTCAATTTTTCCGCAACGCTTACAAAGAATGCTGTCAGCCTTACCTGGAAAGTCAATGAAAACGGAAGTACAGAAAGCTATACTATTGAGTACAGCAGGGACGGGGAACACTGGCAAACAATAGCCAGTATTCCAAAGGATAATTCCACTGCTGATAACCTGAAAGTGTATCATTACAGCCACAATGGATATGCAGACGGGAATAACCATTACCGGATCGTACAACACTCTGTTTCCGGCGCAAAAAGTATGTCGCCTACGAAAGTGGTCAATACAAGAACTGCAAACAGGCTGTATATCGGGCCTAACCCGGCCAAAGATGTATTATATCTCTACAACAAAGACAACTCTTCCAAACTGCTGGCACAGTTCTTTGATAAAAACGGTCAACTGGTATGGTCAACCGTAGTGGCAGCAGAGCAACAGTCCATCAACATCAGTAACCTATCAAAGGGCAGTTATGTTCTGAGGCTTGTATCGCCTGCAAAAAATGAAAAAAACGAGGGTCTTCATTTTATAAAATGGTAAGGATAAAAAAGCTTTAACGTAAGCAAGAGGAATTCTATCATAACTGCCGGATCGTATCACGATTTGCCCTGCGTAAAATGATCTTTCATATCTATCCTCATACTACTTTCCTTTAGGTTCAAATGAATGAAGTGACGCTTATCATTACTTTTGACCAGTATCTGCCGGAAGCTGTCTCAAAAGTATATTATCACGCAATGGCGCAAAGACGCTACGATGTGGTATTTTTTCATGGCTTTTGAGATAAGTTCCAATCAAAAAGCACAGCGATGATAAACAAGAAACTCACTCTTACGGCACTGTTCCTGTTATCCGGAGCTTTGGCCCTCGTTTCCGCTCAAACCAGGTGGTCGCCGCAAAAAGCAAAGGCGTGGTACCAGCAACAACCCTGGCTCACCGGCTGCAATTATTTACCCGTTACTGCTATCAACCAACTGGAAATGTGGCAGGCAGAAACTTTTGATACGGCCACCATTGATAAAGAACTGGCCCTGGCTGAAAGCATCGGTTTCAATACGCTTCGTGTTTTCCTGCATGATAAACTCTGGCAGCAGGATGCACCCGGTTTTATAAAGCGGATCGACATTTTTTTGCGCATTTGTGCAAAGCATGGTATCAGGCCTATGCTTGTTTTCTTTGATAGCTGCTGGGATCCTTTTCCGGAAACCGGCAAGCAACGGCAGCCACAACCCGGGTTGCATAATTCCGGGTGGGTACAAAGTCCCGGCGCTTTGCTACTGACCGATCCAGCGAAGTACAATCAGTTAAAACAATATGTGAAAGGGATCATCCGTGCCTTTAAGAACGACAAACGCATCCTGTGCTGGGATATGTGGAATGAACCCGATAATACCAATGATAACAGCTACCGCGATAAAGAGCCGGCCAGTAAGGTAGCTATCGTGAACCGCCTGTTGCCGCAGGTGTTTGACTGGGCCCGGAGCGAAGAACCTGTTCAGCCGCTGACATCGGGTGTATGGACCTGGTGGAAGAACGGGTGGGATAAAGACAGTTCGAAGAACCAGACAGCCACTGAAAGGATTCAGTTGCAGCAGTCGGACATCATCACTTTTCATTGTTATAATGACTCTGCTATATTCCATAAGCAACTGAAAGCTTTGCTGGCATACGGCAGGCCGGTGATCTGTACAGAGTATATGGCAAGAGGGGAAAAGAACACGGTGATCACCATTATGCCCATTGCCAAACAGTACAAGACCGGGATGATCAACTGGGGTTTTGCTGACGGAAAAGAACAAACGAAGTATCCGTGGGACAGCTGGCAAAAAAGATATACGGCCGATCCCCCGTTATGGCATCATATACTTTTTAAAGCAGACTATACTCCCTACAAAGAGGAAGAGATCGATCTTATCCGGAAGATGACGGGGAAAAAATGATTCTTTAACCATTCTAAAAAGAACAAATAAAACAGGCCTGAATCATACAGAAACCTGCGGTTATGTTGAAAATATGGCTTCGGCGTTTGCTATCGTCTTGCTGATCGTGCCATTCACAACTGCCAGCGTGAACCAAAAGGATCCACACCCGTTTCTGAATTAATTGACATCTATCAAATCGCCTTACTCTTTTTCCATCAACCTTTGTAAGGATACTCACATCGAACCCTATCGGGGATGAGTTATCTTAAAACTGCTATATGAATATAACGAATATGCCATCCTCAGGTTTTTCCGATTCCAAAACTCATTACCCGATACTTGATGGCTTACGGGGTGTGGCCGCAGTCATGGTGGTGCTGTTTCATATACTTGAAACTTTCTCCGGCGGTGACCATACCCAACAGGTCATTAATCATGGCTACCTTGCTGTTGATTTCTTCTTTGTGCTTTCCGGTTTTGTAATCGGCTATGCGTATGATGACCGATGGGGTAAAATGAGTCTGGGTGGTTTTTTCAAACGAAGGTTGATCCGGCTTCACCCGATGATCATTATGGGCATGCTTATAGGCGCTATCACTTTCTATTTCCAGAACAGCCATTTTTTTCCGGGAATACAGGAAGTACCCGTTTGGAAAATGTTACTTGTCATGCTGGTCGGTTTTACATTACTGCCTGTTCCTCCCTCCATGGATATCCGTGGCTGGACAGAAATGCACCCCCTGAATGGACCAGCCTGGTCACTTTTTTACGAATACATTGCCAATATTCTGTACGCCCTCTTTATACGGAGATTACCCAATGCGCTCCTGGCTATTCTGGTAATAATGGCAGGTGCGGCGCTGGTTCACCTCGCTGTGTGGGGCCCGCAGGGAGATGTGATAGGCGGGTGGGCGATTGATGCCCCGCAAATGCGGATAGGTATTACCCGTTTGTTATATCCCTTCTTTGCCGGCCTGCTCTTATCCCGGATAGTAAAGCCGGGGCAGATCAGTCATGCTTTCCTTTGGTGCAGTCTCTTACTGGTTGCCATACTGGCTTTTCCCCGGCTTGGCGGACATGAGCATCTATGGATGAACGGCATTTATGATTCTATGGCTATTATAATTGCATTTCCACTTATCGTTTACCTTGGTGCAAGTGGCAGTCCCAGCGACAGGCCCGCAGCAAGGATGAGTAAGTTCCTTGGAGATATCTCCTACCCGATCTATATCATCCATTATCCATTGATCTACCTGTTTATGGCCTGGATAAGCAAGAACAATGACTATATCAATGCCGGGTCAACAGGCGCTATAGTATCTGTAGTAATTGCGGCAATCATCGTATTAGCATCAGCTATCGGTATTGCTTACGCCTGCGTGAAATTATATGATGTACCCGTAAGGAAATGGCTGATGAAACGGCTGATGATTCATTCAAAATAGTCTCGTCTCAGGAATGATGAACAGGGCAGCCGGATGATCGTTACCAAAAGAAGTTAAGCTTTACCCGGAACATTTTCCCAGACCATTACCACTTTTCCTTTTGTACGCATGGCTTCAATATATCCGATGGCTTCCGGAATCTCCTTATAGGAATAAATTTTCTCCATGTGAACCCTGATCTTTTTATCCCGGATCAGTATCGCCAATGTTTCCAGGTCCTTAGTGTTGGCTTGCGCAGTAAACTGGGTTAATGGAAACCGGCTGACAGCTTTCTTTAATGATACTGATACCATATGCCCCATGGTGGTGAAACCAACCACCACACCACGCCGGCCCATGCGCCTGAAGTCTTTGTGAGAGAGATTACCGTTCGTATCAATGACGAGGTCATATTTGCCGTTGTGCTGATGAATATTTTCCTGATCGTATGCAACAGCCTGGTCGGCTCCTAATGATCTTACAAATGCAATGTTTTTGCCGGAGCAAACCGCGGTGACATTTGCGCCATAAGCTTTTGCGATCTGCACTGCAAAGTGGCCAACACCGCCTGAGGCGCCATTGATCAGAACAGTTTCTCCTGCTTTGAGCTGTCCATGAGTGATAAGTGCCTGCAAAGCGGTTAACCCGGCGATCGGTACACCTGCCATTTCAGGAAATCCGGTTCCCGGTGGCATGGCGGCGCATACATCTTCCGGAACACAAGCATATTCTGCAAAGGCACCACCCTTTAATGTTTCGCCAAATACCCTGTCCCCGATCTTAAAATGAGTGACATTTTTTCCTGTTGCTTCTACAGTACCGGCAAAATCGGCTCCCGGAATTTTGTCCTTTGGTTTAAATAGTCCGAAAGAAAAACGTGCAAAAAAAGGTTTGCCCCGCAGAATATGCCAGTCAGCGGGATTAGCTGAATTGGCCATCACTTTTACCAGGATATGATCATCCTTTACTACCGGCTTTTCTACTTCTTCCAGTTGAAGTACTTCCGGGCCGCCATATTTAGTTTTAGTAAACGCTTTCATGCTGATACTGTTTTTCCCGTTTTGCATCGATGGCATAGCCTGCGGGCTGCCTCAAATTGTTTATTCTGAAAATAGACATACACGTCAAACAGAAATAAAAAGGAATAATTTAAATTTTATTCTTGCATAACCTGGTCTCTATAACCATCTCATTTGACAAAAGTATCTGCCAACGCCATTTTTACAAGTGCTTCATATTCCTTTACAGCATCACTATTTGGCAGCGCTCCGATCAGGCAATGAATTTGCCCCGCAAAACACTTTTCCCAAACCTTTACACCCGATTTTTTCAACTTAGATGCATATAAAAAACCATCATCCCTCAGCGGGTCAAACTCTGCATTGATGATAACGGCAGGGGGCAGGCCGCCAAGGTCTTCCGTAAGAGCAGGAGATACTTCGGGGTCATTGTATTGACCTGGAGCGTAGGTCTCCACAGCGAAATAACATAGCGCTTTTGTTTGAAAATACCCTTTGGCATTTTCCTGGTAAGAACCGGAAGCCTCCATATGCTGAGGCCGCAGATCGGCAGGAAGCCCATTCAATACCTGAAGCTTTATCTTATGACTGATGTTATCCTTCTTTGCTTTCTGTGCAATGACAGCTACTAAATTGGCGCCGGCGCTGTTTCCCATCAATACGATACGGCTGGTATCGCCGCCAAACTGACCCGCATGATCAGCAATCCACTTGAAGGAGCTATAACTATCATTTACAGCGGCAGGAAATTTATGCTCCGGGGCCACCCGGTAGTCAACGGCAAAAACAATGGCTTCATAGGTCTTTGCATCCTGCCATAATGAATGTTCCAGCCCTGGCACAAGAGGCGATATAAAACCGCCGCCATGATAATGAATGATAACCGGAAGGTCTTCCCGGTGCAGCGGGTTGAAAACCAAAACCGGAATACTGTCCTTTGTGATCTTTATTCTTTTGACATCTTCTTTTGGGTAAGGTTGTAATGGCACTTTCGGGTATTTAATTTCCTCTATTGGCAAGTTCCGGAGTTCTTCTAAGCTCAGGTCTTTGTATCCGATCATTTTCAGAAAGCCGGCTATACCCGGATTCAATTGTCGGTTACCGCAGTCCTGAGCGGAACTGTGCAATACACCGAAGGCAATTGTTATGCTTAGCATAACAGAAAGAAATAATTTCATGATGCAGATTTTGGTTGTATGCTGGTAATTGTTTCAGTCTTTTCACTTTTTTAAATATAACCACTCGCTTTTGAGCATCGCATATTGGTATTCGCTTCCCCATTTCCCTTTGAAAAAAATATTCTCTATGAAATGACCTTCTTGTCTGAAGCCAACACTTTTCAGCAATTGGATGGAAGCGATGTTCTCCGCATCTACGGTTTCAGTAACCCGATGGAAATCGTCAAGGCTGAATAAAAAATCCAGTATGGAAAGAAGGGTTTCTTTTGCATAGCCTTTCCTTTGCTCTCCGGGTGAAATAGTAATACCGATCTCAGCCAGCCGGGTATCATGCCGATCAAGTTTGATAGCGCAGTCGCCAATTAGTTTACCGGTCACCTTACTCTCTACACCATACTGTACCCATTCACCCGCCTTTCCAAATTCTTTGTCAGTTTGTTCTTTGATGAAATCTTCCGCCTGCTTTATCGAAAAAACATCAAAACCCTGGTATTTGGTCACTTCCGGATCAGAGCGGTATGCATGAAAATCAGCCAGGTCTGGTAATTGTAAATTCCTGATCAAAAGTCGTTCGGTCTGCAGGATCAGCTTGTTCATTTGCCTGTTTAAAAGGTTTGCTCAATCAGTTCTTTATTTACCATCATTCCTGTTGCAGTACCCATCGCCACCACATTTGCCACGGTTCGCATCCGGGTAATATTGTTACCGCAGGCAAAGATACCCGGAACGGTTGTTCTTTATGCTGTACCTGTTTTCAGGTAGTCTTGCATGGATACTTCCAGCCCGGTGACCGGGGAACAGGTGAATGCTGTAAAAGGGTGTATGAAACAAATATATTCTCCCGTTTCTTATTCCTAAAATAAAAACCGGACAACCAGAATGTATTCTTCCTTCATTAACTTTACCCGGTAAGGAGCATAACCAACCACAGGATATAGCGCACATACATCACCCTTACAAAGCCAGATTATGGGAAAGAAAAAAAGCTTGTCGCCGGGGCAACGTGAAGAGCTGCTCAAGGTATTGAAAGCCCGTTTTGATAAAAACATGAAACGGCATAATGGCATTGAGTGGGCCAAAGTGCATGCAAAACTGGAAGCGAATCCTGAAAAACTGTGGTCACTCGACGATATGGAAACGACCGGCGGCGAACCGGATGTGGTGGGCCATGATAAAAAGACAGGCGAATATATTTTTTATGATTGTTCAGCAGAAAGCCCCGCTGGCCGCAGAAGTGTTTGTTATGACGGCGAGGCGCTGGCATCAAGAAAAGAACATAAACCGAAGAACAGCGCTATGGAAATGGCGGCCACAATGGGCATTGAAATCCTGACGGAAGAACAATACCGGGAATTGCAACAACTTGGAGAGTTCGATACGAAAACATCGAGCTGGGTGAAAACCCCGGCTGCTATCAGGGAGCTTGGCGGCGCCCTTTTTTGTGATCGCCGTTTCAATCATGTCTTCACGTATCACAACGGTGCGGAATCTTATTATGCTGCCAGGGCTTTCCGCGGCTCGTTACGGGTCTGATATTATTTTAGTAGTGCAGAAAGCGCCACCAATTACCTGTTTGTCTCTGCCACCAGCATCTTTGTACACTGGCGTTCTCTCCTCTCCGGGTTCACAAATTTTATATCGGGCTTCGTTATTTCATAATAGGGAAAGGAAAACCGTTTAGTCGGTTTATACCCGGCCTGCCGGTAGCTGCAACGGCACACTGATGCGCTGAAAAAATCAGGTAAATTCAAGACGGCGGCGGCGAATATAAAAGAGATTTCTTTCTTGTCTCACGGCAAACGATTCATTAATGGAATGGACAAAAGAGATCGTTCCGGCCAACCCCCGTTTACCTTATCCTGTATATATACCAATCCTCGTTCTGGTTGTGTTTGGGGTTTAACCAATAAGCCAGATTATCAACAAAGCTTGTTTTGATAATAGTTTCGGGCTCAAGAGAAGGGAAGATTGTTTTCAGGCGTTGCACCCGCTTCTCAAAGTCTTTATGCCCGGCCATGATCACATAGTTGGGGGCCGGCTGGCCAGAGCTATTTATTTCTTTTTGCAATTGTTCGATATTTCCTTCAGCGGGCATCACATAGGGCGCCAGGTGTTTACCAAGATAGAATAACGGCGGCCGTTGCAGTGACACTTCCCCCTCCATAATGATATTGCTGACATCTCCCCTTTTCCGCAGGTAGATCATCGCTTCTACCCGGGATCGCTTTGAATAGGTGAACGTTAATACCAGCAGCCCAACGGTATTGAGCACAAGGAACCAGGCAATGATCCATTTTGTCATTTTTGCCAGCCAGGGTCTGATCGCCTGGTTTTCAAAAATGTCTTTCAAACCAATAACGCCCAATAAGAGAAACAGCGGAATAAAGGGAAGAATGAAGCGTTCCTGTTTATTGCTGTAATAAGAATGGAAAGCAAAGAAGACCAGCGCCGCAACGGCCAGCATTTTAATGGCGAAAGCCATGCGGAAGCAGTGGGTATAGCCCCAGAGCAACAACAGGAATGGAAACCCCCAGACCACACCGGCAACGGTGCCGATATATTGGTACCATGGCCCCTGCGGCTGCAGTTCGATGTTCACCGGATTCGAATTGAACCGCACATATTCTTTGATGTTGGCAAAAGGATCACCGTAATAAATAAGATCGAACAAACCCTGTGTCAGCATATACGCAACGCCAAAAGATATTCCGAAGATGATCGCTTTGGGGATCAATTCCTTTTTGAACAGCATACATAAGCCAATACCCGCGGGAATAAAGATGACCTGTAAGCGGATGGAGAACGAGATGGCAAAGAATAATGCGGCGAGGAAAAGGGAACGGGTGCTGTGTCTGTGATGAGCTATATAATAACAACCAATAAGCAGGAACGGAATACAAAAGAATTCCCGGAGATTTCGTACCGACATAAAGGGGAATATCCAGAACAGTGCCATCAGCAGCGCCACAATATGGGCGGTATCTTTTTTGCCGGTAAGGCGAATCGTCAATAGGTAAGCATAGTATATACTGAGCAGCGAAACAAGCGCATGAATAAGGCGAACCACGAACATCATGTCCTCCGGCCTGTCAATGCCGATCGCATGACAGCCCTCAAACAACAAATACATCATACCGGGATAAATAAGACTGAACACATGGACATCACTACCGGTCCATAGAAAAGAGATGCCGTCTTTCCAGCGGAAGACCAGCTCCGGCATTTCAAAGTGATCGTCATGAAACGCATAACCCGGGGAAAAGAAAACGGCCAGCAAACGCAACAACAACCCGAGCAGGAGTATTTGCCTGATGCTGATGTTTTCTAAAAAATTCTTTGACAGGAACATATTGTTGTGACAGATCTATTTTTTACCGGTTATTTCCACGATCATCATCTGCGAACATTCTTTGTCTCTTGTTGCCGGGTTCATGAATTTTAAATTCAGTTTGGTGACCCGGAAATGCGGGGCTGTGTACATAGTGCCCAGCTGGTATCCCTCATTCTTTACCTCTTCAAGATAGTGCGGCTCAGTCAGCAGCCAGACCTTCTTTCCTGTTTGCAACAAGGAGTCGTTGAATGGCCGAAACATGGACTTCGAATAAAAAACATAAGAGGCGCTGTAACTATGCGGTCTTATATATACATCGGCGGGATCTGCTTTTCCCTTTGTTGTTTCGGCCAGCGCCTGACCCGCCTGGTATTGTAATAACCGAGGGTAAAAATTGCTGTTGAGCAAAAAGAAAGCCAGGGCCATCGTTGCGGCGGATGTCGTCACGGCTTTCTGCAAACGGGAATAAGCGGCACTTCTTATAAAATAAAAAACTGCGGCGAGTAATAAAATGGTGCCCACCATGATCCAGGGTTTTTGAACCGGGAACGCCCATACATTAATAAAGGCTGTCAATAATAAAAGAAGAACGGTAACGACAAGCTGTATGGTCAGTATCCATTTTTGTCCGGGTTCTTTTTTTAAAATATACACGGCTGTCATTACTGCTGACAGCGGAAAAACAATATTGAGATAATGCGGCAATTTGAAACCTGATAGTGAAACCACCAGCGCTACTGCAACGAAAGCAGCCGTGGTGCCCCATTCTTCTTTGCGCTGCAGGAAATCTTTGATCCGGCCAGCGACAGCGATGTAGGTCAGGATGCTCCAGGGAGCAAAGGCCCATAAGAATGAGTGAAGAAAAAAGAGATAATCATTTTTGGCATCGCCGCCCATACCCCCGCTAAAACGCTCGATACTTTGGTTGAGCAAAATAAATTTTACGCCATTGATATGATCCCTGCCGCGGACCATTTTTTCCGGGTGCAGGTTGTACTGCAGGTAATAAGCATAAACAACCGGGGAAATAAAGACACCGAAAAGAATGACCAGCAATAACCACTTCCAATCAAGAAAGGTATTCCAGTCTTTCCGGTAAAGAATATAAAAGAAAACAAAGACACCCGGAACGAACACCGCAATATGCCCTTTGGTGGAAAAACCAATGGCTAAAGCAAGAGCAGCGCCGGCCACCTTCGATAATTTTTTGTGGTGTATGAATTCACTGAGCTGCCAGCAGGCAAAAGCAATGGATGCTGTCAGTATCGCATCCATCCGCACATCATTATTGGCGAGGATATAGGCGAATGCAGAAGCAATGATCAATGCCGCCAGTTTACCGGCCTCATTATTATAGAGTGTTTTTCCAAGACGATATACGGAATAAGTACCTAGTATCGTAAAAAGAAAAGAGGGAAGCTTATAAGCAAAGGATGTGACACCGAAAATTTTGTAGCTGATGGCGGTCAGCCAGAAGAGTAAATGCGGTTTGTCCAGGTAGTCGCCGGATTGGTCAACAAGGCTTGCATAATCCCCCGTCAGGTACATATGCAGGGCTATGCTTGCATGATGTGCTGAGTCATTATCGATCAGCGGCACAAATAACCCGATGATATAGATCAGGCCGAGCAGCGAGAACAAAAAGATATATGTGTTCCGCGTAAGAAAGGGAATAGTCAACAGAAATAATTTTCGCAAAGTAACCCTCTTTTTAGGTCACCACGAAGCTGAAATTTTATCCGGCAATGTCCCAGATTGTAAAGCGGAAACATTAAATAAAGAGGCGGGACCAATCCCGCCTCTTTATTATCCTGGAAAAGAATTATCCTTTCTTGCAAGATGACTTGTCTTTACAACATGCCGGGTTACATTCTCCGGCATTGCCGTTAGCCTGAGGTTCCGCAAGGTTTACGGTATTGCATTTCGGTTTATCGCAACCGGGAACCGGGATGCAACATTCTTTTTTATTGTTGGCTTTCTTTGCCTTTTTCTTTCCGCCACCAGCATAGGCAGTCACACCAGCGAGGAGGAACATAGCCGCAGTGGCTACAATTAACTTTTTCATCTTCTTGTAGTTTTAATCGTTTAAAAAAATAGTGTTGGGTTGTTATACTACAAGAGACAATTCAGGTGGATTCCAGAAATCACAGATATAAGAGGATAGAATATTTTCATCAGCCGGGATACCCTGTTTGTTTAACAGGTGCCCGGAAGCAATAGCGGGCCATGTTTTGTCTGAAGGCAGGTAATAACAACAAGGCGCCAGCGGGTTGCAGACACATTGATTGCAAGGATTGGGAATATCTTTTTTTTCAGACGGGCAGGATGATCGGGGAGCGCAGCTTTTTTTACTTAAAGGACAAAATTCTATCATCGCCTGTTCCTCTTGTCCGCTGTTATTGCCGACGGCAAACATAGGCGGCTGTACCGACAGGTAAAGAAGAAGCAAAGCCAATATAGCAGCGGTACACTTCATGTATTGTGTTGCCGAAAGTAGAAGGATACTTTCAGTTTTGCAACGACATTATCAGGTCTTTTACTTTCCCGGCAATGAGATCCCGTACTTTCCTGAACTCTTCTTCATTCATCTCTCTTGGGTCAGGTATCTGCCAATCAATGAATTGTTTGGCGGGCATCCAGGGGCAGGCATCACCACAACCCATCGTTACCACCGCATCAAAGGGCGCATACTGTTTTACATCATCGAGTGATTTGGAGTGATGAGTGGTGAGGTCGTAGCCCAGTTCTTTCATTGCCGCAATGGCTTTTGGATTTATTTTCCCCGATGGCCGGGAGCCCGAACTATAAGCTTCCACGTTGTCGCCACTATAGATATTGGCAAAGGCCTGGCTCATTTGTGAACGGTTGCTGTTCTCGATACAGACAAAAAGCAGTTTCTTCTTTGACATATGGTTGTTGATTAGTTTGATTGTGCGGATGAAAAGTTTTTCTGTTGTCTCCATGCAAACCGTACCAGCAGGATAAGTACCGGCACTTCGATCAATGGCCCGATCACGGCGGCGAAGGCAGCCGGAGAATTGATGCCGAATACGGCGATAGCAACGGCAATACCGAGTTCAAAATTGTTACCGGCAGCGGTAAAAGCCAGCGATGTGGACCTCGCATAATCTGCTCCTGCCTTTTTCGAAAGATAAAAAGCAGAGAAGAACATGATCATGAAATAAATGGTCAGCGGAATGGCGATCATCAATACGTCCAGCGGTATCTGCACGATCAGGTTGCCTTTGAGGCTGAACATGACGAGGATGGTAAATAATAATGCAACCAGCGTAATAGGACTGATGGCGGGCAGGTATTTTTTGTTGAACCACTCTTCTCCCTTCCATTTGATAAGCACATACCTTGATATCATGCCTGCAAGAAACGGAACTCCGAGATACAGGAAAACGCTTTGAGCAACTTCGCCGATGGTGATATTTACTTCATACCCCTTCAGGCCAAGCAGCGGGGGAAGTTTTGTGATGAATATCCACGCATACACACTATAAAAAAGCACCTGGAAGATACTGTTGAAGGCTACTAGTCCTGCCGCATAAAGCCTGTCGCCATTAGCCAGGTCGTTCCAGACAATGACCATCGCTATACACCGGGCAATACCGATCAGGATCAGCCCCGTCATATAGCCGGGTTCGTTCCTCAGAAAAATAACGGCCAGCAGGAACATCAGCACCGGCCCGACGATCCAATTTTGTATCAACGAGAGAAGCAATATCTTTTTATTGGTAAATACTTTGGGCAACTCTTCATATTTCACTTTGGCGAGTGGCGGATACATCATTAATATCAGCCCTATGGCGATCGGAATATTCGTGGAGCCGGACTGAAAAGAATGGATGAAAGATTCAGTACCCGGAAGAAAGTAGCCGGCGGCAACACCAATGGCCATGGCAGTAAATATCCATAAGGTAAGATAGCGGTCGAGGAATGAGAGTTTTTTTTGCATGTGGTTGGGTTGGCGGTAAGGATCAACAAGGATAAGAATACCCCGTTGTATCGGGGTATTCTTTATTTTTAGCAACAACCCCAGTCGGTCATGTTGCAACATTCATTTCCTGCTCCGCAGCATCCGCCCGGATCTTTCAGGATGATCGATGGTGATTTCATGGCTTTACTATTTATGATGATTAAAAACTGAACTCTTCTTAACAGCAACTGCTTCCGGGTTCGCAGCAGTTACGGCTGTCTTTGGCCGGCTTTTCGGCATATACAGTAATGCTGGTGATGCGTGTGCCGCTGTTTTTAAAAGCAGCGATTTCTTCTTCGTCAAAATAACTTTGCAATATCTCATCCGGTACCGTGATAGTCTTGTCTTTCTGCACGGCGATGTTTTGGAAACCGGCTTCTTCGATGATGCCGAGGTATTCCTTCTTCTGGATGGCCCCGGAGATGCAACCGGCATATATTTCGGCCACTTCCCGCCACTTTTCAGGCAGCTCACCTTCCAGCACTATATCAGAAATGGAGAAGTGGGCACCGGGTTTTAATACACGATAGATCTCGCTGAACACTTTATGTTTGTTGGGCACGAGATTCAGCACGCAGTTGCTGACGATCACATCGGCTCTATTGGCAGTGACCGGGATGTCTTCAATATCGCCCTGGCGGAACTCAACGTTATTGAAACCCAGTTTGTCTGCATTTGCCCTTGCTTTGTCGATCATTGGCCCGGTAAAGTCGATGCCAATCACCCGGCCTTTGTCACCTGTGATCTTTCTTGCAATAAAAGCATCGTTGCCGGCGCCGCTTCCAAGATCAATAACGGTATCGCCTTCTTTGATCTTTGCAAATTCTGTAGGTAATCCGCAACCAAGACCAAGGTCTGCATCGGGATTATATCCTTCCAGTTTGGAATAATCATCGGCCATGATGTTATACACATCATCACCGCAGCAACCTGTAGCGCCGCAACAGGAAGAAAGGTTTTGAGATTTTGACTGAGTGGCTATTTCCGCATATTTTTCACGGACCACTTTTTTTAATTCTGCATTTGTATTCATGGCTATACTTTTTGCATGTTTAACGGTTGTGTAATGTTCTTCACTATATAAGCCGAAGAGGATGGGCATAAAGATGAAAATTCGGTAGTGGATCTAATGGAATGCGGGGCCTCGCTCCTGGCAACAGCGATAAACCCGGCTCTTTCAAAATATTTTTCAGCAGTGGTGGTTAGCAGATGAAGCTGTTGTATGTTCTTCTCCCTACTATTAGACAACAGATCATTTAAAAGACGGCTGCCGATGTGTTTGCTGCGCAGGAGTTTATCTACGGCAAAGGAGCGGAGCAGGCCATCAACACAGTAGCGTTCTACGCCAATACATCCGGCAACGTTGTTGTCCCCTGTTTCAGCGATAATAAAATCAATGGCGCTTTCACCGAGGTCGCTAGCCGGCAGATACGATTTTAGTAGCAGTTCTTTAATTCGTGGCAGGTCCTGCAATTCGGCTTTCCGGTATGTTATGGAAGTGATCATGTCGTTTGATAAATGGTTAACAACATTTGGCGTTCACTTCTTTTAGTTTTTCGAACAGTGAATTGAAGTCGCTGTTGAACTTTTCAAATGCTTTCCAGTTGATGCAATAGCAACTGCGGGGGCCATCCACCGTTCCGTTAATAAGACCAGCCATCTTCAGTTCTTTCAGGTGCTGGCTCACGGTACTCTGTGCCAGCGGCAACACATCCACGATCTCACCGCAGATACATTCATTCTTTTTTGCCAGCACATTCAATATAGCAATGCGGGCCGGGTGGCTGATCGCTTTGGTAAAGGCTGCCAGGGATTGTTCTTTGGCGCTGAATTCTTCTTTTTTATTAAAAGCCATTTTTAAAAATTGCAAATGACAAATAACAAGAACCAAAATAGAGTTTGGTATATGGGTCTTGTTTCTTTCATCTATTATCGCAAATATACGATAATACTTTTTGGATAAACAAATATTTTCTGAAAAAATGGATGAATGGTCAGGAAGCCGACGCTTTCCGCTTGACAAGGGAGATGATGACGCCGGATAAAATAATGCAAAAAATGCCGGTAAGTGACATCCAGTCGGGGAAGGAATCGCCCAGGGCCATACCAATAAAAACAGAGAAAACGATATTGGCATAACCAATGGCAGAGACCACACCGGCTTTTTCGGCACCGTATGCTTTCGTTACAAAATATTGTCCGAACAGGGCAAACAGACCGAGCCCCGCTATATATAGCCACTCTATTCCGTGCGGCCATCGGAAATCTATAAAGAACACTTTATCGGGCGTGATGTTGCCTGTATAGCGGATGGTCATGAAAAGGAGCGGCGCCAGGAAGCCAGTAAGTACAAAAGAAAGAACGATGATGCGGGTGTCGTAGTAGTTGTTCAGCCTACCGACAGTGATATAAGCAACGGCAGAAGTGATACCCGATAACAGGCCGGCAGCATGATAATACCAGGGGAAGTGGATCGCAGGCTTATACACCAGCAACATGCCGGTAAAGCCAAGTAGTACAGCCATCAATACTGTATGCCCGTTGTATTCACGAAACAGGACGAATGAGAAAAGCGCAATGAAGATGGCTGATGTAAGATTATAGGTCATTGCGGTGCCGAGGGGTAAATGAAGAATGCAATAGAGTAAAGTATAAAGCGCCGTGGTTCCCATTAATCCGCGAAACAGCAATAGATGAAACTTCGCTCCTTTGTTCACGGGTGGTTTTATCATGAACCCGGCGACCAACACCAGCAAACCAACAGCATTGCGGTAAAAAACCAACTGGCCGGCATTCATACTTCCTTTCAGCAGTTTGGCGCAACCACCCATGGTAGCAAAACCAAGCGCTGCAAGAAGCATATAGAAAATACCGTGGTATCGTTTGTCGATCGTCAAGAGATTATTCGTTTTATACTTTCATCAGTCTTTCCACGGCCGTTTCCAGGGTTTCCCTTTTTTTGGAAAAACAAAAGCGGAGCACTTTGTCATCTTTACTGTTATGGTAAAAGGCAGATACAGGTATCGTGGCCACCCCGGCTTCTTTGGTAATACGTATAGCCAGATCTTTATCACTTTCATCGCTGATACGCTCATACGAACCGCAAATAAAATAACTGCCGTATGATTCATGCATGGAAAATCTTGTTTGCTGCATCAGTTGTTTGAAGTAGTCCTTCTTTTCCTGCATGAAAGAGGAAAGACTCAGGTAAGCCTCTTTGTTTTTTAAAAAAGCGGCTAATGCAACCTGTGTGGGAGTAAAACAGGAGAATGCATTGAACTGGTGTACTTTCCTGAACTCTTTTGTTAGTTCTGCAGACGCCACACAGTAGCCCAGTTTCCAGCCGGTGCAGTTATATACTTTTCCGAAGGAGAAACAGACGAAACTTCTTTGGAGCAGGTCGGGATAACGAAGAATGGATTGGTGCGGCAGTTTATCAAAGATCAGGTGCTCATATACTTCATCGCTGATGATAAAAATGTTGGTGTCTTTGACAATGGAACGAAGCTGTTCAATATCTTTTTCGCTGATCACAGAGCCGGTGGGGTTGTGCGGCGAATTGATCAGGAGGGCCTTTGTTTTTGGGGTAATGGCTTTGCGCACCGCATTCCAGTCTATCCTGTAATCAGGGAAAACAAGATTAACCTTAACGGCAATCGCCCCATTTACTTCTACGTTCGGTATGTAGCTGTCATAAGCGGGTTCAAATACGATCACTTCATCTCCGGGTTGCAATATCGTTGTAAGGGATGAGTAGATCGCATACGTACCACCGGGTGTAATGGTAATCTCCGTATCCGGGTCCACTGTTGCCTGATACAGGTATTCAATTTTTTCTGCGATCGATTCCCGCAGTGGTATCCAGCCAGGCATCGGGGCATATTGATTGAAATCTTTTTGCATGGCTTCACTGACCAGGGTTACGAGTTCTTCGCTCATGGGAAAATCGGGGAAACCCTGGCCGAGGTTAATAGCATTGTGTTCGGTGGCAAGCCGGCTCATAACGGTAAAGATCGTGGTGCCTACAGCAGGGAGTTTGGAGTGGATATGCAATTGAATGGATTTGAAGATTGGGAAATAAGGATAAAATTAATTCTATCCATTCTGTTTTTTCTTTCCGGCTACCAGCTCATACGAGTCATCGATCCACTCTTTCAATAGTTTTGATGGAACAGACCCGTCTGCCACTACCGTATTCCAGTGTTTCTTGTTCATGTGATAACCGGGTTGCACACAAGGATATTCTTCCCGTAATTCAATAGCTTTAGCCGGATCGCATTTTACATTAAAGCTAATCGGATTTTCATCAAGCCCCACCAGCAGGAACATTTTACCTTTTACTTTAAACACCAGAGTATCGGGACCAAACGGCAACGTTTCTTCTGTGCCAGATTTGGATAAGCAGTAGCCGCGCAGTTGCTCAATGTTCATATTGCTGCGGTTATTTTACAGGGGCAAGCCTGTTGTATTTTTTCATCACCTCTTTCAGCCTGTCGTGGGGAATGGCAAAAAATTTATTGTGATTGATGCCTTCCATGTCTTCTGCTGCCACCAGCGCATTGATGATCGCTTCTTCGGTAGCTTCCACGGTAGCCTTGAATACAGGATCGATCTTCCATTTGGGTAATACGGCCCAGGTTTCTTTAGCGCCTTTGTTGTTATAAGAAGGAGTTGCGGTCGAGAGGGCTAAGAATATTTCTCCGGAGCCATCATGTGAATAGGTGCCGGTGCGTGCAATACCATGTGTAATTCTTTTTGCTACCAGCTTTAATTGTCCCGGCAACAGAGGCGCATCGGTTGCAACAATGACAATAATGGAACCGTCTTTCCTTTTAGGGTCATGTAATACCGGGAACAGGTCTTTTATTTCTTTACCCACCGGAACGCCGGCAATGGTCAACTCATTCCTTCCGCCAAAATTGGCCTGAACAAAAACACCAAGAGTGTATTGAACCGAATCTATCATGAATTTTCTCGACGCAGTGCCGCTTCCTCCTTTAAACCCATACAAGGCCATACCTGTACCACCCCCTACATTTCCTTCGGCGATCTTTCCGCCCTTTGCACTGTCCAATGCACGCAAGACGTGTTCCTGTTTTACATGAAAACCATTGATGTCATTCAGCATACCGTCCCAGGTTTCACCTACAACAGGAAGGCCAAAAGAAAAATCAACAAAATCTCCTTTGGAAAATTTTTTAAAACTCCATTGTCCTATAGCATCCTTTACGGTTCCTACACTGTTCGTGTTGGTAATTCCTACAGGACCATAACCCATTCCGTAATCTTCGATATAAGGCAACCCGGTTAACTCACCATCTCCATTCAGCGAGAACCAGGCGGCAGGATAGTTGCCATCCGTTTTTCCTTTGGGAAGAATGACGGTTACTCCGGTTCTTACAGGACCTTTGCCATAGACAAGTTTGCCTGTATCTTTAATGATAGTAGTATAACCTACTTCCACGCCGGGTACATCCGTAATTGAATTATTCTTTCCGGGTATTCCGTCAAAAGGAATCCCAAGATCCCTTGCCCGTTCCTTTGATCCATTCTGCGCAATAGCTGCACCAGAGAACAACAGAACGAGAGAGCAAAAGGATAATAGAGGAACAAGAGTTCTCATGTACATTAACTATTTGGGCTAAGGTAGCTATTAACTTATAATAGCCGTGGCTTCGATCTCTATCAGGTATTCTGGCGAGATCAGGCCTTTTACTTCTACCATAGTAGTGCAGGGCTTGATATCTTTAAAGAATTCGCCATGGGCCCTTCCATATTCTTCCCAGCGGGTAATATCGGTGACGAACATTCTTGTTCTTATCACATCTTTTAACGAAGCGCCTGCTTTTTGCAGGATAGCTTCGATCTTTTGAATAGCATAACGGGTTTGAATATACGGACTGTTGACACCCGTGACAGTGCCGTGTTCATCAATAGCTACGGTACCTGTTACTTCAATAACATTGCCGATCTTAACGGCCCGGCTGTACCCGACGATATCTTCCCATTTGGCGCCGGAGGAATAATTTGTTCTTTCCATATATAAAGAAATTATAAGGGAAAAATGTTTTTCATTTTTTCTGCCCGGCAAAGTTACTAAAGCGGATAAGAATTGGCGAAAGTTCTATTAACCCTTGACCTCAATATTTTCATTTTTTATCAATGTCTCGCCCTGCATTCTTAAAAAGACCTGGGCCACCGTTATGACATCTTTCTGACAATAGATAACGATCCGCTGAAGGTTCTTTTCTTTCCAGAACACCTCCCATACTTTACTGCCATCAATGTCGTCCTTTGGTGTAGGGATGCCGAGAGTATGAGCAAGAAGGTTTAGCGAAGTATAGCTTTTAAAATCGCCGAATTTCCATAGCTCCATCGTATCCAGGTGGGTTACTTCCCAGGGCTTTTTGCCGGATATATTCAGGATCGGCGGAACGGGAAGCTCGTTAATAATCATGCGGCGGCATAGATAGGGGAAGTCAAATTCTTTTCCGTTGTGGGCACAAAGAAATTTTGGTTCACCGGATGACCATTTGTTGAGCATGGCCGAAAATTCGTGCAACAAGATCTTTTCATTATCGCCGGCAAAAGATTTTAATGCGATCTTTTTCTGGTCGCCGTTACCCTGTATCACACCACAGCTGATACAAATGATCTTGCCAAACTCTGCATAGATGCCCGCACGGGGATACAATGATTCGCTGGTTTCTCCTTCATGATATTTTAAAAGTGAAAGAGATTTGGTGTTCCACAATTCTTTCCAGTCTTCCGGCAAAGAATCGTAACCTGGTTGTTGCGGAACGGTTTCAATGTCTAAAAAAAGAATATTACCCAGAGGAAATGACGACGCCATGGTTAAGGTTTGTCATTAAAGGTAGTGTTTTTATGCCCCTTCAATGAGGCCGATATGATTACCGAACGGATCGGATACTATCGCTACAAAAATATCTCCGCCGACTTTTGTTCTGGGCTGAATCAGTTGTCCGCCGATAGATACCAGCTTTTTTGAAGCGGTGTCTGTATCTTCAACGGCCCAGTATGAAATTGACTGGTTTCCATTACCGCCCGCCGCATTGGGATCAAGTCCAAGCTCAAAGCCGTTGATGTCAAAACCCACATAGAAGGGCTCATCAAAATAGGGCTGTACGCCTGTTGCTTTGATATACCATTCTTTAGCAGCAGCAATATCTTTCGCAGTATAGATAACGGTGCGAAGTTTTTTGAACATGGATTATAGAAATTTGTCTCCCTTGTTTCTCTTGATCTCCGCTACATATTCTTTAATTTCCTGTTCTTTTTCTTTTTTGCAAATGAGCAGTACATCTTTCGTGTCCACCACAATGTGATCTTCGAGCCCCTGTAATACGACCAGCTTATTGTCCGGCACGTGCACCATACAGTTTTTTGCATCTACTACCATTACGGTGTTTCCTGCTACAGCATTCTGAAAGTAATCTTTGTCCATATTGTCCCAGGCGCTGTTCCATGTGCCGAGGTCACTCCAGGAAAAAGAAGCGGGGATAACATATACATTATCGGCTTTTTCCATGATGCCGAAGTCAATGGAGATATTGGTGCATTGCGGGTATATCTCTTCAATAGCCGCGGCCTCATCGGGTGTATTAAGCTTATCTTTCTCTGCTGCAAATACATCATATATCTCGGGCAGGTATTTTTCAAATGCAGTAAGCAGGGTTTTTACTTTCCAGGTAAAGATGCCGGCATTCCACAAAAAATCACCGCTGGCGACAAAAGCTTTGGCAAGCTCTATATTAGGTTTTTCGGTAAATGTTTTTACCCTATAAATAGAAGGGGCCGCTTCTGCCATTTCATGTTGTATATAACCGTAGCCGGTGTTGGGATAAGCAGGCTTGATGCCGATCGTGACCAGCGCATTGATGTGATCCACAAAACTCAACGCAGTGGTTGCCGTTTTGACAAACTCGTCTGTTTCTAAAATAAGATTGTCAGAAGGGGCAGCGATCATTAACGCTTTCGGATCTTTTTGGAAAAGTTTAAAAGCGATATAGGCAATACAGGGCGCCGTATTCTTTTTAGAGGGCTCTGCGAGTATGTTTTCAACCGGTAGAGAAGGCAATTGCCTTTTTACAATATCCACATACTCCTGCGACGTAACAATGAAGATATTCTCCTTTGGAACAAGTTTGTTATATCGTTCAAATGTTTGCTGTATGAGCGTTTTGCCCGTATGCAGGATATCAAGGAACTGCTTCGGCAGATTGGTGCGGCTCATCGGCCAGAAGCGGCTGCCGATGCCGCCCGCCATAATTGCTACGTAGTGATGTTTGTTCATTGTGAATGGTGAATGGTGAAAAGGAATGGCGGGTAGTATTTGGCCGACACCCATCGTTCTTTAATCACCGGTTAAATTAATCCTTCTCTTATCAGATCGTGTATATGTATAATACCGAGATATTTCCCTTTTTCTACTACCACCAACTGGCTTATCTCGTTTTTCCTCAAAATATCCAACGCATCCACAGCCAGCATATCCGGTTCGATTGTTTTAGGGTTACTGGTCATGATGCCGAGCACTTTGGTTTCTCCGATCGCTACACTTTTTTCCAGCATTCTTCTCAGGTCACCATCGGTAATGATTCCCAGTAAATTATTCTCATTGTCCACCACAGCCGTAATACCAAGCCGCTTCTTTGTCATTTCTACAATGGCCTCCTTCAGCGTCTGAAAAGCATAGACTTTCGGTTGTTCATTATTAATATAAAGATCGGATACCCGTAAGTATAATCTTTTACCCAGCGCACCTCCCGGATGAAACTTGGCAAAATCATCCGATTGAAAACCGTTTAGCTCCATGAGACAGATGGCCAGTGCATCACCCATTACTAATTGTGCGGTTGTGCTGGATGTTGGCGCCAGGTTATTCGGGCATGCTTCCTGCGGCACGGTAGTATTAAGAATGATGTCGGATTGTTTGGCCAGGTAAGATTCTGTGTTACCTACGATAGCAATAAGCGTATTGCGGAAATTCTTTATTAACGGAACCAGGACTTTTATTTCAGGACTTTCGCCGCTTTTACTGAGAATAATCACCACATCGTTCTGTAACACCATTCCAAGATCACCGTGTATGGCATCAGCAGCATGCATAAAAACAGAAGGAGTACCAGTGGAGTTAAACGTAGCAACGATTTTTTGCGCAATCACAGCGCTTTTGCCGATGCCGCTAACAACCACTCTTCCGGGGCAGCCAGCGATTACCCTTACGGCTTTTTCGAAATCATCATTTATAAAAACAGATAACCCGGCGATTGAAGCGGCTTCCAACTCAATGGTACTAAGGGCTGTTTGTTTGATAGATGAACTCATCGGCAAGCAGCAAAATTAGAAGAATTAATCAAATGAACGGATTAACATCCTGTACACATTTAATTATCCGTAACAGCTTCTTAAAGCGGGTTTCATTTTGTATTTTCGCTGTCCAGGCGCCGGTTCAGGCTGTCGATGATTAGATTCTGATTAACGTTCGACCCACTCTGCAAGTTTGTAAGTCAAAGCGCTATTTCCTATCATCTGTGCCGGGAGAACTCCGGAGGATCACTGTGGAAAGAATGACGATCATCAGCCGGTAACATGGAGGAAAAAGCATTATCTTATGCATGAAAGAAATGAATTCAATATTATTTTTTGAGGGAACGAAAACCTGAGCAATGGGAACAACCGCAAAGAAACCGGGAGGCGGAAGCAAAAAAGCTGCAGCGCCGAAATCAACAAAGCAAAAAGTACTTTCCAATGGAGCCGGACGATTCGATCTTCACGCCTCACTCCAGGAACATTTTGGGTTCAATAAATTTAAAGACAACCAGGAAAAGATCATTGAATCGTTGCTGGCCGGATATGATACATTCGTGATCATGCCAACCGGCGGCGGCAAAAGCTTATGCTACCAGTTGCCCGCCATGGTAAGCCAGGGAGTTGCGATTATTGTGTCGCCCCTGATCGCTTTGATGAAAAACCAGGTGGACCTGGTCCGCGGTTACAGCAGCAATGATGAGGTGGCGCATTTTCTCAATTCTACCCTGACCAAAAAGGAGATTAAAGAGGTACATGATGATCTGCTGACAGGAAAGACAAAAATGCTTTATGTAGCGCCGGAGACATTAACCAAGCAGGAGAATCTGGAATTCTTTTCAGACCTCAAAATATCATTCTTTGCAGTTGATGAAGCACACTGTATTTCTGAGTGGGGACACGATTTTCGTCCGGAATACAGGAGACTGCGGGAAATGATGATACAGATAAACCCTGACATTCCGGTCATTGCCCTTACAGCTACTGCCACCCCGAAAGTACAAAGCGATATTATCAAAAACCTGGACCTCCGTGATCCGAAAGTGTATATCTCTTCTTTCAACAGACCCAACCTTTATTACGAGATATTACCCAAGATCAAAAAGAACCAGACAGATGAGAATATCGTCCGCTTCATCAAGGGAATGAAAACAAAAAGCGGTATTATTTATACGCTGAACCGCAGGACAACAGAAGAACTGGCGGATATATTGATGGCCAATGGCATCAAGGCGGTTGCTTATCATGCAGGCCTTGACAGCAAACTAAGATCGGAAAGACAGGACCAGTTTTTAAATGAAGATGTACAGGTGATCTGCGCTACCATTGCATTCGGAATGGGGATTGATAAGCCGGATATCCGGTTCGTTATTCATTATAATATTCCCAAGTCTATCGAGAACTATTATCAGGAAACCGGTCGGGCCGGACGGGATGGGCTGGAAGGCAAATGCATACTTTATTATTCGCATAAGGATGTGAGCAAACTGGAACACCTGATGCGGGACAAACCTTTAAGTGAAAGAGAAGTAGGGGCGCAGCTTATCAATGAAACTGTGGCGTATGCAGAAAGTGGTGTTTGCCGCCGCAAAGTAATACTGAGTTATTTCGGGGAAGAGTATGAAAAAGAAAATTGCGGTAGTTGCGACAACTGTAAGCATCCGAAAGAGAGGATCGAAGCGAAGGAAGAAGCGGTGGTAGCGTTGAAGGCAATAAGAGCACTGGATGAAAGGTTTGCTACGGATTATGTGGTGAATATTATCACCGGGAAATTAACTCCGCAGATACAAATGTTCCGGCATGAGGGGATTGATGTGTTTGCCAGCGGGAATAACAAAGAGAACTATTTCTGGAACTCTCTGATACGCCAGATGCTGCTGGAAGGGCTGCTGAAAAAAGATATTGAAGAATACGGCGTATTGAAGATTACAAAGACAGGAGAGACTTTTCTCAGGAAACCCAGAACGTTCAGGATTGTTTTGAATAATCTTTTTGAAGAAGCTAATGCAGATGATGAAGAAGGGGCAGAAGCAACAGGAGGCGCAGCAGCAGACGAAAAGCTTTTTGAAATGCTGAAAGAGATCCGGCAGAAAGAAGCAAAAAAGAAGAACCTGCCGCCGTTTGTTATTTTTCTGGAAACTTCATTACAGGATATGGCCACACTATATCCTACCAGCATGACCGATCTTGAAAAATGCCAGGGCATCAGCAAGGGAAAGGCGTTACGGTACGGCAAGCCATTTATTGATCTTATTGCTAGGTATGTGCAAGAGAACAATATTGAAAAGCCGGATGATTTTGTGATGAAAAGCGTTGTGAACAAGAGCGGGAACAAGGTATATATCATTCAGAATACTGATAAAAAAGTTTCATTAGAAACCATCGCAAAGAACAAAGGCTGGCGAATGGACGAAATGCTGGAAGAAATGGAAACTATAGCCGCCAGTGGCACTAAACTTAATCTTGATTATGCAATAGATGAAATGCTCGATGAATATGAACAGGAAGAGATCATCGAGTATTTCAAAGGATGCGACACGTCGTCGCTACAAGTAGCCCAGGAAGAACTGGCAGAGCACAACTTCAATTGGGAACAACTTAAGATCATGCGTATCAAGTTTTTGAGCGAATACGGTATGTAGCGAAGAAAAAAATCCAAAATCCCGGGAAGTAGCATGCTGTGTTCTGGTTTTAAGCAAAATTCCCTCTATATTTGCAACCCGATTGGAATGCAGGATTTAGTATCAGGAGTTTTGATAAAATTGGTGCGGTAGCTCAGTCGGTAGAGCAAAGGACTGAAAATCCTTGTGTCGGCGGTTCGATCCCGCCCCACACCACAAACAAAAAGCCCTTCGAATGAAGGGCTTTTTGTTTGATAAATGACAAAAATTTTTAGAATTCCCTTATACTTTTTGCCTATCCACAGCCAAATGTCAATTTCTTGTGGCTAAATAAGGACACAGAGGTATAAATTAGGGCGTATTTTAGACTTTGCCGATTCTCTCCCCTAAGAAATTTTCCCAATCAACATCCTGTTTTGAAAGATACATATATGGGTACCTTATGTGCTATCCTACCATTGAGGAATCATAAAGAACTTATATATGCTATCAAAAACCATTGCCGGAACCAGCCCGGAGCAAACCAGAGCGTTTAAGCATTTTGTAAAAATCTTTGTTGTTCTTTCGTTTTTTTCCCTGAGTTTTCATGGAGTGAACGAGACAGGATTTCCTGCGCCCGGTGTAGTGGCTGAGTTGCGGTTCAATGAAGGAACGGGGACGACAACTGCCGACGCCTCAGGTAATGCGCATAACGGCACACTCCTTAATGGCCCAACATGGGGCGCCGGTAAATATGGGCAGGCGATCAACTTTGACGGAACCAACGACTACGTGAACATTGCCGATCATGCGAACTTTACACTTACACCTACGGTAAGTTATAGCTGGAGCGCATGGGTTAGAAACAACAACTTCAATCAATGGGGTACGGTTTTTAGTCAGACGCTTAATGCTTCAAACTTCTTTTATTTCTATGCCCACACAACAAGTGATGCAGAAGCAGGGCCCGTTACCAACGGGGTTTCGGTTTACTGGTACAGTGGCAGCAATAAGCTGGTACTTCACAGCAACAATAATGTATTAACCACTGGGAACTGGAGTTATGTAACGGTGACCTATGATGCAGCGCAGGCACAAGCCAGCCGGTTTACCATCTATGTGAACGGCACAGATGTGACAAACAGAACCGACGTTGTTTCTTCCGGTACAATTACTGCAATAGATCCTACTAACATACGCATTGCTTCCAACCAGCCATATGGTGAATACCTGAATGGCTCCATAGATGAAGTAAGATATTACAGGAGACTGCTGTCGGTTGCGGAAATTCAAAGCGACATGAACATTGGTAATACGCCCGACAATGAAGCGCCAACGGTAAATATTTCTTCACCTGCTGCAGGAAATGTGTCGGGCACTATCAGTGTAAATGCAAATGCTGGGGATAACATCGGAGTTGCGGGAGTTCAGTTTCAATTAGATGGGGTAAATCTTGGAGCGGAAGACGCCTCTTCGCCCTATTCAATATCATGGAACACTTTAACAGCGTCAAATGGCGCACATAACCTGACAGCGATCGCCAGAGATGCTGCGGGTAACACGACCACCTCTGCCCCGGTAAGTATTACCGTCAACAATGATACGCAGGCTCCAACAGTCAGTATCACAGAGCCATCCGGAGGGATTGTTTCAGGAACAATAAATGTAAGTGCAAATGCAGGAGATAACATTAGTATAGCAGGAGTACAGTTTTTATTGGACGGTGCTAATCTTGGAACAGAGGACCTATCGGCGCCATATATTACATCATGGAACACTGCAACGATCACAGATGGTAATCACGTCCTTACGGCAAGGGCCCGCGATGCTGCGGGTAATTCGACTGTATCTGCTGCAATAAATATTACCGTTCAAAACAATCCGCCGGATAATGAATCACCATTGGTAAACATTACCACTCCGACCGGCGGAAGCGTATCCGGTACTATTAATATAAATGCAAATGCCTCGGATAATACCGGGGTAATTGGAGTACAATTTTTGCTTGACGGAGTGAATCTTGGTGTTGAAGACATGACAACGCCCTATTCAACATCATGGATAACGACCGGAACAACTAACGGCAATCATGTGTTAACCGCCAGGGCAAGGGATGCGGCCGGGAATACAACTGTATCTGCAGCCGTAAATGTAACGGTATCCAATACTAATCTTGTTGCGGCATATGGGTTTAATGAGAATACCGGAATAACCGCTAATGATAATTCCGGTAATAATAATACCGGAACATTGACGAACGGACCGGCGTGGTCTGCTTCGGGAAAATATGGATCGGCCATAGTATTCGACGGGACAAATGATTATATAAATGTCAATGATGCCAACTCGCTTGACCTGACGAACGGAATGACAATGGAAGCATGGGTCAATCCGTCAAACCTGACGGGATTTAAGACTGTCATTTGTAAAGACAGGACCACCAGCAATTTTACTTACACCCTTGCGGCCAATAATAATTCCAGCAATGTCAACAACCAGCGACCAAGCAGCCGATTGCGTATCGGCAGCAGCAATGTCAGCGTAACAGGAACCACAAAACTTGCGCTTAACACATGGACGCATATTGCCAGCACCTATGACGGCTCTACGCTCAGGTTGTATGTAAATGGAATACAGGTATCGTCAACCGCCACAACAGGGAACGTTACAGTGACGACAAATCCATTGCGAATTGGAGGTACCACAGCTCTTACCGGTCAATATTTTGCCGGCCTGATTGACGAAGTGAGAATCTATAACAGGGCATTAAGCCAGGCAGAAATTCAAACCGATATGAATACTCCTGTTGCACCGGATGTAACCAATCCTACGGTGAGTATTACATCACCTGCTGCAGGAAACATAAACGGAACAGTTAGTATTGCGGCTACTGCAAGCGATAATATTGGCGTGGCAGGCGTTCAGTTCCTTTTGGATGGGGTAAATCTTGGAGCAGAAGATGTATTGGCGCCTTATTCTGTATTATGGAATACAACTACAATTACTAATGGGACGCATACGCTGACAGCCCGAGCAAGAGACGCAGCCGGCAACAATGCAATCTCTCCGGGAGTAATTGTTACTGTCAATAATGATACAGAGGCCCCAACAGTATCTATAACAGCACCCCTGGCCGGAACAGTAGTCGGAACGGTAGATATTACAGCAAATGCAGGAGATAATACCGGAGTAAGCGGTGTCCAGTTCCTGCTAAATGGTGTTAACCTCGGCGCGGAGGATGTATCTGCTCCGTATATGATATCATGGAATACAACAACGGTAACAGATGGCAGTTATACATTGACAGCAAGGGCAAGAGATGCTGCCGGCAATACCACTACTTCATCATCAATAGTAGTTAATACACTTAACAACCCGCCGGATACTGAGTTTCCGACAATTACTATTACCGCACCCTCGTCCGGCGAGGTGGCGGGCAACGTAAATATCGCTGCCGATGCTAATGATAATACCGGTGTAGTTGGAGTACAGTTTTTAGTAAACGGAGTAAGTCTAGGGGCAGAGGACCTGTCTGCGCCCTATTCTTTAACCTGGAACACATTGTCTGTTGCAAATGGTGATTATACAATAACTGCGAAAGCAAGAGATGCGGCAGGCAATATAACAACATCATCAACGATAAGTGTTACTGTTAACAACCTTCCGGATAGCGAAGATCCGACTGTAAGTATAATTGAACCAGCCGCCGGAACAATTGCGGGCTCAGTAAACCTGGTTGCCAGCGCTAATGATAATATTGGCATCGTTGGTGTTCAGTTCTTACTGGACGGAAATAATTTGGGCGCAGAGGATCTGTCTTTCCCGTATAGTCTTTCCTGGAATACAACAGGAGTGTTGAATGGCCCTCATACTGTTTCGGCCCGGGCCCGTGATGCGGCCGGCAATGTTACCGTTTCGGCTGGTATAATCTATACCGTAAACAACGATATAGAAGCTCCGGCTGTAAATATCACATCGCCGACAGGAGGAACGGTAACGGGTACAATTAATGTTACAGCTACTGCAAGCGACAATATCGGAGTGGTGGGGGTACAGTTTTTATTGAATGGATCATTAATTGGCGGGGAAGACCTGAGTTCACCCTATTCTTTTTCGTGGAATACTGCAACAGTAGCCAACGGGACCTACAATTTATCAGCCAGAGCCCGCGATGCTGCTGGTAATAATACCACGTCAACTTCAGTTATCGTTAATGTAAGCAACACCACTAATCTTATTGCCGGGTTCAATTTCAATGAAGGAACGGGAACAACAGCAGCTGATATATCCGGAAATAATCACACGGGAACCCTTACGAACAGTCCGGGCTGGACCACAGGTAAATACGGACAGGGACTAAGTTTTAATGGCACCAACAGCTATATCAACATAGCGGATCATAACAACTTTACCCTGGACCCGGCTCAAAGTTATACATGGAGTGCCTGGGTAAAGAACAATAACTTTAATGAGTTCAGCACCATCTGGAGCCAAACCATCAGCACTTCCAACTTCCTCTATTTCTATGCACACACAACAAGCAGCGTTGATGGCGGCGGTGGCCCGGTTACAAATGGTATCTCTGCTTATTGGTCGTCTGGAACCAGTAAGCTGGCGCTTCATAGTAATAATAATGTTTTAACAGCCGGACAATGGAGTCATGTAACAATTACGTATGACGGCAGCCAGGCACAGGCCAACAGGTTTACGATCTATGTGAATGGAGCAGACGTTACTAATCGCAGTGCCATTGGTTCAACGGGAACAATAACATCGATCAACCCCACCAATATCCGCATTGGCTCGAACCAGCCCTATGGTGAATATCTTAATGGTACAATAGATGAAGTAAGGTATTATAACAGGCTTCTTACCCCGGCAGAGATAATAACAGACATGAATACGCCGGTGGGAATAGATAATATTTCCCCGACCGTTTCAATTACTTCTCCGACCGGTGGCAATGTTTCGGGTACTGTGAATGTTACCGCCAATGCTGCAGATAATTTTGCCGTTGCCGGTGTGCAATTTATGCTGGATGGTGTTAATCTCGATGCAGAAGATGTCACCCCGCCTTATACTATTTCATGGAATACTCAGACAACGATCAACGGGTCTCATGTTTTAACAGCCAGGGCAAGAGATGCTGCAGGCAATGTGACCACTTCCAATGGCGTAACTGTCAATGTTGCCCCAGACTTTTTATTTACACTATTAACACCAGTAAGAAATGTGGAGGTTACCGGAACGATAGATTATAGAATATATGTAAGCTATTTGAATGGGTATACGACGGGTGGGATTAATTTGGCGGTTACGGGTCTTCCTTCAGGCACTACCAGCCATTTTCTGTTCAACCCAATGTCACATCAGGGAGAAACACAGTTGATCTTAAATACATCCGGAGCACCACTGGGTACGTATCCGATAACACTTACGGCTACTTCATTTGATGGAATTACACATACACAGCAGGGAACTCTTAATGTTACGGCCGCGGCTGACTTTAATTTAACTGCCGCTCCATCAATCTCAAATGTTTCTATTGGGAACAGTACAACGTTTACCATCAACGTGAATGAAACTAATGATTATGTAAATCCTGTTACGTTGTCTGTTCTTGGTTTGCCAGCCGGAATAACAGCATCATTTAACCCGGCATCGCCGATACCTGTTGCCACATCAACGCTTACACTGAACGTGACCTCATCCGCTGCAGCAGGAACCTATAACCTCACAGTACAGGGCATAAGTGGTTCAATGATCAGAACCATTCCTGTTACGCTGATCGTCTTCTCTACCCCAGCAGTTTGGACTATCTCCACAATAGGCTCTACCAATACACAGAATAACACGATACGTGTCGGAGCGCTGAAACCGGATGGGCTGGAGCGGATATATGTTGGCACTATCGGAACGGGGCGTATGCTGGAATATTCATGGAGCGGAACAGCCTGGACAGGCCCGGTTGATGTAGGTGGATCTCCTGCGGGAACAGAAATACACGACTGTAACATAGGAGATGGAAGAGGCGACGGGAAAGACCGGCTATATGCCGCCAGTTATGATTATAATATATACGAGATATGGAATGACGCTACTGGCTGGCATCAACTGACGGTAGGGGGGCTGAATAATAATCTTGGTATGCACATGGCAATGGGCGACGGACGCAATGATGGGGTGACAAGATTGTATGCTGCCAGTACGCAACAACTTTTTGAATTTACCTGGAATGGCACCAGTTGGACAAAACTGCTGATTGGCAGCACACCCGGTGCACACGGTGTGGCATTAGGAAAAGGCCGCAATGATGGTAAGAACTATATATATATTTCTTCTATTTCCTCCGGAGATTTTGAGGTGTATTGGAACGGAACTTCATGGGTCATCAATTCTATGGGCGATTCAGGCGACTCCCGTGGTATAGGACTTGGAGAAGGAAGGAATGATGGTATTACACGTGTATATGCCGCTATCTATGACGGTACCATGCGGGAGTTCACCTGGAACGGATCAGCCTGGACATTTGTGAACCTGCCAAATACGGGTATTCAGAACGTACATGCCTATGTGATTCCCGGCCGTAATGACGGAATTAACAGGTTATATACTGATAACGGTAATGGAAAGGTGTTGGAATATTCGTGGAATGGATCAGGATGGGATACCTATAATATGGGAGGAGGAAGCGATTATATGTATGGATTGCATTACGGGAGGGGCCGCAATGATGGGTTGATACGACTATACAGCACAGATCGCGGTTCTGTTAATCGTGTATATGAATTTACATGGACGGCACCCAACCCTTTAGTTTTTATGCGAAAAGAAAATGAAACAAGTTATTCTGCAAGACGCAGAGAAATGGAGTCCGATTGAGTCCTGTTAGGACAACGTTGAAAAACCCCCCGCCAGAAATGGCGGGGTAATTTTTGAGCAGCTATAATGGTGTGAAGGAGGTATAAGCAGCTCCTGGCTTTCACTCCTCTTTCCACTTTACGATCAGGAACCAATCATTTTCCAATGGCAAATAGCCATACTCATAGCAGCAGAGATATGTCTTGCCTGTTTTTGTAATATATGTATGGGTAAAATATTTGAAATTAAACCCAAGTCGAAGCAGCTTTTCTTTATTGCTCTTTGCTGTTTCTTCACCTTCCGGCAAGAGGTTTTCTAATATCCTGCGATTCTTTCCAAGAGCGTTATTAATGTTTCTTACAAGATTATTAGTAGCTGATTTGAGCTGGTTATTGTAGGCGTTGCGGCAATAATCATCACAGAATCGTTTGTCGGACCTCCCCTTGATTGGTTTGCCGCAGGCTAAGCAAGTTTTGATTTCTGTTTGTGTGTGCATAGGAAAGGCAGATTGATTTTCAGGTTATAAGATACGGAATTTCTGATTACAATCGTTTACAAACGGCTACATCCGTAAGTAAAGGGATAAAAACCGGCTATCGCTTTCCGGCACCCCCATCTTTGTTTCGTCAACGGCAGAACCGGAGACTGAGATAACAAAATTCAAAACAAGTAAACCTTACAATTATGTACGCACTTAAAAACAAAGTACAACTGATCGGTAACCTGGGTGGCAAACCAGAAGTAAAGAACACAGAGAGCGGTAAGAAACTGGCCCGTTTCAGCATGGCCACAAACGAAGTCTATCGTAACGCCAGTGGTGATAAGGTAACAGAAACGCAGTGGCATAATCTCGTGGCGTGGGGAAAGCTTGCCGACATTGCTGAAAAGTATTTAGACAAAGGAAAAGAAGTAGCCATCGAAGGTAAGCTGATCAACCGCAGCTACACCGACAAGGAGGGCAATAAAAAGTATATTACGGAGATACAGGTCAATGAGCTCTTGATGCTAGGCGTGAAATCTGCCGAATAGAAAGATACTGTTTGGGGTATTGCAAAAAGATACATCTGGTGCAATGCCCCTTTTTGTTTTAGTTTAGCAAATGCTTTATGAATCATGATCCAACAAATGAAATATTCCGGATTGCTGCTGAGTTGGTCATCCAAAGCTCCCGGCACGTATTTCTTACTGGCAAAGCCGGAACAGGGAAAACCACTTTTCTAAAATATATCCGGGAACGTTGTCCTAAGCAAATGGCAGTAGTTGCCCCTACCGGTGTAGCGGCTATAAATGCAGGGGGTGTTACGATCCATTCATTCTTTCAGCTACCACTTTCTCTTTTCATACCCGAAATAAAGGGATTTTCCAGTAATAGGGAAGCGGTTGTCAATCCGCATAGTCTCATCAGCCGGCTGCGTATTACAAAGGAAAAGATCAGAGTGTTGCAGCAGCTGGAATTGCTGATCATTGATGAAATAAGTATGGTCCGATGTGATATAATGGATGCTATCGATACGGTATTGAGGCATGTTCGCAAAAAGCCATATGAAAGATTTGGAGGTGTACAACTTCTGATGATCGGCGACATGTTCCAATTGCCTCCGGTAATAAAGGAACAGGACTGGAATATTCTTTCTGAGTTTTATAAAAGCCCTTACTTTTTCGACAGTGCCGTGATTAGGGAAGAACCACCTATGTATATTGAGTTTGATAAAATATACCGGCAAAACGAAGAGCGGTTTATCAGAGTCCTTAACCAGGTTCGTAATAATGAGCTTGACGGGGAGGGTCTGATGATATTACAATCAAGATATCAACCCCACTTTAAAAGAAAGGCCGACGATGGGTATATTATTTTGACCTCGCATAATGAGATCGCCAGAAATACTAATGCTGACCAACTGGATAAACTGGACACAAGATCATTTGTTTATAGGGCAGAAATAGAAGGCGATTTTCCTGATACTGCTTATCCTGCTGAGGAAGTACTTCTTCTCAAAGAAGGGGCTCAGGTGATGTTCATCAAAAATGACAGCGACAGGAGTAAACGATTTTATAATGGCAAGATCGGTATAGTAACAGGGTTGGAAGAAGATAAAATTCTTGTGAAATGTAAGGGCGAAACAGATGAAATAGAAGTAAATAAAGAACGATGGGAGAATATCCGTTATACGCTGAATAGATCAAACAGGCAGATGGAGGAATCTGTATTGGGTTCTTTCAGCCAGTACCCTTTGCGACTGGCATGGGCTATTACCATTCACAAGAGCCAGGGACTGACTTTCGAAAAAGCAATCATTGATGCGGGCAGGTCTTTTGCTGCGGGGCAAGTATATGTAGCATTAAGCCGGTGTACCAATCTTGAAGGAATGGTGCTGCAAAGTGAGATCCAGACAAGAAATCTTTTTACTGATCAGCGTATAGTAAAATTTTCAAAGAACAGCACTCCTTCAGCAAAACTGAATGGAGAGCTGGCCACCGCACGCCAAAGCTACCAGGAAAAGCTATTGTTATTGATGTTCGACTTCAGGCCGGCAGTTGATAATGCAAATGAGGTGAGTAAATATGTTGCGGCAAATGTTTCTTCGTTTAATGCGCAAGCTGTCATGTGGACCACCGACCTTTTTCAAAGAATAAACTTGTTACAGGAAATGGCTGAAAAGTTTCATGTATGGCTGAAGGGTCAGTTTCAGCTACCGGTTTCTTTGGAAGAGAATCCATTACTGCTGGAAAGGACCATGAGAGCGGCGGAACATTTTGTAAAAGAACTTGGATCAGTAATTGACCATATGCAACGGGCTCCCGTTGTCTCCGATAGTAAGCCTCATGCGAAGGAGTTTAATGACTGGTTAAAAGAAGTGTTTGCAGAACTGTCTGCAAAAAAGCATCTTTTAGATGGGTATAACGGAAGCCTGGATGCGGAATCATGGCACCGGCGAAATAAAAGTTTTGTTTTACCTCCTTTTATGGTTAACGCATACGCCGCTGTGTCGCAACAAAGAACAGACGTACCATACCCAGAGTTATATCAGCAACTGCGAAAGCTGCGGGATAGTATTTGCGCCAGTAGGGATACGCCCATTTATATGGTGGCCGGCAGTAATACGCTGGACGAAATGACCCGTTACCTTCCACAATCATTGTCAGAACTTAGAAAGATCAGTGGTTTTGGTGACGCCAAAGCCAGCCGATACGGCCAGGGGTTTCTGGAAATAATTCTTGAGTATAGTAAAGCAAACAACCTGTTATCAAGAATACACGAAAAACCTCCAAAGAAGGAAAGAAAATCGGATACGGATTCCAGAAAAGGTAAAGTTGATACCAAAGCAGAATCCTTAAGGTTGTATAAGGAGGGTAATTCGGTGGATATTATTGCCAAAAAACGTAGCCTTACCGTCCAAACCATCGAAGGTCACCTGGCATATTATATTTCCAGAGGGGAGATCAATATTGAGGAGCTGGTAAGCAGGGATAAACTTATATTGATTGAATCAGCAATTAAAAAGTACAACGGCGGATCTATTACTTCTATTAAGGAATCGTTAGGTAACGATATCGGTTTTGGGGAGATCAGGTTGGCGATTGCATGGAAGAAATATCAAAACGGTCTTTCTGCTTAAAAGGTGTATTTATTTAATTAACATTATAGTTCCTTTTTTTAAGACCCGTAGCTGCCCGGGAAGGTCATATTCTGCATACCAGGCAAAACTGTTGTTATCGGCCCCTTTCCCCCTGAATACCCCATCCCATTTTTGAAAAGGGTTTGTGCTGTAGAAAACCCGTTCTCCCCACCGGTTATATATGTAGAACGAGTAATTGCTTAAGACGGAAACACTGCCTAACGGGCCGAAGCTATCATTTCGCCCATCACCGTTTGGAGTAAAAGCAGATGGGAAATAGATGCCGATGCAGGAAAGATCCAGAGGGATGGTAACCCTGGCTGTATCAGGACAAGATCCGGCAGCAGTAACAATTATCTTATAATCGCCATACGGAAGACCAGTGGCAGTACTTGTTGTTTGAGGCGGAGTAGTGCTCCATAAATAGGTATAAGGACCCGGCCCACCGACAGCGCTCACTAAAGCTGACCCCCCGTTTCCGCTGGTGCAATCAGCCGGTGATATAACAGATGCACCTGCTTCGAATATTATTACCTCTCCTGTCGTAGTAGAAGAAGCATTGCCCTGCCCGCCTGCTGTCAGAGTAATTGTATAAACGCCTGGTCCGGAGAATGAGTGAATGGGGTCTTTTGCAGATGATGTATTTGATGTTCCCGATGCTGGGTCCCCGAAGTTCCAAGTAAAAGAGCCCGGACAAAACGAGGATGTATTGGTAAAGGAAACAGTAGTGCTGCTAACACAGGCAGAAGTAAAGCCGGCATTGTTAGAAGGCGCTTCTCCTATGATAATATTATCAATTGCAAACCCATCATAGTTACTGCAGGTAGTGCCTGAGCCAAATATAAACCGGAATATCACTGAAGATTGGCCTGCCAGTATTGGCATAATATGTTTTGCAGTTACCCAGCCATTGCTTCCATTACCGCCGAGACAGCTTCCTGAAGTGGACTGAATATTGCCGGACCACCCATTTCTGGTCGTTGACAATGATGACAGGTAAGTAACGGGTGAATAGTTATACCAATTCTCATTTAAACAATACGGGGCTTCATTGGATGAGCCTATATCCGACCAGGTAGAACCATTATTTATTGAGTATTGAAAGCTTGCGCCATCAAATCTCTGTTCCATTTCCCAGAAGACACTAAAAGTTATATAGGGGTATTGTAATGAAGTAAAATCAAAGCAGGGACTTTGCAGCCAGGAAGCTTGTGAATTGTTGTATGAGCTACCGGTCAAACCGCCAATGACCCAGCAACGACTACCATTGGCTGCGCTGGCAATAAGGGGTTTTGTAGGTGCGCCCCATGCCCAGTCAGAAGCAATACCGCCCTGAAACCAGCCACCAGTAGCGGTTTCAAAGCTTTCATTGTATGGAAATATAGCAATGGGTGTTGTACATTGGCCGGTAATTATATTGCTTGGAGCAATGAAACAGATCAATAAGGCTATAGCTTTTATATATTTTTTTATCCGAACAGGCATTAGCATTAATAACATAAGCGAGCGGCAAATTTACAATGAAATGATGCATGACCGAAGTGTGCAGGTTGGTAGTATGGTAATAACATAACATCATTGATCAATGATGTTATTAAGCTATTGCTATGAATTATTCACATTTATTCAAATAAGATTTTTTACATAAAAGTTTATATATATCTTTTCATAACGAAACGATCATGATAACACTTACTAACCCCCAATATCGCATTATCAGCGATCATCAGTTTGCCGTAGTCAGGCAAAACTTAGTAAATAATCAGAAAGCATTCTTTGCGCAGCGCTCCTATCAGCCGGGAGATGTTATTGCAGAGTTCTATGCAGGACAGGTATTGTCTGAGCCAACTTATCTTACGGTTCAGGTAGATGTCGACAAACATATCATGCTGCAGCCGGAACATCTTCAGTACATCAACCATAGCTGCGACCCGAATGTTTTCTTTGATACTTATGCTATGAAGGTAGTAGCGCTTAAGCCTATCGAAGAAGGGGATGAAATGACATTCTTTTATCCTTCCACAGAGTGGGACATGGCCCAACCTTTTAGTTGTTTTTGCGGAACAGACAGGTGTCTTGGAAAGATACAAGGCGCAGCACATATCAGCCGGGAGGTTTTAGATACATATAAACTTACCCGCTTCATTCAACAGCAACTGCATGATCGCTCAAGCAAGGAAAAAAGAGCTTAAGAAAAAAAGTTCCCGCGCCAAAGTATCGGCTGACCCCATCCGGAAGCTAAAAATCTGGGTATTGTATCCATATCTGGAGACCACTGACCCTAATCTTCAATATTACTACGATTTCAATCAAAGCCTGGAGGAATACACAAAGGTATTTGAAGAGCTTGGTGCAGACTGGACATGGCAGCCTGTTACTATGCATAACTTCAGGGAGGTTGTTGGTTCTATTAAGAAGAGATCGGGGAGAAAGATACCCCTGGTACTAAACCTCTGTGATGGAGATGAGATCAACGGTACACCAGGAGTATCTGTTATCCATGAATTGGAAAGGAATAAACTTGTCTACACAGGATCCGATGCTCATTACTATACTATCACGACATCAAAGATCCCGATGAAAAGGGCTTTTGATAAAGCGGGGGTGCCAAACGCAAAATGGGAAATTATTGATGGAAGCGAAGATTCTGTAAAAGGACTTTGCAAAAGGATCGGGGCGCCGTTAATTATTAAACCAGCAGTTTCAGGGGGAAGCATGGGCGTTTCAGTAAAAAATGTAGTTTATACAGATAAGGAGTTGCTTCGTAGGATCAGGGAAATCAAGCAAGGTTATCGGGGATGGAATCTTTTAGCCGATGGATTGATAGTTGAGCAGTTCATAACCGGGCCCGAATTCACGACACTTGTAGTAGGGTCATCATCGGTTCCTGAAAAATGTACAGTTTACCCTGCTGTTGAAAGAATATTCCATCATTCATTGCCTGACGAAGAAAAATTTCTGTCATTTGACCGGCTATGGGAGATATATGAAGATGAGAAACCGATGCCGGGGAATGAGAATTTTTATAATTATAACCGACCGGATGCTTCTTTGATGAAGCAGCTTGAGAAGATAAGTATTGATGCTTATGTTGCAGTCGGGGGTACCGGGTACGGGCGGTTGGACATAAGAATGGATGCTTCCAACGGAAAGTTGTATATGCTGGAAGTCAATGCTCAATGTGGATTAAGCGATGACGAGGATTATACATCGATTGGAGCTATTTTGAGGTATGCAAACAGATCCTTTACTCTTTTGATCCGCGAAATAATACAAGACGCCTTTATAAGAAGGGGTTTAATCATTTAATAGTACTGTCATGAAGGTATGTGTGCTTCAGCCCGACTACTCAACTACCGGGGTTGATTATAAGAATTATGATCCCGCCAGAAATCTTTCTCATTTGCTACCTGAGGCAGAAGTGGACCATGTGTTTCTGAATAAGCTGACCACTTATCGCCAGTTAAAGGAACTTAAAAAAAGGAATTATGACATATTTGTAAACCTATGTGAAGGGTATCTCGAGTGGGAGGTCCCTTCGATAGATGTAATTTATACGTTTGAATTATTGGATATTCCACATACGGGGCCCACAGCAAAATTGTATGATCCGTCGAAGGAGTTAATGAAATATGTTGCGCACTGCGAAGGGGTGAAAACTCCGCGGTATTTTATTATTGAACAGCCAAAAGATATCGAAAAGGTAGAACAGTATCTCTCATACCCGATGTTCATCAAGCCTGCAAAAGCAGGTGACAGCCTGGGTATTGATGAAAACTCTGTTCTGTACAATAAGGAGGATTTGCTCAAAAAGGTAGTTGAAATTTTTAATGACTATGGACCTCTGCTGGTGGAAGAATACATCGAGGGAAGAGAGTTCACAGTTTTGGTAGCGGCTAATGAAGATGGAAAATCCTGCAGAGTCTTCAAGCCTGTGGAATACGTTTTTCCGGAAGGCAAGACCTTTAAGACCTATTCATTAAAGACTTCCGAACTCCACCCTGATTGTAATTTTCCATGCACTGATCCGCTATTGGATAGGCAGTTGAGAGAAGCCACTGAAAAGATTTTTACGGGATTTAATGGCGTAGGATATGCGAGGCTTGATTTCAGGGTAAATGACAAGAAAGAGATTTACTTCCTGGAAATTAATTTTACCTGCTCCGTATTTTATACGGATGGGTATGAAGGGTCAGCCGATTTTGTTTTGAAATTTGATGAGGCGGGCCAAAGGGGTTTTCTTGAGCATATTATTGCGGAGGGAGTTGCAAGACATCAACGGAAAAAGAAGCCTTATTTGATGAAAGGGAATTCTATATCTGGTTTTGGTATATACGCGGCTAGGCCCATCAGGAAGGGTGAAGTGATATTCAGGGGCGAAGAAAGGGCACATCGTATAGTAACAAAGAGATTTGTAGAGAAAAACTGGAACGAAGAACAAAAATTGAATTTTCGCCGGTATGCTTATGCGGTAAGTGAAGAGGTATTTGTTCTGTGGGATGATGACCCGTCAGAATGGGCGCCACAGAATCATAGCTGCGATGCTAATACAGGTCTTGAGGGATTAAATGTTATTTCACTAAGGAGTATAAAGAAAAACGAAGAGCTTACATTTGATTATTCGCAATTCCTTGATGAGAATATGGAGCCTTTTGAATGCAGGTGTGGTTCTGAAAACTGTCGTGGAACCATAAGTGGTGTTGTTGGAAATTCGGTAAGCCAGCGTGAACAGAAACGGTATCTGGTGAGGGGAAAGTGAAAGCTTTACCTGCCTATATATACCATTAGTATTTGAACATCACTCGGATTAATGCCTGAAATACGGCTGGCCTGACCAAGAGTTCCTGGTTTTATCCTGGTAAGCTTTTCTCTTGCTTCATTACCGAGCGACTGAATTTTTTTATAATCAAAAGTTTCGGGGATAAGGAGATCTTCTAGTTGACTCATTCGAAGGGCTAAGTCTTTTTCTTTTTCAATATAGACCTCATACTTTATCTGTATCGAGGCTTGTTCAATGGTTTCTTTGGAAAAGGAAGCCAATTGCTTCTTTAATTCGGGCAGCGCTTCAGCAAGGTCATTTAATTCTATATCGGGTCTTAGTAATAGTTTTCCGGTCTTTTGTTTTTCTGATATCTGTGAGGAGTTGATCTTTTCTAAATAAACATTGATTTCTGAGGGCTCAACCGATGACTCATTCAGAATAGTCTTTATCTTTTCAACATTGGTTTTCTTTTCGAGAACTTTGCCCATTCTTTCGCCGGAAGCAAGTCCTATCCTATAGCTTAATTCTGTTAATCGTAGATCAGCATTATCCTGTCGTAATAATGTTCTGAACTCTGCTCTTGAGGTAAACATTCTGTAAGGCTCTTCCGTTCCCTTACTGATGAGGTCATCAATAAGCACTCCTATATAAGCTTCGTTCCTCTTTAATACTACAGAATCTAACCCCTTGATTTTCCGATGGGCATTGATTCCAGCCATTAGCCCTTGGCAAGCCGCTTCTTCATAACCGGTTGTTCCATTTATCTGACCTGCAAAGAATAGATTTTCAATAGGTTTTGTTTCAAGGGAATATTTTAGCTGAGTCGGGGGAAAATAGTCATATTCAATAGCATAACCAGGTCTGAAGACCCTGACATTTTCAAACCCAATTATATTACGAAGTGCCTCGTATTGAACTTCTTCTGGAAGGGAAGTGGAAAAGCCATTGACATATATTTCAACCGTATTCCAACCCTCCGGCTCAATGAATAGCTGATGGCGTTCCCTTTCAGCAAACCGGTTAATTTTGTCCTCAATACTTGGGCAGTACCTGGGCCCAATACCATCAATTCTACCCGCAAACATTGGGCTTCTGTCAAACCCGGTTTTTAAGATGTTGTGAACCTTCTGGCTGGTATATGTGATCCAACAGCTTTTTTGCTCTTTTGGTTTAGGCGTATTTGTGTACGAAAATCCTGTAATTTCTTTATCTCCCGGTTGTTCTTCCATTTTGCTGTAATCCAAGCTTCGACCATCTATTCTTGGTGGAGTTCCTGTTTTTAACCTGTCACTTTCAAAGCCAAGAGATACTAATTGTTCTGTAATTCCTGTAACGGCTTTTTCTGCAGCCCGGCCTCCTCCAAAATTTTTTTCTCCAATATGGATAACACCGTTTAAGAATGTGCCATTGGTTAAAACGACCGCCTTTGAACTTATTTCATGTCCTAAGCCCGTTACTACGCCTTTTGCTACTCCATTTTTTATTAAAAGCCCCTTTACTGTATCCTGGTAAAAATCAACATTTGGTGTCTTTTCAAGTAATTCCCTCCATTTAGCTGCAAATTGCATCCTATCGTTTTGTGCTCTTGGGCTCCACATTGCTGGGCCTTTTGAACGGTTTAGCATACGAAATTGAATCATAGACAAATCCGTTACAATTCCAGAATATCCGCCCAAGGCGTCAATTTCCCGGACTATTTGCCCTTTTGCAATTCCTCCCATTGCTGGATTACAGCTCATTTGAGCGATTGTTTGCATATTCATGGTCACCAGCAACACCTTGGAGCCCATATTGGCTGCAGCGGCTGCAGCTTCGCAACCGGCATGCCCCGCACCTACTACTATTATATCATATTCTGGGAACATCAGTCAGCAAAGGTATGGGCATTTATGATATTGGTAAGAAAGCTTTGTAGTGTGTTTATCGCTTTTGTTCCACGTGAAAGCAATAGATCCAAGCCGCGAATATTTTTCATTTCACGTGGAACCAGAAAAATACTTAGCTAAATACTTGTCTTCTTTGGCTCGCATTGTTGATTTTTCACTCATGCTTCTGTCTGAATACCCGCATAAATGAAGTGCGCCATGAAACATGACTCTATGTAGTTCTTGCAAAATAGATGCGCCGACTTGGTGAGCATTTTCCTTAACCCGGTCTATGCTTATGTAAACCTCAGCTTCTGTAGATTCATTTTCTGAAAGATCAAACGTGATAATATCGGTATAGTAATCATGATTCAAATACTGTCTGTTTATCTCCAGCAGCCGTTTATCAGAGCAAAAAACATAATTTATATTCAATAGAGTTCTCCCCTCCCTTTGGAAAAGATATTCAATGAAGGTCTTCAGTTTAGTTCTATTATTCAGACCTGAAAACTTTTTCTCAAAAAAGAAACAAACTTTTGGTTTTGAAGTCATGATTTCAAAATTCGTAAACATTATGTAACACTCGTCCGTAATTTTGAATACTAATTATGTTCAAAAGACTTTCACAGTTAAAGCCAGGGCAAAAGGCAATAATCAAAGATTTTGATAACCAGGAGATTCATCTTAAACTGATGGAAATGGGCTGCCTTCCCGGAGAGAGCATTATTGTAGAACAAAAGGCACCTCTAGGAGATCCTGTTTCCATAAGTGTAGCAGGTTATACTTTAAGCCTTCGACTAAATGAGGCAGATCATATAATTGTATCAACAATAGATTGATTATCAATTAATTAAATGAATATAGGATTATATTTTGGCTCTTTCAATCCTGTTCACTCCGGACATCTCATTATCGCAAACCATTTATTAAACAATACGGAGCTTCAGAAAATATGGTTTGTGGTTTCTCCTCACAACCCATTTAAAGAAAGTACTGCCTTATTAAATGAGTATGATCGTCTATACCTACTAAATCTTGCAACCGAGGGGGATAACCGAATCAAGGTGATGGACATTGAGTTCGGTCTTCCCAAACCCTCTTATACTTCTGTTACATTGGTTCATCTGGAAGAAAGATACCCGGGAAACCAATTCAGCGTTATTATGGGCAGTGATAGTTTTCAAAATATTCATAAATGGAAAAATTATGAAACGATCATAAAGAATTACATGATCTATATATATATCCGACCGGGATTTGAGGTAAAAAACAAGATTAACGCAAAGATAAAAACCATAAATGCCCCGCTACTTGAGATATCATCTACCGAAATCCGCCAATTGATCAAAGAAGGTAAATCAATTCGTTATCTTGTGCCTGAAAAAGTAAGGGAAGAAATTGAGCATGGTGGTTATTACAAAAAATAAGTGTCAGGAAATATATCCCAGCAATAAACAAGCAGCTACAATTATAGGAGAGGGTATCCGGGTATAAAATAATAACAAGGTTGTTCCCAGTATTACGCTTACGTTTAATAGACTAATTGTTTTTGGCTCTATCAAGGAGATATCCTTCATGATATAGAATGTAGAACCAATCATTATACCTACTACCACAGCATTTATACCTTCTAATGAACGGTAAACGGCCGCATATTTTTTTAGGTTGTTCCAGATCGGGTAAAAGAAGAGGACTAATAGGGCACTGGGAAGAAAAATTCCTACAGAGCCAATGATACACCCAATTACCTGCATTTCGGTTCCCATATCCTTTAATGCCATACCTCCGGTAAAGGACGCAATTGAGAAAACGGGTCCTGGAACCGCACGAACGATTCCCATACCCGTGTACATATCTTGTTCGTCGATTTGTACAACGTTTTGATCCTTCTTCTTAATAGCCTCCGGCCGTACGCTGAATTGCTCATACATCATAGGCATCAACACCTGTCCTCCTCCAAAAACAAGACTGCCCATACGATAGGTATTTTCAAAAAGATTGATAGGTTTTCGGTCAGGCCAATTTTCATTTTTTGCTGTTTCGCTTATTACACCCGCGGCAATGAAAATGATTCCGAAGAGCCAAAAATTCCACCAGCGTACTTTTCTGGGTTTCTGTTCAAGCTGGGGAATACGCTTCCGGCTGATATTGGTAGCCGCTCCCGCAAGGATGATCAATGCCGGGAAAATAACAGGCATTTTAAAAAAAAAGTAGGTCACGGCAGAACTGATGATCACAATTACCCATGTAATGGCGTTTTTTATAGCATGAGGGAATGCAATAAAGCATGCATATAACAGAAATCCCGCAGCCATAGGGGCAATAAATTTAAAAATATCAGTATCGAGAGCCTTTTTGTCTATATAATGCAATAAAAAAGAAAGGGCCCCCATTAAAACGCAGGCAGGTAATATCCAGACAGTAAGTGTCAGCACAGCCAGGGGAACGCCTCCCCGTTTGTAACCGATCAATGTAAGCGTTTGAGTAGAGGATGCCCCGGGAAGTAACTGGCAAAATGCATTGTATTCCATTAGTTCGTCTTCCGTTATATAAGGATGCTGCCGGACAAAAGTTTTCATCATCATAGCAATGTGGGCTTGTGGCCCACCAAACGCAGTGACGCTATGCAGAAGAACGGCTTTTAAAAATGAGAAGTGGCGAAGCAGCATACAGGCACTAAATATAAAACAAATCACGTATCACCTCCGGGCAGGTTTCCCCCAATCTAATTATTCATTTTGATAACAATAACGACACGATCATCTTTTATGGTAAATTCAGTGAAAATTTACTTCATGAGGATCTTTACCATTATTCTTTCCACATTCCTTTTTACTATTCATTTATCTGCCCAGAAAGATATAGTAAAGCTGAAGGAAAAAATCACTATTGCCATCAATAGGGTTGAGTCAAAATGTGTGGCCTGGCGAAAACAAATTCATCAATATCCGGAACTCGGAAACAGGGAATTCGCTACTGCAAAACTAATTGCAGAGCATCTAAAAAGACTTGGCCTCGAAGTAAAAGAAGGCGTCGCCAAAACAGGAGTTGTAGCCACTTTACAGGGCGGTAAACCCGGCCCTTGTATTGGTTTACGAGCAGATATGGATGCATTGCCCATAGTAGAGAAGGTGAATGTTTCTTTTGCGTCAAAAGAAAGGTCGGTTTATAATGGACAGGATGTTGGCGTAATGCATGCTTGTGGACATGATACTCATGTGGCGATGCTTATGAGTGTGGCGGAGGTTCTTTCCGGTATTAAAGAGGAATTAAAAGGAACCGTCAAATTCATTTTTCAACCGGCTGAAGAAGGGCCCCCGGAAGGAGAACAAGGTGGCGCAGAACTGATGGTGGCAGAAGCTGTAATGGACAACCCTAAAGTAAATGTAATCTTCGGGCTACATATCGAATCGAATATTGAAGTAGGACAAATACAATACAAGCCGGGTTCTTTTATGGCCGCTTCCGATTGGTTTCACATTGTGGTAAAAGGGAAAGGCAGTCATGGGTCACAACCCTGGCTAGGGATTGATCCTATTGCAATTTCTGCACAGATCATTGAAGGGTTGCAAATGATTGTAAGCCGCCAGTCTGAATTGACCAAAGCACCGGTTGTTATTACGGTTGGGAAAATACATAGCGGTGTAAGAAATAATATCATTCCCGATGAATGTATACTGGACGGAACCATAAGAACGCTGGACAGTAAAATGCAACAGGACGTTCATGCGAGAATAAAACACACCGCAACTACGATCGCAGAAGCCGGCGGAGCTACGGCAACGGTTAACATCGATACCAAAACACTGGTAACTTACAACACTCCTGAACTGGTAAAAAAAATGATTCCTTCCTTACAATCGGCAGCCGGTGCAAATAACGTGACAGAAAGAGAGTGGGTAACAGGGGCCGAAGATTTTTCCTATTACGGAACCAAAGCCCCTTCATTCTTTTTCTATCTCGGCGGTATGCCCAAAGGAAATGACCCTAAAAAAGCGCCGCCCCACCATACGGCAGAATTTTTCGTGGATGACGCAGGAATGAAAACGGGCATCAAAGCCTTCTGCCTTCTGGTAATTGATTACATGAACATGAAATAATGAATATGAGACAATGTTCTTGCCTGCTTCTATCTCTTTTCCCTTTTATTGCCGCTATTTGTCAAAATACGGATAAAAAGCTTTATAAAAAATTACAGGAAAACATAGCCGGTTTCAATGGGGACATTGGTATTTATGTAAAAAACCTGAAAACAGGTAAGTCTGCCGTCATTAATGCCGATACTGTTTTTCCAACAGCAAGTATAGTTAAAGTGCCGATCTTACTGGGTGTAATGGACAAGATTGAAAAAGGGGAATTGCAATATGAACAACTATTGGAGTACAAGGATTCTTTATTATATGCAGGTGCTGATTTACTCGGGTCATTCAAAAGCGGGGAAAAGGTATTACTGAAAAAAGTATTGATGCTGATGCTGACAACGAGTGATAATACGGCCAGCCTTTGGTTGCAAAGCCTTGCCGGAACAGGAACAAGGATCAATGAAATATTAGATAGTCTTGGGTTTAAAAGAACAAGGGTCAACTCGAGAACATCAGGCAGAGAAAACAACCGGACAATATATGGCTGGGGCCAAACCACGCCCAATGAAATGGGAAGAATATTTGAAATGATTTACCTGGGGAAGGTCTTTTCTCCGGCAGCCTGCGAAAGAATGATGCGCTGTCTTGGCCGGAATTACTGGGATGTGGATGAAGCCATTTCTGAAATACCCCCTTATATAGAAGTATTCAGCAAGAATGGTTGTGTAAATGCTGTACGAAGCGAGGCCTTATTGGTCAACGCTCCTCACAATCCATATATCTTCTGCATTTTTACCAAGAACAATAAGGACACAAGCTGGTCTCATAACAATGAAGCCTGGACATTAACCCGTAAGGTTTCCTCCATGCTCTGGCATTACTTTGAACCAAAAGATAAGTGGGTAAAACCACCCACCCACTGAATGGGTCATTTCAATAATTCGTAGGCAATAAAACTCATGATATAGGCGAGCAGCGTCATATACACAAATTGTATCACCGGCCATTTCCAGCTACGGGTTTCTCTTTTTACGATAGCAAGGGTGCTCATACATTGCATAGCAAAGACATAAAAGATCATTAATGAAACACCTGTTGCAAGGGAAAAAACAGGAGTCCCGTCAGGTCTTACTGCCGCTTTCATTTTCTCTTTTAATCTTAATTCATTCTCTTCATCACCGACGCTGTACAAAGTAGCCATAGTCCCGACAAATACTTCTCTTGCGGCAAATGAAGTAATGAGGGCAATGCCGATCTTCCAATCATAGCCCAAAGGCGCAATAACCGGTTCCAGACTTTTACCCATGATGCCGGCATATGAATTTTCGAGTTTGTCAGCGGCATATTGTTTAGCCAGTAGCATTGTGTCTGCTCCCGGTCGTTCTAATTGTTCTTTGTGCTTCTCTGTAATCATTCCGATTCTTTTCCCGGGACCGAAAGAGCTTAGTGCCCAGAGAATAAGACTGATGATCATGATAATCTTTCCCGCATCACGTACAAATATCTTCGCCTTTTCCACCATTGTTTGTACAGTGTTGCTCCATCTTGGTGACCGGTAGCTAGGTAGTTCAAGAATGAAAAAACTCTTTTCGTTTATTTTAATGAACCACTTAGCGACATAAGAAACGATCAGCGCCAGCACCAAACCGAGTAAATAGAGCCCCATCATCACGAGACCCTGTACACTCAGAAAACCCAGAAGATAGGTTTTGGGAATGACAATACTGATCAGTATTGTATAAACAGGGAGCCTTGCCGAACAACTCATCAACGGTGTGATGAGAATAGTAAGTACCCTTTCTTTCCGGTTCTCAATATTTCTTGCGCTCATGATGGCGGGTACCGCACAGGCAAAACCACTGATCATGGGCATCACGCTTTTTCCATTTAATCCTACACTGCGCATTAACCGGTCTGTCAAAAAACTGATACGGGCCATATAGCCGCTGTCTTCCAGTAAAGTGATCAGGCCAAACAAGATCATGATCTGCGGAACGAAAATGACAATGCCACCAAGTCCGGCAATTATTCCGTTCGTTAAAAGATCGGACCACAGGTTGTCAGACAAAGATGAAGAGAGGGATTGAGATAAAGAGGTAAATCCGGCGTCTATCCAGTCCATAGGAAAGGAGGCTAACCAGAAAACACTTTGAAATAATAAAAAAAGAACTCCCAGTAAGATCAGGTAACCCCATTTGCGATGAAGCAGTATATTATCCAGTTTTTCGGTGAATAAAGACTTCTGCAGTGGATCAGGTTCAGATACCGCTGTTTGCATGATCTGTCTGATCCGGGTATATCGCTGTAGTATCTCTTCTGCCTGGGTTTTAGTCGGATTAAAATTGTTTTTTATTTCAATATTCTCCACCATCTCCTGGTCGGTATCACTTAATCTGAACGATTCATGGTTGATCAGGTAATGCACCGCAGCATAATCACTTAATTCGGGGAACCGCTTTTTTACATCAACCACTGCATTTTGTGCCAGAGCCTTGTTATCAATAAAATCCCGTATCGGTACCTGGTAAAGTTGTTGTGATGTTTGTTCAATAGCTTTTTTTAGCTGGGGGATACCTTTTTGTTTCCGTGGGTTTACTGCGATAACTGGAACACCTAACTCTCTTTCCAAAGCACCAATGTCTATTTTGATCCCCTTTTTAGCAGCAAGATCCATCATCGTCAGGGCGATCACCACCGGAACTTTCAGGTCTATCAACTGGGTACAGAAAAGCAGGTTCCTTTTCAGGTTGCTGGCATCAGCCACAGCGACGATTACATCCGCCTTTACATCTTCATCCTGGTGCAGCAACACTTTATAGCTGACCCACTCATCCATTTTTCTGGGATAGAGACTGTAAGTGCCCGGGAGGTCAATTACTTCAGCCGGGGTGTCTGCAGAAAGGGACATTGCCCCGGTTTTTTTATCAACCGTAACTCCCGGGAAATTCCCCACTTTTTGGTTCAGCCCGGTAAGCCGGTTAAAAAGCGAAGTTTTTCCACTGTTGGGATTGCCCACTAATGCGATATGCAACTTTCTTTTTTCCAAAAAAATCAAATAGCAGCAAAAGTAGAATTGTGTACCTATATGGCGATTACGAAATACGATTTTTCAATCCGGCGCATTTATTCAAACGGGAAAATCTGACAAAAGTTTAACCCAAATGCTGAGAAAGATCATGAGAATAAGATACCCTCTCAATACCTTTGCGGCTGACAAACCGATCAGCTATGATATCCCCTCGCACAAAGACCCTTCTTGTATTATTGTTCGTATCTGTTGCCGTATCTGCCCAAAAGCTAAAGAAAGCAGATAAGTTAACGCTTGCCAACCTGAAAACCCATGTAGCATTTCTGGCAGATGATAAGCTCGAGGGCAGAAGGGCCGGCACCAATGGTGAAAAGCTGGCTATGGAATATATTAAAGGACAGTTTGAAACTATCGGTTTGTTACCTAAAGGAACTGATGGTTTTTACCAGGCGTTTGAGATCAACGAGGGAAAACAAATAGGCCCGGGCACTTATTTAAAGATCAATAATGCCAGTCTTGAAGCAGGGAAGGACTTCTTTCCCTTTCCTTTCAGCTTCAATAAAAAAATTGATGCGACGCCGGCCATTGCCATACAGGAAGCGGACATGCCCTGGTTTGTTGATCTCGCTGAAACATTGGAGGAGAATAAAAGCAACCCGCATTTCGACCTGAATGAATACATCAGGAACAACTCTAAAAAAGCGGCCGACCGTGGCGCCACAGCTGTCATTCTCTTTAATTCTTCTGCTACAGATGATAAACTGGTCTTTAACGGGAAAGATAAATCCGATCCTGTCAGTATCCCTGTGATCTATGTATCAAAAGATGCCGCGAATAAATATTTCAAGGACAAAACGGCAACGGTGGATATAAAATTGAAAACAGAGATCGGTGAAAAGAAAAGAACCGGGCATAATGTAGCAGGGTATATTGATAACGGGGCAGCCAGTACAGTAATACTCGGCGCCCATTTCGATCATCTTGGCTATGGCGAAGACGGTAATTCAATGATGCGCACAGGGGAAAAGCTGATCCATAATGGTGCAGATGATAATGCCAGCGGATCGGCCGCATTGATCGAACTGGCCAGGATACTGAAAGGCAGCAAAACAAAGACTAGTAATTACCTGTTTGTTGCCTTCTCCGGCGAAGAACTTGGCCTGTTTGGTTCGAAGTATTATGCGGATAACCCAACTATTGACCTGAAATCTGTTAATTACATGCTGAATATGGATATGGTGGGCAGACTGAATGACAGCACCAAAGTTTTATCTGTTGGCGGGTATGGTACTTCTCCCACATGGGCTTCTGTTGTGACCACTGAAGACAAAAAACTGCCTTTTGTGGTAAAGACAGATTCCAGTGGCAGCGGGCCAAGCGACCACACCTCTTTTTACCGGAAAGACATTCCGGTACTTTTCTTCTTTACCGGCCAGCATAGAGATTATCACCGCCCATCCGATGATGCAGATAAGATTAATTATATGGGGGAACTGAATGTGGTGAATTACATCTACAGCATCATCAATACACTAAATAAAGAGAACCAGAAGCTTGCTTTCCTGAAAACAAGGGAACCCCAGATGGGCACAAGGGCTTTCAGTGTAACAATGGGAATAATGCCGGATTATACCTTCAGTGGTACGGGTGTACGGGCTGACGGTGTCACGGAAGGAAGACCCGCCTTCAAAGCGGGCCTGAAAGCGGGCGACATTATCATACAGATAGGCGAGTACTCCATAAGCTCTGTAGAAACCTATATGCAAACACTGGGCAAATTCAAAAAAGGAGATAAGACAAAAGTGAAATTCAAAAGAGGGAATGAAACGATCGAAGCCCCGGTTGAGTTTTAATTCGTAATTTGATCGAAACGATCAGGTATGGCAGAACGGTCTTTCAAACTTTCACTCAATAACCATGAACTGGCAGAGGAATTCTTTGAAGACACCCGTTTGCTTGGTATTATGGCGCCCGTGAAGGATTACCAGTTTTGTTGGTACCTGAACAGCCTTCTCGGACTTGATTTCCGCATCAACCACGATATAGAGATACAACTTAAAAGAAAGAAAAGGGATTACTTCTTTACTGTATTCGATTACCACGAATCGATTGGGTCGCTGTCGTATTACCTTTATAATAACCAGGATGATGGCGAATATCTTTTACCCGAATTCAAACACTTCGACTTCCTTTGGTTAATGAAAGGAGATATTGTTTCAGATGAGGCGTTGCAACAAACGATAAGCTCCATTAAAAGTATTCATGGCGTTCAGCTGGTAACAGAGCTGACCAATGAGAAAATAAAGAACAAAGAGAACCTGGTATTTTGATGAGCCGATGTGATAATACGCCAATTTGCTAATCTCCAAATCAACTTTATGTGGCAGGAAGAAAACAACAAACTCTACCGGAAATTTCAATTCAAAAACTTCAGTGAAGCTTTTGCTTTTATGACAAGAGTAGCTATAGAGGCAGAAAAGATGGATCACCATCCTTTATGGACCAATGTGTATAACACAGTAGAGATATGGCTTTCCACACATGACGCCGGGGATATTGTGACGGAGAAGGACAGGAAACTGGCAAAGAGGATTGATGGTTTGATATGAGAAACGGCTATAAATAAACAAGCCCTTCAAAATTTGAAGGGCTTGTTTATTATCACATTTCAATTCTATTAAAATCCTTTTCCCTCATTACTCGCAAACTTTTGTACAGATGGGCAATCTGACGACGTTTCATTGTCCACCATGATATAGTAAGTAGGAATATTTGTTCTCATCCATTTGTCAAGGGCAAGCGCCTTTTTCTCTTCCAGCGCCATTTGAGATATTTTGCTGTAATCGTCGGCCAGGTTCATACGGTGTGGCTCTGAACGTGATTTAAGAAATATGAGACGAACTCCTTTTTTGCCCTGTTCGCTGGTAAAGGCAACAGGCTGTGAAATATCGCCTATTTTCATTTTGCTAAGCGTTGCTACCATTTCTTTGTCCAACTGGTCAATAGTGACATACGGTGAACCGTCCCTGTTAAGAACAAATGCCCCCGTAAACTTAGCGGACTCATCATCGCTGTATTTTTTAGCGGCTTCATTGAAACCCAATGTACCCGCAATTACTTTTGATCGGACAGTATCAAGCTTAGCTTTTCCCTGGTTGATCTCCGCATCAGTTACAGGAGGAATGCGAAGAATGTGCCTGACGATCGCATCATCACCGTTCCTTTCTACCATTTGTATGATATGAAACCCAAATTTTGATTTTACAGGTGCTGATATTTCTCCATTCTTTAAACGAAAAGCTGTAGATAGAAAAATCGGGTCCCAGGATTTTTCATTCCGGTTTACCTGGTACTGGCCGCCCCTGTCTTTACTGCCCGGATCCTCAGAATATCTCTTCGCCAGTTGCTCAAATGTGGCAACTTTTGTTTCAACCTGTTTTTTATAATTGTTCATTTCTGAAACTATATACTGTTCCAGGTCTCGGGAAGCTTTGGGAAAAATAACGATCTGCCCGATCTCCAATTCTGATTCAAAAAAGGGAAGACTGTCTTTGGGTATCTTGTCAAAAAAGGTTTTTACTTCAGTAGGAGTGATCTTAACGTTGGAAACGATCTTTTGCTGCATCGCTTCAGCCAGCTTTCTTTCTCTTACCGATTCTCTTGCATCATCCTTGATCTGATAAACGGATTTACCGGCATATTCTTCCAACGCTTCCTGGCTGCCTACCTGGTTGATAAAATAGCGAACTCTTTGATCCAGCTCAGCTTCTACTTCTTCCTCGGTAACGGGTAAAGAATCCTTCTCAGCCTGCAGCATCAGCACTTTTGATACGATAGCCTGTTCGGCGATCATACACTCAGCCCCCTCAGGTACCGTTCCACCCTGCCGGGCAATATCAGCGAGAGAGTTTTTGATATCTGAATAAAGGATAATGCGGTCGCCAACAACGGCTACTATCTTATCCGCAATGGCTTTTTTAGGTTGACCCTGTGCTGCAACAAACCCTGTAAGAAACAGGAATATAGCAGTCAGTACTCGTTTAATATTAAGCATAGTATTCAAAAGTAGTTTCACCGGCCTGCCCGGTAAACAGAATGATAGGTATTTAACAAAGTTTTGAGGGAGAAAAGTCTGGTATCGGGTGGCAGATGCCGGTGATATCTTCCGTAACCCGACAGCCCACACCTTACACCAGATAGTTATAGGGTTCTTTTCACTTCTTCCAGTTCATACGCCTCAACCACATCTCCCACTTTCAGGTCACTATAGTTCTTGATGGTCAGACCACATTCCATACCAGACTGTACTTCTTTCGCATCATCTTTGAAGCGTTTCAATGAAGCCAGTTCGGCATTGGCCCCTTCAGCAGTAGGATAGATGACAATACCATCCCTGATGAGGCGAACCTTGGAGTCGCGTTTGATCTTGCCATCACGAACATAACAGCCAGCTACAATAGCTTTATCAAACTTGAAGACTTCTCTTACTTCTACGTTTGCCACGATCTTTTCCTGTACTGTTGGTTCAAGCATACCTTCCATTGCACTCTTCACTTCTTCAATAGCATTATAGATGATAGAATACATCCTGATCTGGATGCCGGCATTCTCTGCCAGTCTTGCCGCCTGCAATGAAGGGCGTACGTTGAAGGCAATAACGATAGCATCGGATGCTTCAGCCAGTACGATATCGCTTTCATTGATCTGGCCAACACCCTTATGTATCACACTAACCAGTATCTCCTGCGTAGAAAGTTTTTGCAATGAGTCGCTCAATGCTTCCACTGAGCCATCCACATCACCTTTAATAATGATCTTTAATTCTTTGAAATTACCTAAAGCCAGGCGGCGTCCGATCTCATCAAGGGTAATGTGTTTCTTGGCCCTCATGCCCTGTTCCCTCAATATCTGCGCACGACGATTGGCTATTTCTTTAGCTTCCGCTTCATCTTCATATACTTTGAATTTCTCCCCGGCTTGTGGTGCGCCATTCAAACCTAATATCACAGCAGGTGCTGATGGTCCCGCTTCGTCTTCTTTTTTATTTCTTTCATTGAACATGGCCTTTACACGTCCATAATGCTGACCACTGACAACAAGATCGCCTATCGCCAATGTTCCGTTTTCTACTAAAAGGGTGGCAACATAGCCGCGGCCCTTATCCAGTGATGCCTCAATGATCGTTCCTGATGCTTCGCGGTCAGGATTAGCTTTCAGATCCAGTAATTCAGCTTCTAATAGTATTTTATCAAGAAGCTTATCAATATTCAATCCTTTCTTGGCTGATATTTCCTGGCTTTGGTATTTACCCCCCCACTCCTCTACCAGCAAATTCATTTGTGAAAGCTGTTCATATATTTTTTGCGGGTTGGCGCCGTCGCGATCAATTTTATTGATGGCAAATATCATGGGTACGCCGGCGGCCTGTGCGTGGCTGATGGCCTCACGGGTCTGAGGCATCACCGCATCGTCTGCCGCGACCACTATCACAGCAATGTCGGTAACCTTTGCACCTCTTGCACGCATCGCAGTAAACGCTTCGTGACCGGGTGTATCAAGAAAAGTGATCTCTTTTCCATTAGGAAGCTCGACCTGGTAAGCACCGATATGCTGGGTAATACCTCCGGCTTCACCAGCTACTACATTCGCATTGCGGATATAGTCAAGTAAAGATGTTTTACCGTGGTCAACGTGACCCATGATGGTAACAATAGGAGAACGGGGCTTTAGCTCATCTTCATTGTCATCATCATCATCTCCTTCTTCCATCTCCATTTGTTTTTCCATATCAATGAACTCGACATCGAACCCAAATTCACTTGCCACCAACTCGATCACTTCTGCATCGAGGCGCTGGTTGATAGATACCATGATCCCGAGACCCATACACTTGCTGATCACATCAGCAAAGCTCACATCCATCAGGTTGGCTAATTCACTTACGCTGATGAATTCGGTTACCATCAGTTTATTATCTTCTGCTGCATCGCCGGCCATTTCAGCCTGTTCATGTCTTTTCTCACGGCGGATCTTTGCTTTCATGCTCTTACCTCTTCCGCCGGCACCAGCCAATCTTGCCTGGGTTTCTCTTATCTTTTCCTGTATCTCTTTTTCATCTATCAGTTTTTCTTCCCTGCGTCCGCCACCACGGTTGTCCCTGCGTCCGCCGCCACCCCTGTTTTGTTGGCCACCACGATTAAATCCACCACCAGTTCCTTGCCCCTGACCACCTCTGTCCCTGTTTTGCTGGTCGGGTTTTACTTCCTTTTTCTCTATCGGGATACGTTTCCGTTTTCTTTTCTCGTCTTTCTTAGGCCTTGTATCGCTGTCAACCGGTAATTCGATCTTGCCAAGGATCTTTGGTCCTTCCAGTTTTTCTGCCTTGATATTTTCAATGTGGCCTGCAGTTTCTGCTTCTGCTTCTTCCTCTTTGATAATTACCTCTTCCGTTTTCTTTTCTTCGGCTACCGGCTCTTCTTCCTTCTTCGTTTTTTTCTTTTTGGCATCTGCCGGTTTTTCTTCTTTGGCTGCCGGAGCTTCTGCTTCGTGCTCTGTTTTTTTCTTTACGGTCTTTTTGGGGCGTGTGGATGAGTCTATTGCTGACAAGTCTATTTTATCAACAATTTTAGGCTTCTCAATCTCCGGGGCCTCAATCTTTACAACTTCTTCTTCTTTTTTGGGCTCTTCTTTTTTAGGCTCCTCTTTCGGTGGTTTCGGTGCTTCTACAACGGGCTCTTCTTTTTTGGGAGTCGCTTTTTTCTCTTCTTTTTTGAAAAGGATCTCTTCTTCTTCCTTTTTCTTCTTTGCCTCTGCCTGTGCTCCTTTCGGAAGATCCACCTGGTCGCTTTTCATTTTCGCCGCCTTATCACTCTGGAATTCCTGCTGCAAAGCACGATACATGTCCTCTGTGAGTTTGGACGTCGGCTTCAGCTCATCTTTCGGAAATCCTTTACTGATCAGGAAATCAATAAGCGTATCCTGACCAATGTTGAATTCTTTGGCGGCGGCTAATAATCTTGGAAGTTTTAATTCTGCCATTCAGTTTTTTTATTTTTCAATAGTCAATGGTCAATTGTGAGTAGTGAATGGTGAGTTACTAGATCTTGCTCACCATTGACCATTCACCTGTTTATTCTTTTTGAAATTCTTCCTGCAACACTTTCCTTAATTCTGCAATAGTTTCTTTTTCGAGATCTGTTCTGCGTTCCAGTTCTTCCGCACTTAATGCCAATACACTTCTGCCGGTGTCACAACCCACACGTTTCAATTCATCTATGATCCAGGGTTCAATTTCATCGCTGAATTCTTCAAGGTCGATGTCGAATTCCTGTTGTTCATCCTCCGCATCACGGTAAACATCTATTTCATACCCTGTTAATTCACAGGCAAGTTTAATGTTTACCCCGCGCCGGCCAATTGCCAATGAGACCTGGTCGGGTTTCAGGTAAACACTGGCGTGCTTGCCTTCATTGTCCAGTTCCATGCTTGTGATCTTTGCCGGTGTCAGCGAACGCTGAATTAATAACTGGGTATTATTTGTCCAGTTGATCACATCTATGTTTTCATTCTTCAATTCACGTACGATACCATGAATGCGGCTTCCTTTCATACCGACACATGCGCCGACAGGATCAATACGGTCATCATACGATTCAACAGCCACTTTAGCCCTTTCTCCTGGATCACGAACGATCTTCTTGATCACAATAAGGCCATCAAATATTTCAGGTACTTCTATTTCCAGTAATTTGGCCAGAAAATCGGGGGAGGTCCTGGAAAGAATGATAACCGGGTTATTATTCTTCATATCCACTTTCTTCACTACTGCACGGATATTTTCTCCCTTTTTGAAATAATCCTGCGGTATCTGTTCACTTTTTGGAAGGATCAATTCATTTCCTTCTTCATCTAATAATAGAATTTCCTTTTTCCATACCTGGTACACTTCAGCGCTGATGATCTCTCCTGTCCTGTCGCCATATTTTTTGGCGAGAACATTTTTCTTCAGGTCGCTGATGCGGCTGGCCAAAGTTTGTTTGGCGGCCAGGATAGCGCGGCGCCCGAAATCATAAAGATCTATTTCCTGGTACAACTCTTCCCCTACTTCAAAGTCAGGCTCTATTTTGACGGCATCGGAATAAGCGATCTGCGCCAGCGGGTCTTCTACCTGTCCATCCTCCACGATCATACGGCGGCGGATGATCTCCAGATCTCCTTTTTCGGCGTTAACGATCACGTCGAAATTCTCATCACTGCCATATTTCTTGCGCAACAGGGTCTTGAACACATCTTCTACTACTTTCATCATAGTAGGACGGTCAATGTTTTCCGCATCTTTGAACTCCTGGAATGCCTCAATAAGATTAATACTTGCCATAACTCTTCGTTTAGAAGGCTGTGAGCCGGCACAGTGAGCTGCGAGTCTGACTCTTAGCCTGTGGTTCAAAGCTCAAAGCTGTTAAAATTTAATTTGAACTTTTGTAGTTTTTATGTTATCAAATGGGATGATATGTGTTACCGCTTCTTTTTTCTTGCCTGCCTGCCTGCTGTGCAGACTCTTTCCTTTTTCCTCTTCCACCACTATATCCGATTCAGAAGCACTGATCAATTTTCCTTCGGTCTTAACGCCATCTTTACGGATCACCTCTACAGACCGGCCGATATTTTTCAGGTACTGCCGGTAAAGTTTAAGCGGTTCGTCTAATCCCGGCGATGATATTTCCAACGAAAAATCTCCCCCCGGAAAAAAACCGCTTTCCTCCAGTTCTTTATAGAACTTCCGGTTATACTGTACCAGCCTGTCTATACTTATTCCGTTGTCGGCGTCCAGGAACACTTTTATATTGTTGGTTGGCTTGATCCTGATCTCCACCAGGAAAACCGACGGATCGTCTACGATCAATGTTCCTATTCTTTGCTCCAGCGCCTTTATCTGATCATCTATACTCATAGCGGATAAAAGAAGAAGGGAACGACTTCGTTCCCTTCTGTTACCTGTTTCCAATACAAAAGTAGGGGAAAAGAGCTATTCGTTCCAAAAAACTAACCTGATGGCAGAAAATATTATTCCCGCCTGCTACTTACCGGTAAAAAATGGTGCTTTAGCCTGATTTTATGTCAGGGAGAGAAAGTAATATCGGGCGAATTGTAGCTTTGCCCTTTATGTCAGTCACACGAATTCTTTTATATGGCCTTCTTGCCTGGTTTCTCTATAAACTGGTCTTTGGTTTTATCATTCCTGTGTATCGAACTACGAGACAAATGAAAAAGAAGTTCAGGGAAATGCAGGAACGGATGCAGGAAGAACAATTAAAGCAACAGGGTTTCGGGCCACAGCCTACCCAAGCGGGATCAACTTCATCAAAAGTTCCTTCGGGAGATTATATTGATTTCGAAGAGATCAAATAGAACCTTTACTTATCGGGCATGTAATCCCAGGTCGAATGATTCAGTATAGACAGTGCGCCAATCCTTTGCTTTGGCTGTATAGCTATTATGATTGGAGAGTTGTTTTCTTAGCCTTTCCTCCGGGTCTTGCGAGGTGCCAATATAAAAACTGTCAAGGGAAGCAGCGTACAAGATGTAAACATAAAAAGGCCATGGCGGTAAATGAAAAAGCCGCAGAAATCTGTGGCTTTAGTGGACCCTGTAGGGCACGATCCTACGACCCTCCCGACCAAGGTCGGGATGCTCTACCCAGCTGAGCCGCCGCAACCAGCTCCCTGATCCGGGTTTTACTTTTCCAGCTCTTTAGTTGCTTTTCTCTTTTCAGGGCAAGTGATTTAAGATCGAATGTTTCAGTATAGACAATGAGCCAATCTTTTTGCTTTGGCGGTGTAGCCTTTGTGGTTGGCTAGATGTTTTCTTAGTCTTTCCTCCGGGTCTTGCGAGGTGCCAATATAAAAACTGTCAAGGGAAGCAGCGTATAGGATGTAAACATAAAAGGCCATGGCAGCAAATGAAAAAGCCACAGTCTTCTGCGGCTTTAGTGGACCCTGTAGGGCACGATCCTACGACCCCCTGATTATGAGTCAGGTGCTCTAACCAGCTGAGCTAAGGGTCCTGAACTCTTTAGAGCGGACTGCAAAAGTAGTAAATAAAATTATTGCTGACGTCTTAACCTATCTTTAACCGAAAGAAAAATATATTTGCGACCTTAACCCGAATTATGAAGAAAATTGCCTTAGTATCAATTATTTGTTTTGTGGCCAGCTCTCTTTTTGCACAGGACAGTGTAAAGATTGTCCCTAAGAAAAAACCGGCTATTGATCTTTCCGGCCGCGCCAATGATCATTTTCTTTTGCAATTAGGCTATACAGGCTGGGCGGGCAGGCCCGATACCATAACGCCGAGCGGTTTTTCCAAAAGCATCAATGTTTATTTCATGTTCGATTTCCCTTTCAAGACCAATCCTAAACTAAGCATGGCGTTTGGCCCGGGGATATCTACCGATAACATCATTTTTAAAGAACACTTTGTAGGGATCAGGGAGAATAGTTCTGTGTTCCAGATCAGCGACCGGTCAGATACCAATCATTTCAGGAAAACAAAACTGACCACTGTATATCTTGAAGCGCCGGTCGAATTTCGCTACACAAAAGACCCGTTGAACCCGGGCAAAAGCCTGAAGTTTGCTATTGGCGTAAAGGTGGGCACTATGCTGAAGGCCTATACCAAAAGCAAGGACTGGCAGACAAAGAGCGATGCCACAATCAATTCTTACACCCAGAAAGAAGCCAGCAAACAGTATTTCAATACTACGAGGTTGTCGGCACATGCGAGGATCGGTTTGGGACATTTCAGCCTTTACGGCAGTTACCAGATCACCACTCTTCTGAAAGATGGTGCGGGAGCAGAAATAAGGCCCTACTCAATAGGGATCACCTTAAGTGGCTTATAAAGAAAAAGCGCAACAGTTCCGATAATATTTAATAGAGCGACCTGCAGGCAACAGGTCGCTTTTATATTTTTATCTTTGCCTCCCTTTTACAAAGCAGGTATTGTGCAATGATCGAAAAGAAAAATACGATAGCAAATGAAGAGCGGGCCGTACTGGTAGGTGTGATACAAAAAGACCAGACCGAGCAACAGGTGCAGGAATACCTGGATGAACTGGCTTTCCTTGCCGAAACGGCAGGTGCAGTAACCGTAAAACGGTTTACCCAGAAATTAGACCACCCGCATAGCCGCACCTTTGTCGGGAAAGGAAAACTGGAAGAGATCAAAAACTATATACAGGGAAAAGATATACGCATAGCGATATTTGACGATGAGCTCAGCGGCGCACAGATCAACAATATTGAAAAGGAACTGGACGTAAAAGCGATCGACCGTTCCGATCTTATTCTTGACATATTTGCCCGAAGGGCTAAAACCGCACAGGCCAAAGCGCAGGTAGAGCTGGCGCAATACCAGTATATACTTCCAAGATTAAGAGGTATGTGGAAACACCTTGAGCGCCTGGGAGGCGGCATCGGGACAAGAGGGCCGGGAGAAAGTGAGATAGAAACCGACCGTCGTATTGTACGGGATAAAATTTCTTTACTAAGAAAACGCCTGGCTGAAATAGATAAGCAGGCATTTACCCAGAGAAAAGACCGGGGTGAATTCATCCGGGTGGCCCTAGTAGGCTATACCAATGTCGGCAAATCCACGATCATGAACCTGCTGAGCAAACGGGATGTGTTTGCGGAGAATAAATTGTTCGCCACATTAGATACTACCACCAGCAAAGTGGTGTTTGAGAATACGCCCTTTCTTCTCAGCGATACGGTGGGTTTTATCCGTAAACTGCCGCACCACCTGGTAGAAAGCTTTAAAAGTACATTAGATGAAGTACGTGAAGCAGACATCCTGCTGCATGTGGTTGATATATCACATCCGAATTATGAAGAACAGATGGGGGTAGTGGATAAAACATTACAGGAGATGAAGGCCTATGACAAGCCCGTACTCACCATTTTCAATAAAATGGACCTCTATGAAAAGCAAACCTTTGATGAATGGCTGGAAGAAAGCACCAAACAGGAAATACTCAACGACCTGCGGGAAAGATGGGAACATGAGACGGGCGGGAACGCCGTGTTCGTTTCGGCTATTGAAAAAAGGAATATCGACATACTCCGGAATACTATTCTTGAAAAAGTAAGACAGATGTATAAAGTCAGGTATCCGTATAAGACTGAATTCCTTTACTGATGTCTGAAAAGAAATATACCTGGCATAAGATAGCAGAGCATATCGGCGAGCTGGATTTTGCTGATAATAATATTGCGGAGGCCGAACTGGGCGGAAAGAAAATATGTGTCGGGAAATTCAATGATTCTTTATTTGCCTTTGCCTATAAATGCCCTCATGCCGGCGGAATATTGGCGAAAGGATACATTGATGCATTGGGAAATGTGGTGTGCCCGCTGCACCGGTATAAGTATGATATGAAGAATGGCCGGAATGTCAGTGGCGAGGGATATTATTTAAAACACTGGCCGGTAGAGACCCGGGACGATGGTGTTTATGCAGGCGTGGAAGAGCGTGGAGGGCTTTGGAATATTTTCGGGTAAAAATTGATTGTGGATACCTTGTTTAAAACCTAAAATCCCTATTTTTGCTGCCCCAAAAGGAATTCCTCCTTAGCTCAGTTGGTTAGAGCATCTGACTGTTAATCAGAGGGTCGTTGG
>JAEUVK010000054.1 GCA_016787135.1 Chitinophagaceae bacterium | reverse complement strand
CGTATTGAGAGCCATTGAATGGATCACTTCGCCGGATGGCCTGGGAATGAGTCCCAGACGTATCACGGTTTCTACCGCCGGTGTCGCCAAACAGATCAAACAATTAGGCGATGATAAAGTAAAATTCAAACTGGCTTTATCGCTGCATGCTGCCAACGATGCCAAACGCCACGAGATCATGCCGATCAACGATACCAACAATATCAAATCACTGGTGGATGCATTGAACTATTTCTATAAACAAACGGGTAATGAAATAACATTTGAGTATATCCTCTTCAAAAACTTCAATGACTCATTAAAAGATGCGGATGAGTTAATAAAGATCTATCGCCAGGTGCCAGCCGACCTTGTTAATATCATCGAATACAATCCCATTGATTTTGCTAAATATCAAAAGCCGGATGAAGAAACCGTAGAGGCATTTATGACCTACCTGGGAAAGAACAGGGTCAATGCAAGGTTGCGCAAGAGCCGTGGTAAGGATATAGATGCAGCCTGCGGACAACTCGCCAACAAGGATTCACATTAAAGTTCAAAGGCATATAAACGTCCGCTCATCACTTACTCCCACCAACTACGAAATTTTTCTTATTTCAATTAAACCTGCCAGCAAGTGGCTGGTCTGTTAGGCGTCAAATAAAAGTCGGTGATCGCAGATATCTCTGCCGAAATTTTTAATCAAATAAATGAGAGCCATGAAAAAAGTAATCTTAATGATGGCGGCAGTAGCCATTACTGCCCTCACAGTAGTGCAAGCCCAGGAAATCCCTGACCGCAAAAGAGGTGAATTCAGACCCGTTCATAAAGAAAGGATGCACGGGAAAAAAGAACTCGCTAACCTGAACCTTTCCGAAGAGCAGAAAACAAAGATGAAAGCCATGAACCAGGACTTCCACAAAAAAATGGAAGACCTGAGAAAACAGGATAACATTACGGTAAAAGAATCCCGTGAAAAGATGGAAGCCCTGCGCAAAGATCACCAGGCCAAATTCCAGTCTATCCTCACTGCAGAGCAAAAAACACAGATGGAAAAAGACAAAGAAGCCAGAAAAGCCAAGGCTAAAGAATTCGGCGAAAAAAGACAGGCCCGGATGAAAGAGCAGTTGAAGCTGACCGAAGATCAATCCAAAAAGATGGCAGAACAAAGAAAAGTTGCAACTGAAAAAATGAAAGCCATCCGTGAAAACGCTTCCTTAAATGATGTACAGAAAAGGGAACAAGTAAGAGAAGTGATGAAAAAGCAGAAAGAAGAAATGAAGTCTATTCTGACCGAAGAGCAATTGCAGAAAATGAAGGAGAACCGGAAGCAGGGAGGTAAGAAAAAGAGACCTGAAATGATATAAGGACGGTTCAATATAAAAGAAGTCCTGTAACGTTTTGAACGTGATGGGGCTTTTTTTAATTACCTTCGCTGCTCACTACTGTTGTAAAACAGCAAACTACCGCACATGAAAAAGAAGTCATCGCATTTCGACAAGTTCACGAAAAAGAAAAGCAACGCTGCCATTAAAGAACAGTTTAAACAGGAAAAGAGAAAGTTCAAAAAGGAACGGGAAGAGTATTTTGAAAAGAAACGAAGTCAGAAGTTTGAACTCAGAGGACAGAATGAAAGCGCTAAACCAGGCACTACATCTCCGGTTTCTCACCTCAGACCACTAACCTCCGATCAGATGCCATTGAATAAATTCATCGCCCATGCAGGAGTATGTGCGAGGCGGGAAGCAGCGGAGATGGTAAAGAAAGGATTAGTAAAAGTGAATAATGAATTAGTGACAGAGCCCGGTCATAAAGTGTCTGCCAAAGATGATATCCGGGTAAATGGTAAAAAAGTATTCCTTGCCAAAAACCTTGTTTACATTCTGCTCAATAAGCCCAAAGATTATATCACCACTACTGATGATCCGCAAAACAGAAAGACGGTGCTGGATATTATAGGCAGGGCCACCAATGAACGGGTATATCCTGTAGGCCGGCTCGACAGGAATACTTCCGGAGTTTTATTGTTTACTAATGACGGCGAACTGGCGCAGAAACTAACGCATCCAAGTAATGAAATAAAAAAGGTTTACCATGTTACTTTGAATAAACCTTTGGAGAAAAAGGATTTTGACCACATACTGAAAGGAATAACACTGGATGATGGTCCCGCCAGTGTAGATGTATTGGCCTATGCCGATCTTAAAGACAAAACACAGATAGGTGTGGAAATACACAGCGGCCGTAACCGTATCGTTCGCCGCATCTTTGAACATTTAGGTTATGATGTAAAGAACCTTGACCGGGTGATCTTCGCTGGCCTGACCAAGAAAAACGTGGAGAGGGGCAAATGGCGTTTCCTGACAGAAAAAGAAGTGAGGGACCTGAAGCATTTTGGTAAGGGAAAGTAAAGGCCCACCCAAACCCTAAAAATGAAATTTTCCGATATTATTATTTTTGAGAACGATGACCTCGTTGCACTAAATAAACCCTCTGGTTTATTGTCCATTCCTGACAGGGAAGGAAAAGAAATTTCTCTGAAAAATTTATTGCAGGATAAATACGGAGAGATTTTCACAGTACACCGGCTAGACCGGGATACAAGCGGGCTGATCGTATTTGCCAAAAACGAAGAAACACACAAACATCTTTCCAGGCAATTCGAAGAAAGGCAAACAGAAAAAATATATGTTGGCCTGGTGACCGGCTCCCCGGTAGAAAAGAAAGGAAGCATTAATAAGCCTATCGCTGAAAACACTGTGACAAGAGGTGTCATGATCATTCACCAGCGGGGGAAGGAATCATTGACGGATTATGAAGTGCTGGAAGATTTTGGCATTTATTCCTGGGTCCAGTTCCGGATACATACAGGCCGCACCCACCAGATACGGGTGCACATGAAAGATATCGGCCACCCCATCGTATGTGATGAACTGTACGGTGATGGTAAACCGGTTCTTTTATCTTCCATCAAACACAAATTCAAACTGTCCAAAAAGGAAGAAGAGGAAAGACCGATACTGAACAGGCTGGCCCTTCATGCGTACAAGTTAAAATTTACTAATACGCATGGAAAAACAGTTGAACTGGAAGCCCCGCTGCCAAAGGATATAAGAGCGATTTTGCAACAACTGAGCAAAAGAAAAAAATAGTTTCAGCACTTCTCCAACGCCTGCAAAATATCATTGAGTATATCTTCCGGGTGTTCCAGGCCAACAGATATGCGTATCAGCCCGGGAGTAATGCCCACTTCATTTCTTTCAGCTTCGGTCAATTTGGAATGTGTGGTACTCGCCGGATGCGAAGCAATACTCCTGCTGTCACCAAGATTATTGGTCACCGATATCATCTGCAGGGCATTTAAGAATTTCCGGCCGGCATCCACGCCGCCTTTCACTTCAAACGTGACGATACCGCCGCCGTTGTTCATTTGCTTTTTGGCAATGACATATTGCGGATGTGTTTCGAGAAAAGGATATTTCACCTTGCTCACCTTCGGATGATTGTCGAGGCTTTTAGCGAGTTTCAATGCATTGTCAGCATGTTTATCCATGCGGATAAATAATGTTTCCAGGCTTTTGCTCAATATCCAGGCATTGAAAGGACTTAAGGATGGACCTGTATTTCTTACAAACAAATACAGGGGGTTGATCAGTTCTTTTCTGCCAACTACTACTCCGCCCAGTACCCTGCCCTGCCCATCAATGAATTTAGTAGCGGAATGTAAAACAAGATCTGCACCGAACCGGATCGGCTGCTGCACGGCTGGTGTGGCGAAGCAATTGTCCACCACAAACAAGATATTATGCTTTTTACAAAGTTTAGCTGTCTCTTCAATGTCTATGATATCTAAACCGGGGTTACTCGGTGTTTCGAGGTAGAGCATTTTGGTATTGGGCCGTATCAATGCTGTTATACTTTCCGGCTGGCTCATATTGAAGTAAGAAGATTCGATGCCCCATTTCGGCAGGTATTTGGTCAATATGGTATGAGTAGAACCGAATACTGCTGAAGCAGAAATGATATGATCGCCTTTACTTAAAAAGGTCATGAAAGTGGAAAAGATCGCCGCCATACCGGTACCGGTAGCAATACCATCTTCGGCCTCTTCAAGAGCAGCTATCTTGGCAATGAACTCATCCACGGTAGGATTGGAAAAACGGGAATAGATATTGACATCAAGACTGTCGTCTGCAAATGCAGCCGCCATCTCTTCCGCAGAGTTGTAAGTAAAGCTGCTGGTCAGGAATAACGGAGTGGCATGTTCTTTCTCCCCGGTCTTCGGGGTCTGGATACGGATCGCTTTGGTTTCCCTGTGTTGTGACATATCTCGCGACATCTTTTATTGAATGGCGAAGATACAATGCCGGAGAGTAAATACAGCTTTGATCTCAATGGTAAAAGCCATTATTCTCCTTTATCTACCTTGTGTACAGCGCCTCTTGAAGTATTGTACAGATCGTACCAGTCCTGCTTGTCGAGCTCTACATTAAATGCATTCACGATATTGCGGATACGCTGTTCGTTGATAGTACCGATCAATGGCAATGCTCCTAATTTAACAAGCCAGGCCACGGCCACTGATTCCACATTCGAATCATATTTTCTGGACAGCTCCTCCAATTTGTAATGAACCCTAACCGCCAGTTCATCGGTTCCGTTCTCAATTCTGCCACCGGCAAGTGGCGCCGATGCCAGCGGTCGCATATAGCGTTGTTTGATATAGTCAATCTGGCCGTTGTCCAGTGCTGTTGTATTCAGCAGGTTGAGTTCAATATGATTGGTTACAATGGGTACCCGCAGGTAAGAAGCCAGTAACTGGTGCTGGAACACAGAAAAATTCGACACCCCGATATTCCTGATCTTGCCGGATGTACGAAGCCTTTCTAATGTCAGTGCCGTTTCTTCCAGGTTGGACAAAGGGTCCAACTGGTCAAGCAGGAAGATGTCAATGTAATCAGTACGCAGTTTCTTTAATGAATTATCAATACTCTCCAGAATATGTTTTGCTGATGTATCATAATAAGGCACCCGGATACCAGGCCGGTTTGGATGCGGCAGGTTCAGCCCGCATTTGGTGAACAGCACCACATCTTCACGTTTAAAAGAACGTTGCCTGAGTAAATTACCAAATAGCTCCTCGCATTGGTAACCGCCATAGATATCGGCATGGTCAAAAGTATTGATGCCAAGTTCTAAACACAGGTTCACTATTTTTTCCATAGCTGCTTCGCCGGCAGCAGAAGTATCCTCCCATCTCCAGAAACCATATACTGCCGGAGAAACTTTGGGACCTGAATCGCTGAGATAAATTTTGTCCATGATTGACTATTTCTGATTTATGAAAGTACTACTAATATTTTTTTAGATGCCCCGGCCGGATTCGAACCGGCGTAAATGGTTTTGCAGACCATAACCTCTCCTCTCGGTCACAGGGCTGGTATAAAAGCATCCCGAAGAATCGGGACGCCGTTCATAAAACATGCTTATTTATAAAACAGAGTTTTAAGGAACTCCTTATTATTTATTCAGTAGCCCATCCACTGTGATAGCGACATAATATAAAGCGCCGATAGTAGGCCCGCCAGCATACTGAATATGCCGGTTATTCAACACATTCGTCCCACCTACCTTGATAGTAGAATACAGGAAAGGCAACCGGTAAGTGACCTGCGCATCTATATTATTGATAGCTGCTACCTGTCCTGTCACCAGTGGGCTTTCCCACAGGAAACTATCCTGCCATTTCCAGACGATATTAAAACCAAGATATTTGGTCACAGCCCTGTTACCGAATGACAGGTTGGTGGTCCACGCCGGCGTATTAAAACCGGTCACAAAGAGGTCGGGTGTTGAATTGCCTTTTATCTTGTTATAATTCAGGTTTCCTGAAACAGCAAAGGTTTTATAGAAATTATAGGTCACCCCAAGCGAGGAACCATAAGTAGTGTATTTATTTTTAGCATTGGTGTAAACACGATAGCGTTCCTGTCCTTTACTGGCTGCATTTCCTCCGCTGGCAGCAGTGGCATCACGATTCCTGTCTATCATCGCTATCACCGCTGCATCCGAACCTACTGTTTCTCCTTTGGGCACATACACCTGCACTTGTCCGAGAAAACCATCATATACATTGGTGTAAAGATCAAGATCAATAAATACTTTATTCCCAAAAACGATACTCTTATACCCGATCTCAAATGAATTTATTCCTTCAGGGCGGCCATCGGGCAGATTTGCCACCTGCAACAGGTCACGGTTAGCTAACGCTGCCGCATCAGTATTACCTGCAGCCCTCACTGCTGCGTTGAATGCGGCAACAGATGGCTGCGTATAACTATTATCCCGGAAACCCAAACCTTCATTGATGAACGGCAATATACCTACACGTTTTACCCTCCCGTTGTTCACATAGGATAACGCTTCGAACAATGCCGGGAAACGATACCCCTGCTGGAATGTAAAACGGAAATTATGTTTTTTATTCACGGTATAAACGGCTGCGAGCCTTGGAGTGAACTGCGGGTCAAATTCAGGATTGTAATCTGCACGTAAAGAACCGGTAAGTTTTAATTTGTCTTCAAAGAAAGCCCTGGACAACTGAACAAACCCTCCCACTTTTTTATAATAGGTATTCTTACCAAAGCTTCCGTCTTTCAATGGTTGATTCCTTTCATCAATCGGTCTTGAAAAATCAACAAAGTTGTTTCCATCCGGGATCAGTTCATATACACGAAAATCAGAGCCGATCAACAGGTTGAATATTTTTACCTGTTTGCTCAGATCCCATTGCCCTTCGATATGGTAAACATTACTCTTCTGAACAAGCGCAGCGCCTCCTGTTACGGGTGCATCGGGAATCAGTCCGGACCTGATATCCCAGTTGTTAAAACTCCTTATTGAGTCCACCACTCTTCTGAATCTTTCTGTACCCGGTTCAACACGACCCGCATCGGCCTGCTGGCGTGCATAGGCGGTTGCTGCAGCGAGGTTAGCAGAGGTCAAAGCGCCTCCGTTGGCAGCATACACATTCAATGCATTCTTGAATTTGGCATTCCAGGCGCTTCCGCTACCGCCTGAATACAGGTCAAGGTTATCCGCTAACGGTTTTACGTTATACGAATCGCCGGAATTTTCTTTAATGACGTATGCTTTGAAAATATAACTGGTTCCCTTTAATTCCAATTGATGGTTCTGGATGATGACATTATCCAGTTTTATCTTATTCCCCCGCTGGAAAAGTCCATCCATTTTTCCAATGCGATAACCGTATGACAGTTCTGTTTTTGGATCAATGCGATAATGAAAAGATATATCTGCTTTCAGGTTATCCACTTTGGGGTCAACAAGGTCCCTTTCCCAGTAACCGGTACGTGCAACGGTCAGCGTTCTGTTGGTGACACCATCAATAGTTAGCCCGGTTACTGAAACAGTATTACTTAATTGCCCGGCATCATCGCCATATTTATTCCATCCATCAAAGGCAATATTATTAGCCCCATCCAATGAAGGATAGGCCGGGTTAGCGGTATTCCTGCTGTTAGGATTCTGATCCAGCCTTGTATCGGATATCCAGTCTATCGCCTGCAGGTAACTGGCGTTGATCTTGAAAGCGAATTTATCTTTGAATGCTTTAGCATAGCGGATAGCTGTCTCTGTTAATATAGCAGGATCATGATCTTTCCCATCAACATGGTTAACGCCTGTACGCTGAAAAAAACTCAATCCCTGGCTGGTAAATGGATTTTTTGTGGTAAGATTCGCTAATCCATTTATTGCATTCATTCCATATAAAGCAGATGCGGCGCCGGGTGTCACTTCAATACTCTGCACATCCAGCTCTGTAGGCCCGATGGCATTCCCCAACGGTACTCCAAGCGTAGCGGCCTGCATATCCACGCCATCCACCAATTGCATAAAACGAAAATTATTGGGAATATTAAAGCCTCTTGTATTGGGGACTTTAAATGTGATGGATGATGTGGTCAGTTGCAATCCCTTCACATTGCCCAATGCATCATAGAAAGAGGCAGCCGGTGTTTCTTTCAATGCCCTGATGTTCAGTTTATCAATAGCCACGGGTGATTTGAGAATGTTCTCTTCAATCCGGGTGGCTGTCACTACCACATCGCTTCCGAGAATGGTTTGAGTTACCAGCGCAATCTGGAGATTGGATCCAAGACTAGTCACTTCAAATTCCTGCTCCTTATAACCAATGGAAGAAAATGTAAGCGTAAAGGGCAGTTTTGACCGGGTACGGAGTTTGAACTCGCCTTCTTTATTAGTAACGGTCCCTGTTATAGTTCCTTTTACCTGTATGCTCACGTCAGCTATCGGCTGCTTCTTTTCCTGGTCAGTAACACGACCGGAAATTTCAATAATGATATTATCCTGCGCAAAAAGATTTCCGTAGAAAAAACTAAGAACAATAATGGCTGTAAAATAGATCCGTTTCATTTGTATGGTTTCAGTTATGTTAAGACAATAATTATCCCTTAGCAATTTCCATTGCTTTTAAAAAAATCTATGGCAAGCTTATTTTAAGGTGGCGTCAACATCGCTGCACCGAATTCCGAACGGGATGCATGATTGGTATGAAGTGATTTTGTTTCATGATCATTGGAGAATATGGGTTCACCAATTAATTAGGGACAAAAATAGGAGGTTTTTATTACCCCACAAATTTTATAGACTATTTATTTAGAAAAAACCCTTTCTCTTCGAAATCATTTTTTAAAATGCTTTAATCAATATGCGGATACTCCAGAGTACCACTACTAGGCCTAGTAAAATGAAGGATGCTTTACGGGGTAATTTACCCGCTAATCTTGCTGCAATAGGCGCCGCCAGCACACCACCGATAACGAGGGCCAATATTACCTGCCAGTTCTGCACACCTATAAGGGTGAAAAATGTAAAGGCGCTGGCCAGTGTCACAAAAAACTCTGTAAGACTTACTGAGCCCACTACATAACGTGGGGTTCTTCCTTTTGTGATTAAAGTAGAAGTAACGATCGGTCCCCATCCCCCGCCGCCAAATGAATCGAGAAAACCTCCGGCACCAGCCAGCCAGCCATATCGCTTGAATTTCTTTTTCTCGTTCGACCGGAACGCATTGCTGAAGATCCTTACACCTAATATCAATGTATAAGCTGCCATGATAGGGCGGATATATTGAATATGCGTTTCTCCAAACTTCACCAGTAACAAGGCGCCCAGTACTGCACCGATAACGCCCGGGATCAATAAGGCCTTGAATAATTTTTTATTGACATTGCCAAACTTATAATGACTATAACCGGACGCACCGCTGGTGAACATTTCTGCCGTATGGATACCGGCGCTGATCGCTGCCGGGTTCACCTGGGCTGTTTGCAAAACGATAGAGCTGGTAACACCATAACCCATGCTTGTCGCCCCATCTACCATCTGTGCCAGAAAACCGGCCAATACCATCCAGTGAAAATTCTTATCTAATGTTTTATACCAGGTAACAGTATCGGTAGCCATCTGGTGCAATGGCAGATAAGAGAATATAAAATGCCCGATCAGCATTAAAGCAAAACCGATCAGCGAATAGGTAGCGATCTTTCTCCATCGCTTCTCGTTGGCGGCGTTATCTTTTTCTACCAGTATTTTTGTGATCCTGTTCAGCTTTTTGACCTTGTAATCAAAATTCCCGTTGAGTTTATTGCGGACCTTATGCAGGTTCTCGATCACATCATCGAGTTCGCCGGGCAATGCCTCGTGCAATACTTCTTTGATACGCTTTGCGGCTGTAGGCGATTTACCATTCGTGGAGATAGCGATCTTCAGGTTCCCTTTTTGTACAATGCTGCCTAAGTAAAAATCACAGAGATCGGGTGTATCAGCCACATTCGTCAGTATCCCTTTCTCTGTAGTCAACTGTTTGATATACTTATGCAGTTCAGGGTCATCAGTAGCCAGAACAACCAGTTCTTTAGCATCAAGATCAGCTTCTTCAAATTGTCTTTGCACGATACTGCAGGATGGATGCTTATACACCAGTTTTTTTACTTCTTCTTTTACCTCCGGCGCCACAATGGTAACCTTCGCTTCGGGTGAATTGGAAAGCAATGAATGTAATTTCTCCAAACCCACATTACCGGCTCCAACCAGTAAAATATTCAGTTGCTCCAGTTTCAGGAAAACCGGGTACAACTGGTTCTTTTTATTTGTCTCTGAGTGCTTATCCATTATTTTGTATTCAAGCTGGCTATCCATGGGTTTATTCATTCAATTTACAAAGATGCACGCCCGATCCATTCCTTCGCATGACGGGAAGCATACGAGATGATGATATCTGTTCCGCTTCGGGACAAAGCCACCCATGTCTCCAAATGAGCTGCTTCCCGGTCCAGTAATCCTTTTTCTGCTAATCCTTCGATCGCTGCATACTCTCCGCTTACATGATAGGCAGCTAGGGGTTTCAGCGTTTGCTGTTTCAGCCTGGCAATGATATCCGTATATAAAGTAGCCGGTTTTACCATCAATATATCGGCGCCTTCTTTTTCATCCCGTAATGCACTTGCAATAGCATCATTGGCATTGAACGGAGATATCTGGTAGCTTTTCCTGTTCTGTAACCCATTTGTATTCGGGGCAGAATGACAGGCATCCCGGAACGGGCCATAGAATTGTGAACTGAACTTGGCCGCATAACTCATGATGCTGACCTGCTCATATCCCAATGCATCTAACTTATTTCTGATCGCCCCGATACGCCCATCCATCATATCGCTTGGAGCAATACCATCCGCACCGGCATTGGCCAGCAACGATGAATAATGGCTTAACACATCCACCGTTTTGCTGTTCAGTAATTGCGAATGATCATCATTCAGTATGCCGCAATGACCATGCGTGGTGTAACTGCAGAGGCAAACATCAGAAGCTATCCATACATCATTACCGAATTGTTCCTTGATCTGCTTAATAACATTCACAGCAAATGTGAAATCAAAACCCTTTTCCTTTTTACCAGCCGGAACGGGGAATAACAAGAACTTGGTGACACCGCTTTTAATATCCTGTTCAATCGTGTGCAATACCGATTGGATCGTGTCTACCTGTACCCCTTTCAGCCCATTAACTTCCCTCGGAGAGGAGATAGCCTCATCCACGAACAATGGCTGGATAAAACTTTTATGCGAAAGTTTCACCGATGCTGTCAGTTCACGTATATGCTCACCAGCCCGAAGCCGGCGCTGTGTCAGCGGGCTGAAGTTTGTCTCCATTGCTGAAAGGCTTTAATGTTAGGAAATACAACAGGACTGATCCCTGCCGCTTTAAATTGCGCTGCTGTTTCACCATAAGGACAGCTATGCACTGCATTTTCTTTCACTGCATTTTTATATTGCTCATATTGCCGGAAACTGGTCCAGAAAATAATATCTGCGTTTTTTACCTGCTGTTCTATTTCCGGTACATATTTCTCTGAGGTGAAATAAGTACCATATGTCTTCCACCCTTTTGACCGCCATATACCGGCTGATTGACTGTTGGTCACCACGGCTATTTCATTCTTTGAAATACCGATCAATGGCATTTGCCAGGGTATCTGCAAAAATTCCAGTCCGAAAGCATCAGCACTGCCTTCTACCCATATGCCTTTTTTCGCAAGTTCGAACCAGGTTTTAGTGCCGGCAGCCCATACTCTTTTTTCTTTTAACTGTTCAATAATCTCTTCCTTTTCTGCTGCTTTATAATTTGCTACATACACCACCGGTTCAGTGATCCCGACTATATCTTGACTGTACTCATACTGAAAAAAACTGCCCATGAAATCCGTAGTCGAAAAAAAGTTTTTACTTGAAATCTGCAATGATGGCAACCCGCTCCATATCGCAAATGTATTTCCATCACCATCCTTTCCTGCCGCATAGAGTACCCGGCTGCTTCCATAGCTGATCGTGGTAACGCCGAACCGTTGCAGGCAACCCGTGCCATATTGTTTCGCCAGTTTTTTTTCCTGTACGCAGGCATTCGTCAGTTCCGCGTCATTGATCGCATGTAGCACTTCAACAGCTTTTATATTGGATGGATGCGCTTCTGCTACAATGGCTCCCTGGCAAGGAGCAGGTACACATTCGATCAGCGGCAGAAAAACCAGTCTTTTATTGCTGAGCAATTCTTGTATGGCCGGCGCATCGGCCAGGCTGTTGAGTAAACGGTTCAATCCAGCCGCAGCGAGAATGATACCATCATACTCACCGCTATCCAGTTTTCTCAATCGTGTATCAACGTTGCCACGTATATCTTTTGTCTGTATCCTGAAATCCTTGTTCAGTTGCGGTAACGCTTTTTGCAAAAAACCGATTGCCATCTCTTCCCTTCGCGGCGAACAGGTACCGATGATCAGCGTCTCCCCTTTTTGAATTTTGGTTTCCACGTTTTGATTCAGGATCACCACATCTCTCGTATCATCTCTGTCCACAACAGCAAATTTGTTAACACCAAAG
>JAEUVK010000019.1 GCA_016787135.1 Chitinophagaceae bacterium | reverse complement strand
GGACAGAAGTTTATCGCTACTGAAACCGCTTCGGCACTGTCAACAAGAGGCGTGTACCAGTTCCCTTCGGACAGTATCCGTATCTGGCCGTCCGATTACAAGGCACAGGATACTTTTTCAAATTCAAACGGCAACAAGGATTATACGGCTGCTGCATACGACAATACTCATGCTTACTGGGGCGGCACGCATGAAAAGACATGGCTGGCTGTAAAGAATCATCCGCATATGGCCGGCATCTTTGTATGGAGTGGTTTTGATTTTCTGGGAGAGCCCTTGCCGTATTCAAAGTTCCCGGCAAGAAGCAGCTATTATGGTATCGTTGATCTCGCAGGCTTCCCGAAAGATGTGTATTATATGTATCAAAGTGAATGGACCACCAAACCGGTGCTTCATCTTTTTCCTCACTGGAACTGGCAAAAGGGAGATACAGTTGATGTCTGGGCATATTATAATAATGCCGACGAAACGGAACTATATCTTAACGGAAGATCATTGGGCAGGCAGAAAAAGAATGCGAATGTATTGCATGTGATGTGGCGGGTACCTTATTCTCCCGGTACATTAAAAGCTATTTCAAGAAAGTACGGTAAGACCGTGTTGGTAAAAGAGATCAGAACGGCAGGCAAACCGGCAAGGATCCAACTGACAGCCGACAGGGCTTTTGTCCGGGCAGATGATAAAGATCTTGCCTTTATTACAGTCAGGGTCGTAGATATAAATGGCAATACGGTACCCGGTGCGGACAACCTTATCCGTTTTTCTGTTTCGGGGAATGGGATTCTCGCAGGAACTGACAACGGTTACCAGGCCGATACCGTTTCTTTAAAAAGCCCTGAAAGGAAATGCTGGAAGGGGATGGCGTTAGCGATCATTCAATCAGCTGGAAAAAAGGGAAATATTACATTAAAAGCAGACAGTGCAGGATTGTTGCCGGCAGTTTTGTCGCTGAAAACGAGCGACTGAGAAGATAATTTACGCAATCGTTCCCGGAAATATTTTACCGGTTTGAATAGTAAAATATTCCATCTTTATAGCGAAACCTTACATTTTTAAGCCTTTACCCTCCCTGTACCTTTAGGGGGATGAATGAAAGTAACTGTTTGCAGCATTCGTCATTACACTAACGATAAAATTTCCGGGATGAAAGAAACTTTGCTTGCCAAAAAGGAACTTCTGCATAAAGAAGTATTGCCAGCTCCGGCAACCAGGACTTATCCGGTTTCTTTTTTCAGCCTCAACTTCGTGATACGTGTGCTTTTATTGACAGGCGCTGCATTTTTTTGTTTACAGGTGTTTGCCCAGCCCGGCGATGCCATGCAAAAAGAAACAGAGTACAAAAAAGTACTTACAGAAAGGTCGGCGAAGATCGTGAATACAATAGGGATCACCGATTCGGGCGTATACGATAAGGTGGTGAATGACCTTGTTAATCAATATATACAACTAAACACGATACATGAGCAAAGTAAAAATGTCATTGCGGATATAAGGTCTCAGTCTGTTTCTGCGGAAGAAAAAACGGCAACAATTAAAAGGCAGGAAGAAAAAAAATTTTCACAGTTGTTGCAGCTTCATGAACAGTTTATTACTCAATTAAGGAAGGATCTTACTGAAGAGCAGGTAGATAAGGTAAAGGACGGAATGACGTACAAAGTTTTCCCTATTACCTACGCAGCCTACCAGGATATGTTGCCCGGCCTGACAAGTGTGCAAAAAGAGAAGATATATAATTGGCTGAAGGAAGCAAGAGAGCTGGCCATGGATGAAGGATCTTCCGATGATAAACATAAAATGTTCGGAAAATATAAAGGAAGGATCAATAATTACCTGTCTGCTGAAGGCTACGATCTGAAAAAAGAAACGGAGGCCTGGCAGAAAAGGATAAAGGAAAGAGAAGCTGCAAAAAGCAAGTAATGCAATGCGGCAAGAAGAATGATTGCTTAAATTTCTCACATCATAAAACCAAATGCTATATGAATTGTCTGCGACTACCAAAGCTGCTGTTGCTATCACTTACGGTATGCTTTTCCTTTTTCGCCATGGCACAGGAAAGAACGATTTCAGGCAAGGTGACCGATCAGGAAACCAAGGCGCCGCTTGAAGGCGTAACGGTAAGAGTGAAGAACACTCAGACCGCCACTACTACCAATGCGGCCGGCGATTTTACCATTAAAGTACCTTCTTCCGAATCTGTCATTACCTTTTCTTATGTTGGTTATGGCATCTACGAAATCAAAGCCGGAACAGGAGCTGTCTTAGCCATTCCTTTGTTCAAACTCGACAACAAACTCGAAGATGTGGTGGTGGTTGGGTATGGTACAAAGAAGAGAGTGAATGTGCAGGGCTCTGTTGCTACTGTAAAAGCTGCCGAGATCGCCGATCTTCCGGTAGCGAATCTAGGTACAGCACTGATCAACCGTGTGCCGGGAGTTTCAGTGAGTTTTGCATCCGGTAAGCCGGGTTCAACCACTGATATCAATATTCGTAACTCCATCACATTTCCGGGTACCAGTTCAGGTGCTGCCAACCAGCCGCTTTACGTGATTGACGGTATCATTGTTAACCCGACTCTTTACAATCAGGTCACTAATCCTGAATTCTTCGAAAACCTTGATGCCAGCCAGATTGAGGACATCACTTTCTTAAAAGATGCGTCCGCTGCTATATATGGTGCTGCAGGCGCTAAAGGCGTTGTGCTGATCACCACTAAAAAAGGCAAGGCCGGAAAGCCAAGGATATCTTACAATGGTTATCTGGGCAGAAGTGATGAAGCGGTTAAGACCAAGACCCTTACTGCTTACCAGCATGCCAAAATGCTTAATGATGGTTACGAACTTAACAATACTGCCGTGGCCTCACGTTTTTCCCAGGCTGATCTTGACAGACTCCGGTCCATGCCTGATCGTTCCTGGTATGATGATATCTGGAAAGCCGGTCAGGTGACCCGTCATACGATCAATGTTACCGGCGGATCAGAAAGAGCTACTTTCTTTGCCGGTGGCAGTTATTATAAAGAAGACGGAAACTATGGTGGCATCACTGTGGACAAATACAGCATCCGTTCCGGTATGGATGCAAAGATTATCGATGGGCTGACTGCCAATATCAGCTTCTCTTCTGATTTTAACCATGAAGAAAGAGGAACATTGAAAGGAGCTAACGGCGAAACAGATGACCTGTCTATCCGTGCCATGTATCTTACACCGAAATGGGTGCCAATATCCATCAATGGACAACCAACCTGGTTCAACGGTCCGAATCCTCCCGGTAACTGGAGTATGCTGGGGCTGTTCAATTCCGGTAACTATACAAGAGACAGATCACAGGGTTTGAGTGTGAATGCGTCATTGGAGTATAAACCCACTTTCGTAAAAGGGTTAACCGCCAAAATACAGTTTGGTAAACTGAATCGTAACTCTACTTCTAAGCAATATTATCCTTCTTACCGCGTAGCCAATTTTGTACGTAATGGAAACAATGGCTTGTTGTATTCTGACTCCATCAATGCAACCACTCCCTGGACGACCATTACCAATAATAACCAGATTTCTGAAGGTACTACTACGTCATCCAGTTACCAGTTGATCGGTACACTTAGCTATGCCCGGAAGATCGGTCAGCATGAGTTTTCTGCCCTGGTGGGTATGGATCAGGGTGAATCCGAAAGCCGCAATATATTTCTAAGCAAATTCCAGCAATTGGTAGCTGGCGTAGATGAGTTCTGGGCTTTCAGTAATGATCCTACCAGTATCGCCTCTATTACAGACGCTATCCGCAACCCGCAGGGAATACAGTTTGCCAAGCGTTCTTATGTAAGCCGTGCCGATTATTCGTTCCGTGGCAAATATTTCTTCGAATTCATTGGCCGTGCTGACGCATCTTCCAATTTTGCACCGGATAACAGGTGGGGTTTCTTCCCGACAGTGGGATTGGGATGGCGCATCAGCGATGAGGACTTTTTCCGCAATAACATTCACTTTGTCAACAACCTGAAAATTAGGGCCAACTATGGTATGGTAGGTGAAGACCGTGTGACCAATAAAACATACGTGAGCCGGTTTACTCAAACTACCGGTTACCTGTTTGGCAATGTATTTACCAACGGGCTTGATCCGAACCTGTATCCCAACCCGGCTGCCACCTGGGAAAAATCAAGGACGTTGAATGTGGGTTTTGATGCATCTCTATTAAATAATAAGATCAATATCACTGCAGATTTTTACCAGCGTTATACTTACGATGCCTTCAATCAGCTTGATGCCAGTGCCCTGCCTCTTACTACAGGCTTGCTTACTGCCGTGGTGAACTATGGTGAAGCCTTGGCCTGGGGTTCTGAATTTACTGTTGGATATCGTACCAATTTCGGTCGTGACTGGACCTTTAATGCCGATGTGAACTTTGGCTGGTCAAACAGTATGATCCTGCGTCAATATTATAGTCCGGTCAACTTTGGCCTGTTTGGCCAGAATGGTATTTCTAATCCTATCGGGAAAGATCCAAGAAAATACAATGGTAACAACTACGGTTATATTGCTACCGGCATTCTTCGTTCGCAGGAAGAAGTAGATGCGCTGCTTGCTAAGTATCCGAACTATACTATCGGTGGTCAAAAGCCACAGGCAGGTTTTATGAATTACCAGGATGTAAATAATGACGGTAAGATCGATGATAATGACGTGACGCTTATGTTCAATAGAACAACTCCGTTGGTGGTGTTTGGTATGACCTTCACCGTTACTTATAAAGATTTTCGTTTACAGACCAATATGAACCTGTCGATTGGCGGCAAACGTTTCTATGATTCAGAAGCCCGTAAGGTGCCTACTACCACGCAGAATGCCCCTGCTTTCTGGAGTGATTACTGGACACCGGATAATCCCAATGCTAAATTTCCCAGAGCTGACGCCCCACTGGCAAGAGAAACATCTACTTTCTGGGCTGTCAATGGCACACAGAGCAGGATCAACAATATGGTGTTGTCTTACCAGATGCCGAAAAGGATCAGTTCAAAATTCAAGATCCCTGACTTCAGGGTGTTAGTGACAGGTACCAACCTATGGAGTATAATCAACCCGCTGAAGTATAAAGATCCTTATACCGGCAACTTTGCCAACTACCCGACATTAAGAACATTGTCTGTGGGTATAAATGTTAGTCTGTAAACTTTTAATTCAACAGATCATGAAATATATAAAAAATATAAAACTGATAATCATAATTGCAGGATTGGTATCTTTTGTCTTGCTGCCATCCTGTAAAAAAGATTTCTTCGAGATCGAAGATCCCAACGGTATGGAATCTGATCTTACATGGGAAGATGAAGGCGCCATTGGTTTATTCCTGAACCGTACATATGCTCTCGTGATGCCACAATGGCCTACGATTGGCGGTATTCATAATACTTCCGATGAATTGAACAATGCCAATACTGCTTTCCTGTACGGCACGCTTGTTGAAAACTCAGTAACGGATATTGCTACCGGCACAAGCCTTACAGCAAACCGGTATGCTGATATACGCCGGAGTAACCTGGCCATAGAAGGAATTAACAGCAGTGTTTCGCTGACGGAGTCTGCAAGAAAAGAATTAAAGGGCCAGTTCTTTTTCCTTCGTGCCTATTCTTATTTTAAACTGGTAAGATTGTATGGAGGTGTACCACTGGTATTAAGAGCGCAGGGACAAAATGAGGACGGTCTTGCTGTACCTAGGGCAAAAACAAGTGAATGTATAGCGGCGATTGCGACGGACCTGGATTCTGCGGCCGCTTATCTTCCAGCATCATGGAGCGGCAGCAATATCGGACGTATCACCCGCGGCGCCGCCCTTGCTGTAAAAGGAAAAGCTTTATTGTATTGGGCAAGCCCCCAGTTCAATCCCACCAACATTGCTTCCAGGTGGACCGATGCATATACAGCCTGTAAAGCTGCCTATAATGCCTGCGTAGCCGATGGCTATGGTCTTATTCCAAATTATGGTAACATTTTCACTACGGAAGATCATAAGGAAGTAATACTGGTCAGAAAATACAATACATCCAAGGACCTGGGTACAAATCTTGAGAATGTTACCCGCCCTTTTTCGGAAACAACAGGAGGAAGCGGTTCGAATCAGCCGACATGGAACCTGGTGCAGGCTTACCTGATGAACAACGGTCTCCCAGTCACAGATCCCAATTCTAATTATAGTTCTGTACAGTTCTGGTTAAACCGTGATCCGAGATTCAATGCCACAATAGCCTATAATGGGGATCCCTGGGCTTTGAGTAATAAACCCACCCGCAGACAATGGAGTTACACCGGAGTACTTGATGAAACAGCGGGAACGATTGTTACCGGTTTCTATTGTAAAAGATTGTGTAATCCTACACTGACTGCAGCCCAGGCAGTGTACAATTCCAATTCAGGAGGCGGAAGCGGTATGGACTGGATCGAAATGCGTTTCGCGGAAGTTATTCTGAATCTTGCTGAATGTGCTAATGAAACAGGTAATCTTACCGAAGCAAAGGACATGGTTCGTCTGATCCGCCAGCGGGCAGGCATTGTTGCCGGTGCGTATGACTACGGCCTTTCTATTGCTACTGACGCTGCACAGATGCGCTCACTGATACTGAATGAACGCCAGATCGAGTTTGCCATGGAAGGTATGCGCTATTTTGACCTGAGAAGAACACGTAACCTCGGACTGATCACGGCAAGACAATCCTATAAAGTGGCGCCAAAACCTCCTTACTATGCAGGTACAGGTACTGTTGCCGGAAGAATTTATCTTGATATGGTGAATGCTTCAGGTTTCAAACCAAGGGATACGGCCAACCTGAATAACCTGTCTGTTTATACAGCGATGTTCAATACGCCGGTGATCGCTTCTTTGGAAGGATCCAACGTTATTAACATCCCGGATAAATATTATGTCTATCCGCTGCCGAACCTGTTTACACAGACACCGGTGATCCAGCAAACCATTGGCTGGTCCGGCGGCACATTTGATCCTTACCAGTAATTCAATTTTGTAAAAAAAGAACAGAATAGTATGAAAAAATATATAGCGGGACTTGCCATCATAGCAACGCTGTTTACTGCCTGCCAGAAAAAAACAGACCCGGTCGATGTCAGTAATGCCACTGTAACGCTAAGCAGCCAGGGGCCTAAGTTCGTAGTGGATGATATCACAGTGAATCCCGGTGACAGCATTTATTTCAGTTTTACCATCAGTACGAATCGTCCCATGAAATACGTGGGCATCCAGAAAAACCCGGTGAACCAGACCGCATTTGTTACCCGTGATACATTGAATCCACTACAGGCAAGCTACACAACAGTAAAAAAACTTCGTGCAGATACTGCCAACGGACAATATCTCTACCGGATTGTGGCACATGATTCAGGCGGTGTCTATATTGGTTCAAAAGATATTGTGGTGACTGTAACTCCTGACTACTACAATTATACCTATCGCTTCCTGCGGGTGCCTGATACTACTGATAAGACCAACACCTGTTATATGGATGCTGAACTGGGTAAAGTATTTAACTATACTACCGGTGCTGCTAACAGTGCTACAATAGATTTCGGGGTCATGTTCGATACGACTGGTATGGGTACTGTCAGTACCACTGATGACCTGAAATTCTGTTTGTATTCGTTGAATGCAGCCCAGGGGCAATTACCTTATTATGATATTTCCGCCTGGACGAAAAACGCTACTACAATGAAGAAGGCCACCAGCCCTACATTTGCGAGCCTGACATCGGCAGGAGGGTTACGTTCTGCAGCGAACACCAACCTTGCTTCCGGAACCAGCAATAAGGTCACTCAGCTGGTAGCCGGTAACCTGGTCTTCTTCAGAACAGCGAATGGGAAAGCAGGTTGTTTGCAGGTGAACTTTGCGAATGGATCCACTCCGGCAAAGGACAGTTATTTAAATGTTGATGTTAAAATAGAACGATAGAAACTGGTGCAGCAGTACCAACATAAAAAAGAGAAAGGGTTTATACTTTCTCTTTTTTTAATCATAATAATAGCGGCTGGAGGTGCAATTCTTTTTTGTAATGATCGTCTAACAAAAAAAACGAAAAATGAAATTCAGTAGTAAGAAAGCGGGGATGGTGCTTCTGTTAATGGGCCTTATGAAATTAGCAGTAGCCCAATATCCTGAAATTCCTCATGATGTGCAGAGAGCTTCTGATTCTTTACTGGATGCCGCACGCAAACACTCCGATAGTGCCTGGGCGGTCGCTTATCCTATCATAGAGAAAGAAGCCAAAGAAGGGAAGCCTTTCATTCCCTGGGCATCAAGAGTGGATGAGCTGCCGCAGGCGGATATCCCTGCATTTCCCGGAGCAGAGGGTGGCGGTAAATTCTCCTTCGGCGGAAGAGGCGGCAAAGTACTAGTGGTAACAAATCTCAATGACGATGGTCCCGGCAGTTTTCGCTGGGCCTGTGAACAGGGAGGTGCAAGAATAGTTGTATTCAATGTGGCCGGCATCATCCGTATCAAAACGCCGGTTATTATCAGGGCCCCTTACATAACTATTGCAGGACAAACTGCACCCGGCGATGGTGTATGTATTGCCGGTGAAAGTGTCTGGATCAACACGCATGATGTGATCATTCGCTATATGCGTTTTCGCCGTGGTGAAACATGGGTAGGCAGAAGGGATGATGCTATCGGCGGCAATCCTATTGGTAATATTATGATCGATCATGTGAGCGCAACCTGGGGGCTGGATGAGAACATGAGTATGTACCGGCACATGTATAATGATAGTACCGGTAAAGTGGAAGACAAATTCCCTACGGTGAATATTACCATTCAGAACTCAATCTTCGGTGAAGCACTGGATACCTGGAACCATGCGTTTGGTAGTACACTCGGGGGTGAGAATTGTACTTTCATGAGAAATCTCTGGGCCAATAATGCCGGCCGTAACCCTTCTGTCGGCTGGAATGGTGTTTTCAATTTTGTCAATAATGTTGTCTTCAACTGGGTACATCGTTCTATCGATGGTGGTGATTACAGGGCACAATTCAATATCATCAATAACTATTTCAAGCCGGGGCCGGCCACTCCAAAGAATAATGTAGGGCACCGTATTCTGAAACCGGAGAGCGGGAGGAGTAAGTTAAAATACCGTGTTTATGGAAGAGCTTATGTGAATGGTAACATCATGGAAGGCTATCCTGAAATAACAAAAGACAACTGGAATGGCGGTGTACAGGTGGAAGAAGAAAACAGTACAGGAGAATATACGGCAAATATTAAATGGCCGAAACCATTGCCTATGCCATCGCTTACCATTCTTACTGCCGAAGAAGCAAAGAAATATGTTCTCGCCAATGCCGGCGCCACATTGCCTAAACGGGATGCAGTGGATGCAAGGATCGTAGAGCAGGTGCGGACAGGAAAGATCACATACGATCCCAATGTACCATTACCGGCTACTCAATTCAAACATCGCCGTATGCCTATCGATTCTTACAAGATCGGTATCATTACTGATCCGGCACAGGTGGGCGGATATCCTGAATACAAAGGGATGGCTTATAAAGACAGTGATAATGACGGAATACCTGATGACTGGGAAAAAAGGAATGGCCTGAACCCGAATGATGCTTCAGATGCTTTAAAATATTCGAAGAATAAAACGGGTTATTCGAACATAGAAGAGTACCTTAATAGTGTGGTGTCATTGCAGAATGTAAGGCCTGCCGTAGTAAAGGGATTTTAAAATAACAGTAGATTTATCGTGTTTTCGGCAGGCGAAAAAACCAGCAGTTTTGAATCGCTTAGTATCATCAGAAGATTTTAATAAAAGGAATTGTCTCACCCGGGCGGCAATGGCATGTATGGCTGTTGCTGCCCTGTTCGTTAATGCGACAGCCCAGAAGGAGACGAGACCTGCTCCTCCTCTTGTCTTTGCCAAAGGCAGACTTGTTTATACTCCCGACTCCATGGGTAACCGCATCCCTGATTTCTCCTATTGTGGTTATAAGGCTTCCGAACAACCGATACCTGCACCTGAAATTAGGGTTGTGGTGCCGGTACTGAAAGGAGACGCTACATTACGGATACAATCTGCGCTGGACTATGTGGCGTCATTGCCTGCAGATGCCGATGGGTTTCGCGGTACGGTACTATTACAGAAAGGAACATATGAAGTAAACGGACAATTACAAATTAAGGTCAGTGGTGTGGTATTGCGCGGCAGCGGTATGAATAAAAACGGAACGACTATCATCGGTACAGGTACGCAAAGATCTGCATTGATAAGAATTGCCGGTAAGAATGATATCCCTAAAGATCTCCCCGGAATAAAGGTCAGGGATGCCTATGTACCGGTCAATGCAACTAAGTTTGATGGGGGCAGTTCTTTTTCTTTCAAAGAAATTTCCGGTAGAATTATTATCCGCCGGCCATCGACGAAAGAATGGATCGATGCATTGGGAACAGGGATCTTTGGCGGAGGTATATCGGCATTAGGATGGAAGCCCGGAGACAGAGACCTGTATTTCGACAGGGCGATTACCAAAATTGAAGGAACAACTGTTTTTTTAGATGCTCCGCTTACCACTTCGCTGGATACAAATTTCGGGGGCGCCACTTTCTATTTTTATAATGGCAATGAGAGGCTGATTAATTGTGGTGTCGAGAACCTGCGTTGCATTTCAACGTATGACATAAGTAATATAAAGGACGAAGATCATCGGTGGAATGCCATCGATATCGAAAATGCTCAGGACGTATGGGTTCGTCAAATAGTATTTGAAAATTTTGCCGGTTCTGCCGTCAATGTCCTCGAAACGTCCAAAAGGGTAACAGTGGAAGATTGTATTTCATTGCATCCTGTATCAGAGATCGGCGGGCAAAGACGCTACACATTTTTAACCGCCGGCCAGCAAACATTATTTCAGCGTTGTTATGCAGAGAACGGGTACCATGATTTTGCCGTGGGATATTGTGCACCGGGCCCGAATGCTTTTGTACAATGTGAATCTGTACAGCCATATAGTTTCAGCGGTGCTGTTGACAGCTGGGCCAGCGGTGTATTGTTTGATGTAGTGAGTGTGGATGGCAATGCATTGCGGTTTGGCAATCGCGGACAAGATGCCAATGGTGCGGGATGGGCTGCCGCCAACAGTGTATTCTGGAATTGTACCGCGTCAAAAATTGATTGTTATAAGCCACCGTATGCACAGAACTGGGCTTTCGGAAGCTGGGCACAATTCAGTGGTGACGGTTACTGGGGAGAATCCAACAATACTATTACCCCAAGAAGTCTATATTATGCACAACTCAGTGAACGGCTGAATAAAAACGTTGACCAGCTGGCACAAATACTATATGTTCCTACCGAAGCCAGCAGCAGTCCGTCTGTTGAAACGGCCATGGAACTTACGAAGCAGGCGTTAACACCTCGGATGCAATTGAAGCAATGGATAACTGAGGCATCAAAGCGTAACCCGATCCCGACAGCAGCAGGCATAGCCAAAACAATTGATGCTATCGGCGTCAACTCTACCATTACTCCCGCAAAGGCGCCTGCACTTGCTATAAGAAACGGATGGATAGTGAGAGGCGAGGAATTGCTGACCGGGAAAAGGCAGGGAGTGCAATGGTGGAGTGGTGGTCTTACCCCGAAAGATATCAGGGAAGCAAGATCACATATCACCCGTTTTGTCCCGGGCAGAACAGGTAAAGGACTGACAGATGATCTGAATGAAGTAACCAATGAAATGAAGCAGACCAATACGGTCGCTATCGAACATAACTATGGTTTGTGGTATGACCGGAGAAGAGATGATCATGAAAGGATCAGAAGAATGGATGGCGAAGTATGGCCGCCATTCTATGAATTGCCTTTTGCCCGAAGTGGTAAAGAACTGGCCTGGGATGGATTAAGCAAATATGACCTTACTAAATACAATGCATTTTACTGGGGCCGGTTGAAACAGTTCTCTGACCTGGCGGATCAAAAGGGATTGTTGCTGGTGCACCAGAACTATTTCCAGCATAATATCATAGAAGCAGGTGCACATTATGCTGATTTTCCCTGGCGTACAGCTAATAATATCAATAACACCGGTTTTACAGAGCCGGTCAATTATGCAGGTGATAAACGGATATTCTATGCAGAACAGTTTTATGATATTTCGAACCCCGTTCGCCGGGAATTGCATAGAAAATATATTCGTCAGTGTTTAAATAATTTCAAGGACAATAACGGGGTGATACAATTAATAGGTGAAGAGTTCACAGGCCCTGTTCATTTTGTAAAATTCTGGCTTGACGTAATTAAGGAATGGGAAAAAGAAACAGGCAAGCATCCCCTCATTGGATTAAGCGTCACAAAAGATGTACAGGACTCCGTACTGAGCCTGCCTGTTTACGCTGCGATTATTGACCTGATAGATATACGTTACTGGCATTACCAGGCCGATGGCACTTTGTATGCGCCAAAAGGCGGACAAAACCTGGCCCCCCGCCAGCATGCAAGATTGCTGAAACCAAAGAAGACAAGCTTTGAACAGGTGTACAGGGCGGTTAAAGAATACCGTGATAAATATCCTTCCAAAGCAGTTATTTATTCCGGCGATAGCTACCCGGATTTCGGAATGGCAGTATTCATGGCTGGTGGCAGCTTGCCCGTTTTGCCGGAGAGTATTGATAAAGAACTGCTGAAAACAGCAGCGGCAATGAAGCCCGTTATCCCGGGCAATAAAAATGAGTACGTGCTGAGCGATGGTAAGAATAGTATTATTTATAACAGCGAAACAAGGAAACTGGAGAAAGCGCCGGTTACTGTAAAAAGATGAGAAAGGTATTTACGATAGCATTTACGATAATGTTTTTTTTCGTACAGGCACAAAAGGGTTTGCCTTTACTGAGAGTTTCATCGAACGGAAGATTCTTTCAAACAGCTGATGGTAAGCCATTTTTCTGGCTTGGCGATACAGGCTGGCTTTTATTTGTAAAGTGTAACAGGGAAGAAGCTATTAAATATCTTGATACAAGAAAGACACAGGGCTTTAACGTGATACAGGTGATGGTGCTGCATGATATGAACAATACAAAAAATGTATATGGTGATTTTGCGTTGATCAATGAAGATGTATCAAATCCCAATGTGACACCCGGCAACGATCACCGCAACGCTGAAGCGTACGATTACTGGGATCATGTTGATTTCATTGTGGGTGAAGCGGCCAAAAGGGGTATTTACATGGCATTGGTGCCGGTGTGGGGAAGTAATGTAAAAGGAGGAAAAGTGAACGTACAACAGGGCGAGGCCTATGCCAGGTTCCTCGCTGACCGTTATAAGAACAGAAATAATATCATCTGGCTGAACGGTGGCGATGTAAGAGGAACAGAAGGGATGGACGTATGGAAAGCGATCGGTACTATTTTGAAAAAGTATGACAGCAAACATTTGATCACCTATCATCCACGCGGCCGTACTTCTTCCAGCGACTGGTTTCACAATGAAGCCTGGCTCGACTTCAATATGTTCCAGAGCGGGCATAAGAATTATGCGCAGGATACAGTCAGCAGCGAATCGAGGCATTATGGAGAAGACAATTGGAAATACATCAATACAGACTACCAATTGCAACCTGTCAAACCCACCTTTGATGGTGAACCTTCGTATGAAAATATCCCCCATGGCCTGCATGATAGTTTGCAGCCGAGGTGGAAAGCGGCTGACCTCCGCCGTTACGCTTACTGGAGTGTATTTGCAGGCGGCGCAGGTTTTACCTATGGCGAGAATGCGGTGATGCAGTTCAATAAAATGGGTGACTGGACAGCGAATTATGGGGTAACCATGAACTGGAAACAGGCTATTCTGTCACCTGGGGCAACACAAATGATCTATTTAAAAAAATTGATGCTCGGCAGATCTTATTTCGACAGGATACCTGCACAGGAACTGGTGGTTGACAATGGTGAAAAATATGAACGGGTGGCAGCAACACAAGGAAAGAATTACGCATTGTTTTATGTGTATAATGGAAGAGAGTTCAGTGTAGCGATGGCTAAACTACCTTTTAACCCTTCAAAGGCAAGCTGGTTTGATCCCCGTACCGGCCAAAAACAGGTAATCGCTGAACACCGGAATACTGCAACAAACAAATACGATCCGCCCGGGGAAAAAGAAAACGGAAATGACTGGGTATTGATCCTGGAGAAATAAAATGAGAACATGTCTGTCCATAGCACTATTATTCCTGCTGGGTTCATGTACCAGTAAAGCTTATCTGTTTACCTCTTTCAGAGAGCCCGCCAATGAGGGACTGCGGATGCTGTACAGCTATGATGGTTATCACTGGGAAAGGATTGATACTATTCTTCTGAAGCCTTCCGTTGGGAAGGATAAAATAATGAGGGACCCTTCCATGATTGAAGGTCCGGATGGTGTATTTCATTTGGTATGGACAACAGAATGGAAAGGAGGGAATGGGTTTGGTTATGCGAGAAGTAACGACCTCCTGCATTGGGAAGATATAAAGTATTTTTCTGCGATGATGTTTGATCCGTTTGAATCAAAAATAGAGCCGGTGAAATCAAATGTCGTAAATGTATGGGCCCCCGAACTGTTTTATGATAATGAGAAAAGCGAATACATCATCGTGTGGGCGAGCTGCCTGCCCGGAAAATTTGAAAAGGGCATAGAGGATGAAAACAATAATCACCGCCTGTATTACACTACCACAAAAGACTTTGTCGCATTCACCGAAACTAAACTGTTTTTCGATCCCGGCTTTAGTGTGATCGATGCAGTGATCGTTAAAAGAGCAGCCAGGGATTATATATTGATACTAAAAGACAACACAAGACCGGAACGGGATATTAAAGTAGCTTTTGGAGAAACGCCGCTGGGGCCATGGAAAAATCCATCCAAAGCATTTACAGAAAATTTCACCGAAGGTCCATCCGTGGTTAAAGTGAATAATGAGTGGCTGATCTATTATGATTCATACCAGAAAAAGACATATGAGGCATCTGCCACTAAAGACTTTATCCGTTTTGAGAATATAACCGGTAAGGTGATTGTGCCGGCAGGACACAAGCATGGAACGATCGTAGCAGTGAAAAGAAAATTTGTAAAACATTTGTTGAAACAACTGGAACCATAATGAGGGCAGCTATAAAATACTTTTTACTGAATGGTATCATTTTTTTCTTCTCTTTTGGGGTTGAAGATTTACTGGCACAGGATACAGTACGCTACACCGGCATCACGCTGTCCAATGTGGACTATCATCATGGGCAATTGTCGCCGGTTGTCGGGGTGCATAATATACAGACGATGCGGGCTAACCGTGCAGATACTGGTGTTACGTCATGGACATATAACCATGCACCGATGCTTGCTTACTGGAATAATACCTTTTATTTAGAATATTTGAGCAATCCGGCTGGCGAGCATGAACCGCCGGGGCAGACTTTACTGCAAACATCCAAAGACGGTTACAACTGGAGTTATCCTGTAGTTATTTTTCCTCCATATAAGATACCCGATGGCTTTGTCAAAGAAGGAAGAAAGGATACGGCAAAGAACAACTACGCTGTGATGCATCAGCGGATCGGATTTTACACATCTGCATCGAAACGATTGTTTGCGATGGCTTATTATGGTATCGTATTAGGCGAAAAAGATGATCCCAATGATGGCAATGGTATCGGACGGGTCATACGGGAGATAAAAGCAGATGGCACATTCGGGCCCATTTATTTCCTGCGTTACAATCATTCCTTTAATGAAAAGAATACCTCGTATCCTTTTTACAGGTCATCAAAAGATAAAGGATTGATTGCTGCGTGTGAAGAGATACTGTCAACTCCGTTATTGATGATGCAGACGGTAGAAGAAGGAGACCGTAACGACCCGCTGATCCCCCTGCAAAAGGACTTCAAAGCATTCAATTATTATCATTTGCCCAATGGTAATGTAGTAGGGTTATGGAAGTACGCACTGACCAGTATCAGTAAGGACGAGGGCCGGAACTGGCAGTACAACCCTGCCCGTGCACCGGGTTTTGTAAATGCCAATGCGAAGATATGGGGACAACGCACCGGCGACGGGAAATATGCGACTGTGTACAATCCTTCTGAGTTCCGCTGGCCTTTAGCCGTAAGTGTGAGTGACGACGGGTTAAAATATACTAACCTGTTGTTGGTAAATGGCGAGATCACTTCGATGCGGTATGGGGGAGCTTATAAGAGTTATGGTCCGCAATATGTACGGGGTATCCAGGAAATAGATGGCAAGCCTGCAGATGGGAATATGTGGGTGACGTACAGCATGAATAAAGAAGATATGTGGGTGAGCAGGATACGGGTGCCGGTAAAAGAGAGTGAGACAAAACATGTCAATGAGAATTTTTCTGATGGGGCCGTATTCAGCAACTGGAATATTTACAGCCCGGTTTTATGCAGGGTTAAGCCTGAAAATAATTTATTGGCATTGCATGATAGCGATCCGTTTGATTATGCAAAAGCCGAACGCATTTTTCCGGAAGCAAAAAGGGTTGTCGCCGAATTTTCTGTTACTCCATTACAAAACGATTTCGGTGAGCTGGAAATTGAAATGGTGGATGCCAAAGGAACTCCTTGTCTCCGTTTAATGCTTGATCCGGCAGGTAATATATTAACGAAACAGGGATACCGGAATAAAAACCTGGGTAAATACAATGCAGCTGAAACATTGACGGTAAGGATCGATCTGAATACAACGACACGATTTTATACGGTTAGTATTAACGGAGGCAAACCGAATAATAATTTATGTTTTGCACCCGTACGATCCGTGGAAAGGATCGTTTTCAGGACCGGAGTTACCCGGCGTTTTCCAGATGCCGATACACCAACCGACCAGAATTATGATCTGCCGGGTGCTGATAAAAAGAGCAAAGAAGCAGTTTATTATATACACTATTTGAAAACCTCTGAACCATGACGAACAGGAATTTCAGATGATGAGGATTTTAGCTGTCATATTGCTAATTGTTATTTCCACAGGAATAAATGCGCAAGGCACGGTGAAATCTTTTGTGCTGGGCGCTGATCGGTTTAAACATTATGTTGATTATTTCAACAAGATGGAGGATGAGAATATCAGGCAGGCTATCCCGAACGACAGTGCGTGGGGATGGATGAAAAAGAATATTCCATTGTTTGAATGCCCGCAGCAGAATTTTGAAGAAATATTCTATTACCGCTGGTGGACTTTGAGAAAACATATTAAGAAAACGGAACAGGGGTTTGTGTTTACAGAGTTCCTGGTGCAGAGAAGTTATGCCGATAAATATAATTTGATCAGCAGCGCATTGGGGCACCATATCTATGAATCACGCTGGCTGCATGATAAAAAATACATGGATGATAATCTGCATGTATGGTACCGCGGCAATGAAGGGAAACCGCTGAAGAAACTGCGTTTTTACAGCAGCTGGAATATGGATGCCATTTATAACCGTTACCTGGTGAACGGCGATAAAAAGTTCATCACTGACCTGTTGCCTGAGCTGGAAGCAGACTATGCAGCATGGGAAGAAGAAAGAAAATTTCCGGGTGGACTGTTCTGGCAATATGATGTGAGAGATGCGATGGAAGAAACGATCAGCGGTGGCAGAAAGGAAAAGAATCCGCGGCCATCCATAAATGGATATATGTTCGGGAATGCGATGGCTTTGGCATATATCAATCAAATGACGGGAAAAACCACGGGGACAATTAAGTATTCAGCCGATGCTGCAGCAATAAAATTATTGCTGCAAAAGAGTTTGTGGAGCAGCAATGATGAGTTTTTTGAAGTAAGAAAAGAACAGGGGGATACTTTAGCCAATGTCAGAGAAGAGATCGGTTTTATTCCCTGGTATTTCAATATGCCGGATAGCCAGTATAACATAGCGTGGAAAAGCCTGACCGATACAAAAACTTTCTGCGCTCCCTTTGGTATTACAACGGCGGACAGAAGCCATCCGCAATTCCGTACGCATGGCTGTTGCAAATGCGAATGGGACGGCGCTGTATGGCCCTTTGCTACTTCACAGACTTTAACAGCGATGGCCAACCTGCTGAATAATTACAGGCAGAATTATGTAGTTGACAGCAATTATTTTGATCTGCTCGAGACTTATGTGGAATCACAATACTATCGCGGCCGCCCTTATGTCGGAGAATATCTTGACGAGAAGACAGGGTATTGGCTGAAGGGAGACGAAGAAAGAAGCCGCTATTATAATCACTCTACTTTTAATGATCTCGTCATTACAGGATTAGTGGGTTTAAGACCACGTGCCGATAATACCGTAGAGGTAAATCCTTTGCTGCCGAACCAAAAATGGGATTGGTTTTGCCTGGACAATATTTTATATCACGGCAAGATCGTTACTATTATCTGGGATAAAACAGGACTGAAGTATAAAAAAGGAAAGGGATTAAGTGTATGGGTAAATGGAAAGAAAGCGGCTTCGTCACTGAAGCTGGAGAGAGTGACGGGAAAGTTATGAGTTAAGAGTTATGAATAATGAGTAAACTGATCAAACATATTGGTATTGCATTCTGCATTCTGCATTTGACATTCAGTCTGTCTTTTGCACAGCAGACAGAAAAGGTCTATCTCTCTGGTACCGGTAGTGACAATACAGTTGGCTGGGATTTCTTATGCACAGGCGGTATGAATGCGGGCAAGTGGACAACAATACCTGTTCCTTCCTGCTGGGAATTGCAGGGATTTGGTAAATACGATTATGGTTTTGTAAAAGACAGTTTGAAGGGTAAAGAAAAGGGCTTATACAAACATACCTTTAATGTTCCGTCGTCATGGAAAGGCAAAGTGATCAATATCGTTTTTGAAGGAGTGATGACCGATGCCGAAGTAAAAGTAAATGGCAAGTTAGCTGGTGAAGTACATCAAGGAGCTTTTTATGCTTTTAAATATGACATTAGCAAACTGTTAAAATACGGATCGAAGAATTTGCTCGAAGTGACAGTGGCAAAACATTCAGCGAACGAATCAGTGAATGCGGCTGAACGAAGAGCAGACTTCTGGGTATTCGGCGGAATATTCAGACCGGTTTGGCTGGAGGTCTTGCCGGCAGTGCATATCGAAAATGTTCGTATTAGAGGTGATGCAAATGGAAATTTTACAGCTACTATTACTGGCCCTTCACCTGATGTTGCAAAAAGGGCAACAATAAAAATTTTTGATGCAGACGGTAAGTTTTTTGGAAATGCGTATACGTCAGAAGTTGCGGCTGATAAAAAATTTGTTTTAGTATTAGGAAAATTTCAACAGCCTAAATTATGGACTCCTGAATCTCCTCATTTATACAAGGCAGTTTTTACAATTTATAAAGATGGGCGACTTGTACATACGGTGGAACAAAAATTTGGATTCCGAACCGTTGAACTCAAACAGCGTGACGGTATCTACGTGAATAGCGTAAAGGTGAAATTCAAAGGCGTCAACCGTCATTCGTTCCGGCCGGAGACTGGCAGAACAATGAGCCGGCAAAACAGTATTGAAGATGTGTTGCTGATGAAAGACATGAACATGAATGCTGTTCGCATGTCGCATTATCCTCCTGATGATCATTTCCTCGACATGTGCGACTCACTGGGTTTGTTTGTGATGGATGAATTAGCCGGATGGCATGGACATTACGATACACCAACAGGGACAAAGCTGTTAAAGGAAATGATCGATCATGATGCGAATCATCCTTCTGTCATTATGTGGGCAAACGGAAATGAGGGGGGGCACAATTTTGAACTGGATAGTTTGTTCACTCAATTTGATATACAACAACGTCCTGTCGTTCATCCCTGGCAATTATTCAATGGGGTGGAAACACAGCATTACCGGGAATATAATTATGGCATAGGGAATTATGAGAA